>CAIKTR010000020.1 GCA_903830425.1 uncultured Opitutia bacterium
ATGGCTGGGTGGCGTGGTGGGGACGGACACGTTCGAAATGTTCGACGGCAAGGTGAAACTGAACCTGGGCACGCGGTTCAACTATGACGAACGTTATTTCCACAGCACGACGCAGGCCGTGAAGAATGCTGGGTTCACCGGCAATCCCGGTCCGGCGAAGGTCAACACGATCTTTCTGTGGCGGTATGGCGCAGTCTATCAACCCACCAAGAACGTGAGCCTGTACTGCGGTCACGACGAGGGCTACCTAGCGGTCGGTGCCATCTTCAAGTACGATGGCTCGACGCTGTTGCCGGAATCGGGCACGAACGAGGAAGTCGGCGTCAAGATCGACAATCTCCACGCCCTCGGCGGGAATTTCTTCGGTTCGATGGCGTACTTCCAACTCGCGGTGGACAACAAGTGGCGCGGCGATCCGGATCCGGCGCACGCGGGCTTCTTCATCCAGGACGGCCACCAAGAGAACAACGGTTGGGACGCCCAACTGGGCTACACCAGCGACGACAAGAAAATCTCCGCGATCTTCGGTTACTTCAAGGCGGATGGACCGACCACAATCACCGGCACGCGGGCGAGCTTTGTCCCGAGAGAAACGCTCAACCTGTGGCTGCGGTATAACGTCACCCCGACCGTGGCGTTCGGCGGTGGCTATCACCACATTGGCGATTCGATCGACGGCACGGCGAAGCTCACTTCTCCGGCTTTCGGTTCTTTCGACATGTTTGCTGAATACCGGCAGAAGCTCTCCGGAAAGCAGCAGATCGTCTACCGCCTCGGCATGACGAACATGCAGGATGGCCTGAATGCCACGTTCCTCAGTGGCGCGCTTGCGGTCCAGCAGGAAGACGGTCGCCAGACCAAGCTGACCGCATCGTACATTTGGTAATCTAGTTTACGGTTAGCAGGCAGGCGCGGGGATCTTCGGATCCCCGCGCTTTTTTGTGCCTGGATAGTGCTTCCCAGCCGGTCAGTCGTCGCGTACTGCGCAGCGCAGTCCGTAGCGGGGCTTTCCGCTATGGATCGCTTCATCGTCACCAGCGCGCCGTGCGCACCGGCAAGTTTGAAGCCCCTCTCGTCTAGTGGCCGCACACTCAGGCGAGCCCATGGGCCTGACGAGGCTGGTTTAGGCAGATCTGCACATGGGCTATGCTATCTGATACCAAACACTAGCAGAACTAGTGCAGGGATTTTTGCTGTTGTTACGCCTTCAAGTAGCGGCAATAGTTGCGGCATGCAGCTGTGCTCAGGGTCAGTGGTTTGCCCCGTGGGGGCGAACAGGGTCCGACGATGTTCATCGTTCATTCGAGCACACACGGGCGTCTGGTTATTTTTTGCGATCGGGCTCGTTTATTGTCCGGATCGAGCCACCGCCGCCACCCAGGCGCCGACGGCTTTCGACCTCCCAGCCGAGCCGGCTGATGTGTCGCTGAAGCGCTTCTCCGGGCAGTCGGGCGTCGATGTGATCTTCGCGACGCGGATCGCTGCGGGCGTGACGACCAATGCGGTCAAGGGTGAGTACACCGCGACGGAGGCGATCTCGCGGTTGCTGTCGAACACGGGCCTCGTTTCGGTGTATGACAAGAGTAACGGGGCCCTGATTGTGAGCCGCGCCAGTCCGGCGCCGGAACGGCCGAGGGACGTGAAGCCCCCGGCACCGCCGGGCGCGATCCGTTCTCCATTCGTCGCGCTAGGCCCCACGCAGTTAGCCCATCCGGCTGACGCCGAACCGGACAAGAGTGAAACCGTCAAACTCAGTCCGTTTGAAGTGCGGAGCGGGATCAACGAAGGTTACATTGCGTCCGAAACGCTGAGCGGATCACGGGTGGCCTCAAAGGTTTTTGACGTGCCCGCCACGGTCAGCGTCATCACCCGCGACCTGATGGACGACATGGGCGCCGTCGATCCGTGGCAGGTCTTGTCGAAGGCCGTCCCGGCGGTGACGACGTACGGTTCCCCGAGCGTATTTTCTGGGGCTTCGATTCGCGGGTTTCGGGCGCAGTTTTGGGCCGTCGACGGGGCGACCTCGGCGAGTGTGGGACCGATGAGCAACTTCAACCTGGATGGGATGGAGGTCATCAAGGGACCCTCGGCGCTGCTCTATGGCCCGTTTGGCGCGTACGGTGGCTACATCAACCTGATGCCGAAGTGGGCCCATCGGAATCCGATCAACAAGGTGGAGGTTTCATTTGGCACGGACTCGTTCTACTCCGGCCTGATCGATGTTGGCTATGAGTTCCTGAAAGACCGCCGACTGCAGGTGCGTCTGGTGCTCGGCGACCTCGCTTACCAGCGCGCGGGCTTCAGCGGGGATTACACTAAGTCATTGGTGTTCGCCCCGTCGCTCACGTATGACATCAATACGAAGGTCAAGCTGAAGACCCGGGCGGAATTCAACCTGCGCAACTACCGCAATAGCACGGTCCCGCTTGACGACAGAGGACGTCCCATCCGGAGCCTGATCGCCAACAACTACTTTCCCGGCTCGCACAGCGAGGACCAGGAGTTCTCGACGCAAACCGTGTTGACGGGCCAACTGTCGGAAGAGTGGAGTTTTAAGTTTCAGTTCGTGACCGAAGTTGATCACCCGAAGTCCTGGGGCGGTAACTTTACCAGTCGCTCGACGCTGCCTGCTCCCGGCAACGATTCCGCAACAATTTATGCGGCCCACGGCGATTACATGTTCAAGCAGTGGACCCTGGACATGTCTGTGTCGTGGGATGCCGTGGAGTTCGCTCCGGGCCTGAGCAACCATCTGGTGACCGCGTTCACCGTGAATAACTGGACCAACCAATATCGGTGGAACGCCAGCACGGCGCAGGCGGGCCTGTATCCGGAATACCAGCAGCCACCCTGGACCACTTTCAGCGTCTTGCATCCCCCGCCGCCCGGCGGGGTGCTCAGCACCGCCTCGGCCACCACCCAGAACAGTCTCTACCAACCGTACAACACGCAATGGCTGGGGGGGGTGATGGCGACCGACACGCTCGAACTGCTGGACGGTAAACTAAAGCTGAACTTGGGGACCCGTTACAATTACGATGAGCGTTATTTCTGGAGCCAGACGCGGAGTCTCAAAGACAGCCCGTTTGCGGGAAATCCCAGTACGTCGAAGGTCAACACGGTCTACGTCTGGCGCTATGGCGCGGTCTTTCAGTTCACTAAGAATGCGGGGATGTACGTGGGGCACGACGAGGGCTACCTCGCGGTCGGCGCGATCTTCAAGTACGACGGCTCGACGTTGCTGCCGGAGTCGGGCAAGAACGACGAAATTGGAGTCAAGATCGACAACCTCCACGCCATGGGCGGCAACTTCTATGGTTCCATGGCTTATTTCCAACTGGCGGTGGATAACAAGTGGCGCGTGGATCCCGATCCCCTGCACGCCGGCTTTTACACCCAGGACGGCCACCAGGAGAACAACGGCTGGGACGCCCAACTTGGTTATACCAGTGACGACAAGAAGATCTCAGGCCTCATCGGCTACTTCTCGGCGAATGGTCCGTCGACCATCACCGGCGCGCGGGCGAGCTTTGTCCCGAAGCAGACTTTCAACTTCTGGATGCGCTACAACGTCACCCCGGCTTTTGCGGTGGGTGGCGGTTACAAGCGCCAGGGTGACTCGATCGACGGCACGGCGAAACTCACATGCCCGGCCTTCGACTCCTTCGACGGGTTTGCGGAGTACCGGCAGAGTCTCTCCGGTCGCCGGAGGATCGTCTATCGCCTAGGCATGACGAACATTTCGGACGGCTTGAACATGTACTTCTTGAGCAGTTCGGTCAGTGCGATGCTAGAGGACGGTCGCCAGACGAAGCTGACCGCCACGTACATCTGGTAGGATTTCGGCAGTTTTCGCGCGCGGGGGATCTTCGGATCTCCGGCCTATTTGTCGGGATTTATTCCGGGGGAAACGCGCGGCCCGAGCCGCCTGCGGCGTCGCCCGGCCTGTCCGGACCCTCCATCGCCAGACGAGCGATCACCCCGTCGGGGCAGGCGGGATGGGGGAGGCTTTCCAAGGTATCTCCCCTTGTCAGCCGCGAGGAAGTCTGCCACAGGTTTCCGGTGACAGGGCAGCCTGTTCGCGCCGTGCCTCCCTCACCCAAATCGATTGATAGCAGCGCGGAACAGTCCCGCTGGTTTTCAGACGAGGTGCAGCCCCACGCCGCCGCGGTGCGGGCCTACCTGAAGAACTCGTTCCCGACGGAACGCGACGTGGATGACATCGTGCAGGAGTCCCTGCTGCGGATCTGGCGGACGCGACTGCTGCAGCCGGTGCGCTCGGCCAAGGCCCTGCTGTTCCAAATCGCCCGCCACACGGCGATCGACCTGCGGCGACGCAGCAAGGTTTCCCCGGTCCACACAGTAAGGGATTTGGAAGGTCTGCACGCCATAGAAGATGGCGCGGATACGATTGGCGTGCTCAGCCGTCAGGAGAAGATCCTGCTGCTGGCCCAGGCCATCGATGCCCTGCCGGTCCGGTGCCGTGAAATCGTCATTCTTCGCAAACTTAAGAACATGCCGCAGAAGGAAGTAGCCGCTTTGCTCGGGCTATCTGAGAAAACTGTTGAGGCCCATCTCTCCCGCGGCATAAAGCGCTGCGGGTCCTTTCTGCGCAAACGCGGCATGGAGGACTCCTTTTCGGATGAAACCCGCTGAATCCAACCAATCCCACGAATCCCCGGAGGCCTCGGCCGCCGGGTGGTCGGTGCTGGACTGGCCGCGGCGCGCGGGGACGGTCGACGGTGTTTTGTCGGAATTAAAGGTCCGGGATCATCGGCGGCGGCGCCGCCGGACTGGTCTGCTGGCCTTTGCCGCGGGGGCGTTCGTGGGGGTCGGACTCCTGTGGCGCTGGCAGCAGACACCGGCGCCCTCGAACAACTCCGTGATGTCATTGGTGGTGGTGGCTGCCGCCCATCAGACCCTGCCGGATGGATCCACCGTCGACTTGAAGGACGGCGCCCAGATCGAGGTCACCTTCACCCCGGAGGTCCGCGCGGTGACGCTCCGCCGCGGCATGGCCCGCTTTCAGGTCGCGAAGAACCCGCACCGCCCCTTCGTGGTCACAGCCGACGACGTTTCGGTCCGCGCGGTGGGCACGGCGTTTTGCGTCGACCTGGGCGCCAAGTCCGTCGAAGTGATCGTCACCGAAGGCCGCGTTTCCGTCGCGCAGTCAACCCCCGCCGCGGCCGCGCCGGCCGGCGTCACGGCTCCCGCGTTGGTCGGTGCCGGTGAGCATGTGGTGGTGGCCCCGTTCACCGGGACCAGTCAACCCCCGGCCCTGACGGTGGCCCCGCTGGCCGCGCTGGAATTGACCCACAAGCTGACTTGGCTCAATCCCCGCCTTGAATTCACCGGAACCCCGCTGGAAATGGTCGTGATGACCTTCAACCAGCACAATCGCCGGCAACTGGTGCTGGAGAGCCCGGAACTGCGCAATCTGCAGCTGAGCGGAATCCTGCGGTCGGACAATATCCCGGCTTTGCTGCACATGCTCGAAACCAATTTTCGCATCCAGATCGAGCAACGGGGGAACGACGAGATCCTGCTGCGCAAGGCGCCGTAGTTCGCCGCCCCGCCCGCCCCGCCCGCCCCGCCGGCGGGCCTCCGGCCGGGGGCCACCACTGGCACGCCCCGCGACGCCGGGCTGCGTCCCGGCCGATCAGGTGCTCCGGTTGGCGTAGCCGAAATACATCAGCACGCCGCCGATGGTCGCGGTGCTGCCCGCGATCAGCAGGATCTTACCACTGTGGCCGGCGCTGCTGGCGGGCAGGAGCAGCAGGAGAATGGCCGCCCCCATGACGAGGCCGAAAAGGCCGACGATCCGCATCTGGCGACCGTCGTTGCCCTGCCCGATTTCGGTGGCGAAATCCACCGGACGGTTGCGCCGGGAAAAGTACTCCGCCTCCCGGGCGTCGACCGCCGGATCGTCCCGCCGACAGGCGAGGCGGGCGCCGAGGAAGGCCAGGGTGCCGGCGGCATACACCGAAAACATCTGCTGGTGATAATACCAGGGGGCGGTGCCGAGCAGCTTCGGGACCAGGGCAATGCTGAAGGAGACCACGAGGCCGACGATGATGGAAACGGGGGCGGCCCAGAGGGGGACGCGCCGCACGAACATGCCCCACATCATGGGCACCGTCACGGGGGCCAGCACGAGGGCGACGAGATTGACCATGAGGTTGAACACGCCGCCGGTGCCGAGCCGCTCCATGACCAGCGCGCAGGTGATGATGGTGAGGGCGCAGAGGAGGTTGACCACGCGCGCCAGGACCAGGCGGGCCCGCCCTTCCCAGGGGGTGAGGCGGAATAACCGGCACAGCGCCGGATAGATGTTCTGGGTGATCAGGCTGGCGAGGTTGGTCAGGCCCGAGTCGAGCGTGCTCATGGTCGAGGCGCACATGCCGACGAGGACCAGCGCCACGAGCCCGGAGGGCAGCAGGTACATCGCGATCGCGGCATAGGCGCCTTCGGTGGGATTCCGCAGCGGCATGGCCGCCACTTCGGCCGGGATCAGCAGGCGGGCGGTCATCGGCGGAATGAAGAAAATGAACATGCCCACCAGCAGCGCCGCGGCCGCCAGCAGGCTGGCCCGGCGCGCCTCGCGGCCGTCCTTCACGGCCAGGAACTTGCCGGCGGTCGTGAAGTTGTTCGTGGCGATGATCTGGGTGCAGTAATACGCGGTGATGAACCCCCACGTGAAGTAGCCGGCGGTGATGTTGTGCAGCCCCGCCACCGTCTCGTACGACTTGACGGGCGCGAAGGCGGTCTGCAGCCCGGCGGCGCTGATGTGCTGGAGCAGCCCGCTGATGCCGCCAAGCCGGACCAGGCAGACCACCGCCACCGCGATGGTGATCGGCAGCAGGACCAGCCCCTTGATGAAGTCGGCCGCCAGCACCGCCCAGGCGCCGCTCATGGCGGTGTAGAAGAGGACGACCACGCCCAGCACCACGATCGCCACCCGGACATCGAGGCCCAGCAGGGAGGTGGTGAAGATCGCGAGGGAGTAGAGGTGAATGCCGCCGAACAGCGGCGCGGTGCAGGACTGCAGGTAGGCGTAGAACTGTTCCATGCCCGGGCCGAAGCGCAGCCGGATCACGTCGGCGGCGGTGACCATGCGCGTCTGGCGGAACCAGACGGACGGCCCCATCGCCATGAGCAGGTAGCCGATGACCCCGGAGCCATACAGGAGGACGAGGCTCCAGCCGGCCTGGTAGGCCATGCCGGCCGCCCCGGTGAAGGTCATCGCGCTGAAGCCGCCCATGAACACGCTGCCTCCCACCAGCCACCACGTGGCCTGACCGCCGGCGCGGAAATAATCGCTGGTGTCGCGGCTGAAGCGCCGGAAGACCAGGCCCACCCCCACGAGCACGAGGAGGTAGCCGGCGATCACCGCGTAGACGGTGGTGCGGTCGGTGATCTGGAGCAGGGCGAGGAGGGGGAGGCGGTCGACCGGTAGGAGGAGGGGCACGGGGCAGAGGATTGCGATTTGGTGCGGGTTGGCGAAATCATTCCATTGTCCCGGCCTGGCCGGGGCGTCGCGGCGGGCCGGCGGGACGCATCTGGGGGTCTCGTTCCACGGGATGGCCTCAGTCCCCGGCGTTGAAGGCGCGCACGGCCTCCAGCATGGCGAGGATGTTGGGCAGCGGCGTGCGGGCCTGGATGTTGTGGATCGAGTTGAAGACGAAGCCGCCGTCCGGGCTGAAGCGGCGCAGGCGCTCCCGCACCTCGGCGCGGACTTGGTCCGGCGTGCCGAAGGGCAGGGTGTGCTGGGTGTCGACGCCGCCGCCCCAGAACACGAGGTCGCGGCCGTAGGCCTGCTTGAGGTGCCGCGGGTCCATCCCGGTGGCCGAGCACTGCACCGGATTGATGATGTCAAAGCCGGCCCGGATCAGGCTGGGCAGCAGCGGGTCAATCGCCCCGCAGGAATGCTTGATGGTTTTCCACGTCGTATGGCGGTGCACCCAGTCGTTGAGCCGGCGATAGTGGGGGAGGTAGAGCTCATCAAACGTCTGCACCGAGCAGAACTGGGAGGCCTGGGTGCCGAAGTCGGTGCCGCAGACGAACAGCACGTCAATGACGTCGCCCATGATGGCGTGAAAGCGGACGAGGTTCTGCAGGGCGATTTCGTATTGGCGCTCGAAGACGGCGTGCACGTAGTCGCGCCGTTCCACGATGGCCATGTACCACTCGCTGACGTCGCGGATCCCCTTCGGGTGGCGCAGGGAGATGCCCGGCACCCGCGCGATGTCGCCCAAGCCGGTCCCGCCCATGTTCCCCACGACCAGCCGCGGGCAGTGGCGCAGCGCCTGGGCCCGCTCGGTCCAGTAGGCCACGTCCAGGTCGCTCAGGAGCCCGTATTCCTCCAGGTTGTCGGCGGGATTGAGTTTCGCCTCGTCGATGGGCGGCTGCCGGATGATGGCATCGAAGAAGTAGCTGGAGGCCGGCATGTGGCCGCTGGGCGGCACGGTGAGGTCGCCGCCGGGAAAAATGCGGATGTCGCCGTTGGGATCGGTCCGGGTCTGGAAGCCCGCGGGCACCAGCACCACCTGCCCCCAGGGGCAGCGCCATTCCCGCCAAGCACCCTCGGTCGTGAAGCCGAACGCCGTGCCGCGCGGCAGCACCCCCACGGTGTCGATCCCCATCGCCTCCCGCAGGTCGTCGGTGACCTCGCCCAGCATCTGATAAAACTCGAACACCCGGACGGGCCCGGCCGGCAGGCCGTAGTGGCGCCGGAGGGCTTCCACGACGCTGACATGGAGGCCGGTGACGGATGTGCTGCCGAAATCCACCGGCACACGGCCGGCGCGATGGGCGAGGGACTGGCGGACGACATCCTTGGAGTTCATGAGTCGGTGGTCGCCCGCGGGTCGGATGGCCGGCGGGGCTCAGCCCGAGCGGGGGCCCTCCTGCAGCAGGGACAATACCTGGGGCACGGTCTGGGCCCAGTCAGGCGGGATCTCCTCGCTGATCATCAGGCAGAAACGCCGTGGCCCGGCGTCCTTGACCAGCCCCCGGATCAGGGGACCGAGGCCCTTGCCCCCGTCGCGAAACCAATCCAGCGAGGGGTGACACCACAGCATCCGGTCGGGCCAGAGCCGCCGGGCCTCGGCGACGGTCAGGTCGCCCTCGGGGGGGGGCGTGAGTGAATCGATGCCGTCGAAGTCCAGTTGGGCCACCTGATCGGCGATGACGCGGAGCTGCCCGTCGTAATGCACCTGCAGCTGCTTCCCGGCGGCCTGCAGGATGGAGAGGATTTTTGAGTACAGCGGGACGAGGTGCCGGCGGTAGCGGTCCGGCCCCAGCGTCTGGATGGAAAGATTTTCCCAGAGCTTGATCTGGCGGGCGGGCGTGCGGACCGCCTGGCGGAATTCCTCCAGCTTCAGCTCGTTCATGAACTCCAGCAGTTCCATCATGGGCGGCAGCTCGTCGGCCAGATCGACCGACCACCGCTCCAGGCCGACCCAGTCGACCTGCAGGACCATCAGCGGGGTGCGCCCCAGGCCCATGCCGGCGATGTTGCCCAAGGTCACGCCATTGTCGCCCACCTGCCGTTCCGCGGCGAGGAACGCCGTGTCGTCGGCCGTGATCTTCACCCCCTCCCAGGCCCGGCGCATGATCCGGTAGTCCTCGGGCGTCTTGATGAAATGCTCCTGGCGCCAATCGCCCAGGTACCACTGGTGCAGCTCGCCCCGGTCGGTGATCCAGCGCACGTCGCGCCGGGTCTGGCCGTTCACCTGGCGGGTCGTCTCAACGATCTGCAGGTTCGGATGCTCGTGCCGGAGCACGTCGGCGTGGCTGATTTGGCCCAGCCCCAGCGCGAACAGCCGCGGCCAGTCCACGTGGGGCCGCGTCGTCACGAAGCCGTCGTAAACCGCATAGACCGGGTGCGTCACCGGTCGGCCGGCGATCGCCGCTTCCAGCCGGGACCGGTTGGTGGTGGAGGGGGCCTCCGTCATGCGTTGAGCGTGGTCGCGTGTGGTTGAGTCCAGCGGTGAAGACAAAATTCGGTGGTCGGACGACTGCGGGTGGGGGCCGCAGAAATATCCGCACCGGGCAGTTACTCGATCGTGGAGCATTTCCCGGACATTGCACCCTTGAATTTGGCCGGCGGCCGGAAATCCTGACTCGCCGGCGACCGGTTTTTAAGGATGAATGGAGGCCGCTGGATTTCGCCTGCAGGGGTTGGGAAATCACCATGGGACTGGAATTAAAAGAACTGCACCGCCGGTATTGGGGCCGCGAGCCCGCCGATCGGTTGCTCATCGGCGAATCCCGCGAAGGCACCTTTTTTCTGCAGCCCTTCCTGGATCTGGGAATCAAGGCCGGGCCGCTCTCGCTGGCGGACGTGCCGGAGCCGGAGGCCTTCATCGAAACTTACTTCCGCCGGATGCTCCGCGGGGCGGCGCTCGATGGTGATTTGTACTGGGTGCTGAAGCCCCCGCGCGCCCTGCCGTGGATGGAGGCGATCATCGGCTGCGGCGTCCACGTCTCCACCACCTCTTTGTCCATGACCGCGACGCCGCCCGACGTGGTGCCCGATCTGGACCGCCTCGACCTGGCGACGAACGGCTGGCTGCGGCTGATGACGGCCTTCACCCGCAATCTCGCCCAGCACTTCGGCGACGAGTATCCGGCGGGGCACACGCTCCTACGCGGCCCCTCGGACATGCTGGCGGCGCTGCTGGGCCTGTCGTTCTACACCGAGTTGTACGACCATCCCGAGGCGGTGAAGCGGTTGGCGCGGCAGTGCACCGACATCTGGATCCAGGTGCTGCGCACCCAGTACCGCCAGATTCCTTCGTACCAGGGGGGGCATGTCGCTGGCACCATGGGGGTGTGGGCTCCGGGACCGGTGGCGGTCTACCAGGAAGATGCCGCCGGGTTCATCTCGGAAAGCATGTATCGCGAGGTCTTCTGGGACTGCGACCGCGCGATTGCGGAGGCCTTTCCCTATTCCCTGCTGCACCTGCACTCGGCCTCCCTGCGCATGCTTCCGGCCGTGCTGGAGATCCCGAGCCTGACCGCCGTGAATGTGGTCGTGGATCCGCTGGGTCCGACCTTGCTCGAGCTCTTGCCTGATCTGCAGCGCATTCAGGCGGCGGGCAAGGCGCTGCACCTGCACGGGGACTTATCGGCGGGCGATGTCCAACGCGTGCGGACCGACCTGTCGCCGGATGGACTGTGCCTCTCGCTCGTGCGGGACCGATAACCCGGCCCGTCGTCACAACCTCCAGCCCAGTCATCACTTAATTCAGCATGATATGCAGGGTTTAGCGGCCCTCCCTCGCCATGGTAGGGAGGAGCCGGCTGGTGCCCGCATCAGAGAAATCATTTCACCCACACATTTTGACCGCGGGGCTGCCAGCCCAGACCCGCTTCGCCCACGCTCATCCACTCATGGCCCCCGCCGCCAACTACACCGCCTCGCAGGAGGTCGTCGATGGAGAGGAGGTGGTGCGACTGGGCGATGCCGCCCGCGGGGTCGAAGTCTCCATTGCCCGCACCATCGGCAATAACGCGTACGCCATGAAGGTGCAGGGCCGGAGCATCCTCCGGACCCCGCCGAACCTCGGTCAGCTGCGGCAGCAGCCGGTGTTCTTCGGCATCCCCTTCATGGGCCCGTGGGCCAACCGGCTGGAGCAGGACGCCTATCAGGTCAACGGCCGGCGCTACCTGCTGGATCCCCGCCTGGGCAATTTCCTGCGCGACGGCAACGGCCTGCCCATCCACGGCCTGCTGACTTGCTCGCCGGACTGGGAGCTCGTCTCGCTCGAGGCCGATGACGTTTCCGCGCGGTCGGTCTGTCGCCTGGAGTTCGGAAGGCATCCGGCGCTGATGGCGCAATTTCCCTTCGCGCACACGCTCGTCATGACCCACCGCCTCCAGCAAGGCGTGCTGGAAGTGGAGACCCAGCTGGAGAATCAGGCCGCCGAGTGGCTGCCCGTCTCGCTGGGCTATCACCCTTACTTCCAGCTGCCCGAATCACCCCGGGACTCCTGGAGGGTCCGTCTCGCCGGCGGAGACGAAATCCTCCTGTCGGAAAAGTATCTGCCCACGGGTGAAACCCGGCCGCTGCAGCTGCCGGACTCCGTCCTGCTCGCCGGACTGCCGTCCAGCCACGTGCTTTGCAATCTGCAGCGCGGCGCGGACGGAGGCGCGGAGTTCTGGGTCGAGGGTGGGGAAGGGCGGATCACGATGATCCAGGGCCCCAACTACCCGGTCGACGTGGTCTACGCCCCGCCGAACCAGCGCTATGTGTGCTTCGAGCCGATGGCGGCGACGATCAACGCGCTGAATCCGCTGCCGCACGGCCGCCGGCCCGAGCTGCCGGGCGTCCCCCCGGGCGGGAGGTGGCGGGAGAGCTTTTGGATCCAGTATGCGCCCAGTTAACCCCACCCCCACGAACCCATGAGCATTGCAGAATCAGCGGCAACTCCGGCCGAACCGGAGCAAAAGATCAGCCTGTTCTACCTCTACATGACGGTGCTGGTCGCCGCCGTGGGCGGCTTCCTGTTCGGCTACGACCTGTCCCTGATTTCCGGCGCGATCATTTTCCTGAAGACCGAGTTCGCGCTCACCCCGGGCTGGGTCGGCCTGGTCATGGGCAGTGCGATTCTGGGCTGCCCGTTCGGTCCGCTCATGGGGGTGTGGCTGGCCGATGCGATCGGCCGCAAGCGCACCCTGGTGCTGGCGGGCGTCCTGTTCATGGCCTCCGCCATCGGCTGCGCGCTGGCCGGGCACATCGTGGCGTTCATTGTCTGGCGCTTCGTCGGCGGCATGGGGGTGGGACTGGCCTCGACCGTGTCGCCCATGTTCATCGCGGAAATCGCCCCCGCCCACCTGCGGGGCCGGCTCGTCATGGTGTTCCAATTGGCCGTCGGGATCGGCCTGTCGATGTCGGTGTTTGTGGACTATCTGCTGTCCTACGGCGGGCACTGGCGCTGGATGTTCGCCACCCAGGCCGTCCCGGTCGTGATTTTCATGCTCGGCCTGATGTTCGTCCCCGAGAGCCCGCGCTGGCTGGCCGCGGTGGGCCGGGTCAAGGAGGCGCTGGCCGTCCTCGTCCGGATCAACGGGCCCACCCAGGGCGGGCAGGTGATGAAGGAGATCCAGGAGGAGCTCCTGGAGGAGTCCGGCGGTTTTTCCGAACTGTTCCGCCCCGGGGTGCGCCTGGCCCTGCTCATCGGCATCGGCCTGATGGTTTACTCGCAGATCGACGGGGTGAACATGATCATCCTGTACACCCCCACCTTGTTCGTCGCCGCCGGGATCACCAACGCCCCGGATGCCATCCTCAACTCCGTTTATCTCGATGCCTGGATTCTGATCTGCACGGGCGTCGCCTTCTGGCTCATCCGGGTGTTCCCCCGGCGAAACATCCTGATCGGGGGCGGCTTCGGCATGGTGGTCGGGCACATCCTCATGTTCCTCAGCTTCACCTACCGCCTCCCGCCCCTGCTGGCCCTGGCGGCCATGCTGGTGCCCGTCGCCTCCTATGTGCTGACCCTGGGCCCGCTCAGCTGGGTCGTCATCTCGGAGATGTTTCCCAACCGGGTTCGCGGCAAGGCCATGTGCATCGCCACGTGCTCGATGTTTGCCGCCTCCTTCATCACCGCGAATTTGTTTCCGGTCGTGATGCAGCGGTTCATTGACCGGTTCGGCCAGCCGGGCGCCACCTTCCTGATCTTCGCGGGGATCTGCGCGGCGGGCACGGTGTTCGTGTGGCGGATGCTGCCGGAAACCAAGGACAAGACCCTGGAGGAAATGAGCCGGTTCTGGCTCCGGCTCGATCGGGATCGCGCCGCCAAGGGGAAATTGCCATGAGTCCGTTGTCCGCGCCTACTCTTCCCGCCATGAAACGCATCGGCCTCATCCAAATCCTGCAGGAAACGAACTGCTTCAACCCGGTGCTGACGGTGCGGGCCGACTTCGAAAACTTCGGCGTCGGCACGGGGAGCGAGGTGCTGGCGCAGTACGGCACCGTGGGCGAGATTGGCGGGTTTGTGGAGGGGCTGAAGCAGTGGCCGGAGGCCGTCGAGCCGGTGGGCGTGCTGCGCCTGCAGGCCTGGTCGGGCGGCCCCGCCGCCCCCAGCACGCAGGCGTGGTTCGGGGAGCTGCTGGCCGCGCAGCTGGCCAACGCCCCGCCGCTGGACGGCCTGCTGGTGGCGCTGCATGGCGCGATGATGGGGGCGGACGAGCCGGACCTGGACGGCTGGCTGCTGGAAAAGATCCGCAGTCTCGTGGGCCCCGACCTGCCCGTGGTGGCGAGCCTCGACCTGCACGCCTATGTCACCGAGCGGATGGTGCGCGGCGCCAGCGCGCTGGTCGCCTACCACACCTTTCCCCACATGGATCAGCGGGAAACGGGGATGCGGGCGGCGAACGTGCTGCGCCGCATCCTGGCCGGCGCCCGCCCGGTCTCCAGCCTGGTCCGCCTGCCGATGATCACCGGCGGGGAATTGCAGAGCACCTTTGTGCCGCCGCTGCAGCCGATCTTCCAGGACCTCGTGGCGGCGGAGGGTCGCGGCGCGGTCCTGAGCGCCGGCATCCTGATGACCCAGGCCTATCTGGACGTGCCCCAACTGGGGTGGACGGTGCTGATCGTCACCGATCAGCAACCGGACCTCGGATCCCAGCTGGCCGGCGAACTCGCCGCCCGGTGCTGGCCCATCCGGGAACAGCTGGTGGTGAAATTCCTCGAGGCGCCCGCCTGCCTCGACCGGGCGCTGGCCGTCGCCGGACATCCGGTGGTCATCGCCGATGGGGCCGATGCGACCAACTCGGGTGCCGGCGGCGACAGCGTCCACCTGCTCGAGGAAATGATCCGCCGCCGCATTCCCGGCGGCGCCCTGACGATCATGGTCGATGCGCCCGCGGTCGCCCATGCGACCCAGGCCGGCCCGGGCGGCGCCTTTGCCTTCGCGGTCGGGGGCAAGCGGGACCACGTGTTTTCCCAGCCCCTGCCGGTCACCGGCGTGGTGCAGTCCTTGCACCCGCAGGCCGGCTACGTCCTGAACGGCCACGGGGGCACCAACCTCCGGATCGACATGGGGCGGGCGGCCGTCGTCCGGATCGCGGACGTCACCTTGCTGCTGGTGGAGCGGCCGGGTCCGGGGAGCACCCCGCTGATGTACCGCTGCGTCGGGCTGGAGCCGAAGGATTTCAAGGTGGTCATCGTCAAGTCCCCCGCCGGCTTTCGCGCCGAGTTCGGGCCCTTCGCGGCCGACATCATCCTCTCCGACTGCCCCGGCTGCGCCTCGTCGCGCTTCGCGAGCCTGCCCTACCGCCGGATCAACCGGCCGTTGTGGCCCCTCGACCCGATCGACGATTGGCGCGCGGTCGGTTGGATCAACCCGCGCTGACCGCCGCCGCCTTTTTCCCATGCCCACACTCAAGAGCCAGTATCGCAAGGCGCGGCAGGTCCTGCCGGGCGGAGTCAACTCCTCCGTGCGGCTGAACCGGGCCCTCGGCGTGCCCTTTTATGTCTCGCGCGCCCGCGGCTCCCGGGTGTGGAGCATCGAGGACCGCGAGTTCATCGACCTGTGCTGCGCCCATGGCGCCGGCCTGCTGGGGCACGCCCATCCCGCCGTCACCCGGGCCCTGCGCGAGGCCGCGAAAATCGGCTACGTCAACTCGTTCGAGACCGAATACCACGAGGAACTGGCGCGTCAGCTCTGCGACTGCATCCCCTGCGCCGACCGCATCCGCTTTTGCTCGTCGGGCTCGGAAGCGACGCTGCACCTCATCCGGGCCTGCCGGGCCTTCACCGGCCGGGACAAGATCATCCGCGTGGAGGGGCATTTCCACGGGTACCACGAGCTCATCTACATCGGCGGGCACCCCCCGGCCGCGGCCTTCGCGCAAAACCGGGCCCATCCCTATCTGGAGTCACCCGGCATGCCCGCCGCCCTGGCCGATTTCATCATCCCCGTTCCCTTCAACGACGTCGACGCCATGGCGCGAGCGATTGCCGCCCACGGCCCCGAGGTGGCGATGGTGATCCTCGAGCCGATCAACTACAACTCGGGCTGCATCAAGCCCCAGCCCGGCTATCTGGAGGCCGTCCGCCAGCTGACGCGGGAGGCCGGCATCGTGCTCTTTTTTGACGAGATCCAGTCGTCGTTCAAGCAGTCGCCGGCCGGGGCGCAGGGCGACCTGGGGGTGACGCCGGACGTCGCCACGATTGGCAAGGCGATTGGCGGCGGTTTGCCCCTGTCCGCGTTCTGCGGGCGGGCGGACATCATGGACCTCTTCCAGCCGGTCGGCCCGGTCCAGCACAGCGGCACCTTCAACGCGCACCTGATTCCCGTCCTGACCGGGCTGGCCTTCCTGGCGGAGGTGGCGAAGCCCAGCTTCTACGCCCACCTGCGCAAACTGGAGCACGCGTTCCACTCCGGCGTGGACCGGATCATCCAGCAGCACGACCTCGGGATGATCGTGCCCCATCACGGGGCCCGGTTCAACATCCTGCTGGGCCGCCGGACGCCGGCCGCCCGCTACGAGGACACGTTCTGCCACGACCGGGCGCTCATGCTGAAAATCATCAAGGGCTGCTATGACCGCGGGGTCTATTTCCACGACTACGGCGGCGGCCCCGCCCATCACGGCTATTCGGTCCAGCATACCCTCGCGGATATCCATCGCGTCCTCGAGGTGCTGGAGGCGGTCCTGAAAAAATTGCGGCGCCAGCTCAGGTGAGCCGGACCCGCGCACCTATGGAAAGCACGAACATGACTTGTTTAACCGGTAAGCGCATCATCGTCACGGGTGGCGGCACGGGGATTGGCCAGGGCATCGCCGTCCGGCTGGCCCGGGAGGGCGCCCGCGTCTGCTTCAGCTATCATGCCAGCGCCAAGGGGGCGGAGGAGACCCTGCGGCAGATCGCCCTGCACGGCGGCCAGGCCTCGGCCTTTCCGGCCAACCTGCAGCGGATGGAGGAAGGCGTGAAGATGGTCGAGCAGGCGGTGGAGGAGATGGGCGGGCTGGACGCGCTGGTCTGCAACGCGGGACCGACGATCACGCGGCCCTTCCTCGAGGTGACCCCGGCCGACTGGGATTGCATGCACCATATTCACCTGCGCACGGCCTTCTTCTGCGCGCAGGCCGCCGTGCGCAGCATGCAGGCGACGGGCCGGGGCCGGCTGATCTTCATCGGGTCGGTGCATGGCCGGGCCTCCGCCCCGCTGTTCGGCCCCTACGCGGCGGCCAAGGGCGGGCTGGAGGGGCTGACCCGCCAGCTCGCGATTGAGCTGGCCCCGCTGAAAATCACGGTCAACTGCGTCGCGCCCGGGCTGGTCGAGGTCGAGTCGTATTTCCGGGATTACCCGGAGTACCGCCGCGAGGAAGCGGCCCGCCAGGTCCCGATCGGGCGGGTGGGGTTCCCCGACGACATTGCCCCGATGGTCGCCTTTCTGATCACCGAGCAGACGGATTTTCTGACCGGGCAGACGATCCCGATCGACGGCGGGCAGCTGGCCCGCCTGAGCCTGCTGCGCGCCGACGAGTGAGCGCCGCGCCGGGGTGGCGGCCGGGCTAGGCCGCGGCCGGCCGGCGGGCGGCGACGCTGGGGAGAAAACCGGCGAGGAGCCCGAGGAGGGGCAGGAAGCCGCAGAGGAAGAACACGTGCTCGATGCTGGTGAGGTCGGCCAGCCGGCCGAGGGCGGCGGCGGCGATGCCGCTGACCCCGAAGTTGAACCCGAAGAACAGGCCGGCGATCATCCCGACCTTGCCCGGGATCAGCTCCTGCGCGTAGACGAGGATCGCGGAGAAGGCCGAGGCGAGGATCAGGCCGATCAGCACGCTCAGGCCCACGGTCGCCCCGAGCCCGACGTGGGGCAGGACGAGCGTGAACGGGGCCGTGCCGAGGATGGAGAACCAGATGACGTATTTGCGCCCGAAGCGGTCGCCGAGGGGCCCGCCGAGGATGGTTCCGGCCGCCACGGCGAAGAGGAAGACAAAGAGGTAGATCTGCGCTCCCGGCAGCGAGACGTGGAATTTGTGGATCAGGTAGAACGTGTAGTAGTTGGTCAGGCTCACCAGGTAGAAATATTTCGAGAACAGCAGGGTGAAGAGGATCGCGAGCGAGAGCACGACCCGGCGGCGCGGGACCGCGGGGACGCCGGCCCGGTGCCGGGCCTGGGCCCGGGCCGCGTAGGCCGCGAGGTTGCGCCGGTACCAGCCGCCCACCCGGAGCAGGACCACGATGCCCCCGGCGGCCACGAGCGTGAACCAGACCAGCGCTCCCTGCCCGCGCGGCACGATGACCAGCGCGGCCGCCAGCGGCCCGAGCGCGGAGCCCAGGTTGCCGCCCACCTGGAAGAGGGACTGGGCGAAGCCATGCCGCGTGCCCGCCGCCATGTGCGCCACCCGGGAGGCCTCGGGGTGAAAGATGGACGAGCCGATTCCGACCAGCCCGGCGGCGAGGAGGATGTAGCCGTAATGGGTGGCGCGCGAGAGCAGGACCAGCCCGACCAGGGTGAGCCCCATGCCGATGGCCAGGGAGTAGGGCTTGGGCCGCCGGTCGGTGTAGAAGCCGACGATCGGCTGGAGCAGCGAGGCGGCGCCCTGGAAGGTCAGCGTGATCAGCCCGACCTGCGCGAACGTGAGCCCGTAGCTCGTCTTGAGCATCGGGTAGATCGAGGGCAGCAGCGCCTGGATGACGTCGTTGACCAGATGGGAAAAGCTGATCGCCAGCAGCACCGGCACCACGGTGGGATTGATCCCGCTGGGGGCCTCGGGTGGGACGTGCGCGGTGCTTGCCATGCTGAGCTTGCTAATCATCCCGGCGCATCACGCAACGGATTCTTCACCGCGCGGCCGGGCGGCGCCTAGAGCTTGGTCTTGTCCCGCCCAAGCACCACGACGACATCGCGCCGCCGCTCCGCGGGGGTGACGGTCAGCTGGGTCAGCTGGCCCCGCTGGAGCTTCCCCTCGATGACCGTCTGGCCGGGCAGGTGGAGCTTGAACGCCACGTCCCAGCGTTCCGCCGGCCACGCCGGGAAGAGGTAGATTTTGTCCCCGACCGTCTGCACCAGCATGTGCTGCAGGGCGAGCTGGGTGACGCTGCCGTGGTCGAAGTCGGGGATCCAGTCGTAGTTGGGCCCCCAGAAGCCCTTGAACCGGGCGCCGGCGTAGCCGCCCTCGCTGAAGTTCTTGGCGACGTAGAACGCCGCGGTCTCGGTCAGCCCGAGCAGCGCCGCGTGCAGGCCGTCCTGCCGCCACCCGCCGGTGTCGGGAAACCGGCGCTGGGCGAACGTCCAGCGGCCGACCTCCAGCCCGGGACGGCCCAGGCCGTAGAGCCGGAAGGGGAAGACGGCGTAGAGTTCGGCATTCTCCGAGTTGTTCGGCGTCGCCTCGTGTTTTTCCGCCGGGGCCAGCTGCCGCTGGCCGTCGGTCGTGCAGGTGGGGAGCGGGGGCAGGCACGCGGCCAGCGCCCGCCAGGCGGCCAGATCCGCGGCGGTCACCTGCGCCGTGGGGAGGGCTAGCAGCCGGGGCAGCAGGTCATGCAGCCCGGCCACATCGGGCATCGGGTTCTCGGTGTCCCACCAGGTCTCCAGCGCCTGCGCCGGGGCCAGTCGCAGCGTGCCGTCCGGGTCGCGGGCATAATGCTGGGCGTAAAACTCCAGCACGGCGCGGGCGATGGGCAGCAGCTCGTGGTCCAGCATCGCCGTATCGTGGGTGTGGGCGTAGGTCTCGAGCATCAGGGCGACGAGCTCGAGCCCCCCGAGGTAGAGCCGCCCAATGTAGTGGTTGGCCACCTCGCCCACCGGCTTGCCGGCCCGGTCCCAGCCGTAGTTCGAGGGCAGGTGGGTGCCCCAGAAGAACTGCGTCTCCGGGAAGAACGCGCCGCCGTGGCGGAACCAGACCCGGGTGCGGTGCTCCGCCAGCGGCAGCTGGTCCCGGTACATGCGGAACAGCGGGCGCAGCAGGTCGTAGTCGCCGCTGGCCAGGGTCGCCCAGTAGGGCAGGCGGGTGTTCTGCCACCAGTAACCGCCGCCCCAGCGGCGGTAGTCGGCGTCGTGGGTTTCGTCCTTGGCCGACCAGTCGGCGGTGAACAGCCCGCCGTTGAACTTCACCGGGTACAGCCCGCGGCTGCAGCACGCCACCAGGTAGCGCTGCCAGGCCGACTGCTGCGAGATCATGGCCGCCTGGCCCCAGTCCGGCGCCAGGGCCTCCACGTGCAGGTAGCTGCGCGCCCAGAATTCCTGCCACCACTGCTGGTGGTCCCGCCACAGCTCGGCGGGGGTCGGCATGGGCGCGCGGGACAGGCCGCGAATCTGCCCGAGCCACTCCGCGACGGTCGCCGTCTGCGCCGTGTGCACCGTGACGGTGAGGGTGGCGGCGGTCAGGGGGCCGGTGGCGGTGAGCGTGTGGTCGTCCTGCTTGACGAAGCCCGGGCCGGCGAGGCAGCCGCCGAACGTCCGGTGCCGCAGGGGGTCGGCGGACCGGGCCTGGAACTCGCCGAGGCCCTGTTGCTCGAGGCAGACTGGCCAGACGGAGCTCTCG
Organism: uncultured Opitutia bacterium; assembly: GCA_903830425.1. Taxonomy (GTDB): domain Bacteria; phylum Verrucomicrobiota; class Verrucomicrobiia; order Opitutales; family Opitutaceae; genus Opi-474. The sequence goes on from CAIKTR010000020.1 coordinate 20,506, forward strand.
TTGCGCTGGTACCAGATGACCGCCCCGGGCTCCGCGGGCACGACCTGGTCCGGCTGGGCGACCAGCTCGAGGGGGCCCCCCTCAAGGCCGCAGGCCAGATCCACCGCCTGCGGGCCGGCCGCGCGGGGCGCCGTGCGCCACGGGTCGAGGCTGGCCTCGACGGTGCCGGGGGTCGGGCGGGTGCACTCGATCATGAGCCGCGGCCAGTGGGCGTCGATCCAGAGGCGCACCGTGGCCCCGCCGGCCGTGATCACCACGGAGGCGTCGGCCAGCGAGAGCCGCTGCTCGAACGGGCCGCCCGCCGCGGTCAGGCCCGGCGTGAAGCGCAGCCGCAGCCGGCCGATCTTGATGAGCCGGCCGAGGTGGTCCCAGGCGTCATTTTTCGCGAGATAGAGGACGATGTCGCCGTTCGGCTCGGTCCAGACGTTGGCGGCGATGTTCCCGTTGCCCAGGGGCAGGGAGTCGGCCGAGGTTTGGCCGGGGGTGGTCCAGATGACGTCACCAATCACGGCGCCCAGTCCACGGGGCGCGCGGCCCCGACGCAAGAAAACCCGCCCGGAGGGGGCGAGTTTTCGGACCGACCGGGGGTCGGGACGGGCTCAGACGGCCTTGGGCAGCTCGACGCCGTTCAGCTCCACCGAGTGGGGGTGGTTGCGCTTCTCCTTGTCGAGGTGGTGGCGCTTGACGAGCATGCGGTCGAGCTTGTCGACTAGTTCGGAGATGGCCTTGTGGCATTCGTCGGACTCGACCGTGGCGTTGATATCGGGCCCGTGGATGGCGATGTGGCCCTTGGCCTTGAAGCGGGTGGCGACCGCCTCCTTGGGGTCGCACTCAAGCTCAAAGCGGAGTCGCACGATGCGATCCTCATGGCGGAACAGTCGCTGGGCCTTCTCGCGAACAAAAGTTTTAAGGGACGGGGTGAGTTCGAGATGAATGCCGGAGACGATCAGTTCGTGGTTGTTTTGGCTGTTCATTGTTTCTGCGTGTTGTCTGGGTTGAACCAAGTCAGGAGGGGGTATCCGCCCTGACGAAAAATATCCGCTCACTCCCGTGAACTCTCTAATCGGCGCCTTGGCGCAATACTCAACCGTCATTGTGACCGGGGGATCTTCCGGTATTGGAAAATCTTTCATTGAGCTTGGCCATAAGGTGAATCCGGGGCTGTGGTTTTGCAACCTCTCGCGGCACGCGCCGGACATAATAATTCCCGGAATAAGATTGAACCATTTCGCGTGCGACTTGTCGCGGCCGGCGGAGGTGGAGCGGGTGGTGCCCGTGCTCCTGGCCGCCCTGGCGCAGGCCGCCCCCGCCGGCCGGGTGCTGCTGATCAACAACAGCGGCTTCGGCGCCTACGGTCATTTCCCCGCGCCCGGCCTGGAGCACCAGCTGGAGATGCTGGACGTGAACATCCGCGGCCTGGTCCATCTCACCGGCCGGCTGCTGCCCGTGCTCCGGGCCCGCGGCGGGGCGATCCTCAACGTGGCCTCGACGGCGGCCTTCCAGCCCACGGCCTACCTGGCCGCCTACGGCGCCTCCAAGGCGTTTGTGCTGCACTGGAGCCTCGCGCTCAACGAGGAGCTGCGCGGCACCGGCGTGCACACGCTGGCCGTCTGCCCCGGTCCGACCGCAACCCAGTTCTTCCTCCGGGCCGGCCTGGCGCCGGGCAGCGTCGCGGCCGGGCTGAGCCAGTCCGCCGAGCAGGTGGTCTGGGCCTCGTACCGGGCGCTGGCCGCCGGGCGCCGCCAGGTCGTCCCGGGCTGGAAAAACCAGGTCGCCGCCTTCTGCGTGTCGCGGCTCCCCAAGCCGCTGGCGGCCCGCCTGGCCGCCTGGGTGCTGGCGCGCTACCGGCTGCAGCAGGTGCGCCGATGACGCCGGAACCGCCGCCGGTGCCGGAGGATTTCCACGCGCGCTCCCCGCGGGCGTGCGCCTGGCCGCGGCGGCCCAAGCAGGGGCCGGTGCGGATGATCGACCCCGCCGAGGTGCCGGGCTGGATCGTGTACGAGGATGCCCGCCTGCTGGTGGTGGCCAAGCCGGGCGACGTGGTCTGCCACCCGTCGAAGGCCGGCCCGTGGTCGAGCCTGGTGGGCGCGGCCCGCGAGTACACCCAGCTGCCGGTCATGCACCTGGTGTTCCGGCTGGACCGGGAGACCAGCGGCGTGGTCGTGCTGGCGAAGGACGCCCGGATGGCCAGCCGGCTGCAGACCGCGATGCAGGAGCGGAAGGTGGGCAAGGCGTACCAGGCGATTCTTGCGGGGGAGCTGCCGGGCCCGGTCACGGTGGACCAGCCGCTGGGCGACGACACGGCGAGCCCGGTGTTCGTGAAGTCGGCGGTGCGGGCGGACGGGCAGCCGGCGGTGACGCACTTCACCCCGGTCGCGGCCGGCGGGGGCTTCACCGCCGTGCGGGTCGTGACGGAGACGGGGCGGAAGCACCAGATCCGGGCGCACGCGCAGTGGCTCGGGCATGCGGTGGTGGGGGACAAGATCTACGGCCCGGACGCGCGGCTTTACCTGGAGTTCATCGACACGGGCTGGACCGCGGCGCTGGCGGCGCGGCTGCTGCTGCCGCGGCAGGCGCTGCATTGCGCCGAGATCGACCTGCGCCCGGCGGGCCTGGACCAGGTCTTCCGGGCGCCGCTGCCCGCGGACCTGAGCGGCTTTCTCCAGCAGCACGGGATGCCGGGGTAGGGCGCGGCCCGCGCCCGGCCTAGCCGACGGTCAGCGCGATCGCCGTCTCCAGCGCCGCGCGGTGCGCGGCGATGCGCTGGGCCAGCGGGAAGGCGGACGGCGACTCCAGGGTGTAGGTCAGGGTCGCGTGCTGCGCCCGCAGGTAGATGGCCTCCGGCCACTGCTCGCGGAGCAGCGGGTCGCTGACGGGCCGGATGATCCCGGCGCGGGCCTCGCGGCCGTCAATCACGGGGCTGAGGTCGAGCGGGCAGACCGGCGCGACCGCCTGCAGCATCGGCTCGGCCAGGCTGGGCTGCTGGGCCGGGTTCAGCTCGTACAGATAGTAGCCGGTGGACTCCCAGTCCTCATGGACGAAGCAGGCGACGGTGAAGTTGGGCTGGCGCTGCAGCCACTGGACGTGGGCCTGGATCTCGGCCGACTCGCGGTGCTTGTAATCGCGGTTGAGGTCGAGGCCGGCGGCGTTCTCGCGGCGGCCGCGGGCCGTCCCCGCCGGGTTGAGCAGCGGGCAGAGGAACCAGTTGGCGCGCCGGTCGAAGACGCCGGCCTCGAGCATCGCGAGCAGGGTGAGCGGCGCGGCGGGCTCGTCGCCGTGGATGCCCGCGGACAGGTAGAGGCGCGGCCGCGGGCCGGGGCTGCGCTTGGTCAGGGCCAGGAGCGGGCAGCCGTCGATGGCGCCATAGGTCTCCACGCGAAAGCCGGCGGCCGGCCCGGCCGCGGCGAAGCGCGCGGCGAGGGCGGCCGGGTCGAGGGGAGCGGCTTTGACAGCGGACACGGGCTGGTTCTTGCTCGGCGTTTTCCCGAAGCACAAGCCGCAATCCCCTCCCTCCCGCCATGTCCCCTGTCCGCGTCCGGTTCGCCCCCAGCCCCACGGGCTTCTTCCACATCGGCAGCGCCCGCACCGCGCTGTTCAACTGGCTGTACGCCCGCCACACCGGCGGCATCTTTGTGCTGCGGATCGAGGACACGGACAAGGAGCGCAACGGCGAGCAGTTCCTCAACGTCATCTACGAGAGCCTGCGGTGGCTGGGGCTGAACTGGGACGAGGGCCCGGGGGTGGGCGGCGAGTACGGCCCCTACCGCCAGAGCGAGCGCACGGCGATCTACCGGGAATATCTGGAGAAGCTCCGGGCCGCCGGCCGCACCTACGAGAAGGACGGCGCCACGTGGTTCAAGCTCCTCGGCGAGCGCTCCGAGGTCTTTGACGCGCACCGCCAGCGGACGGTCACGAAGGTCCAGGTGGCGCCGACGGTGATCGACGACCTGATCCGCGGGCGGGTGGAGCGGGTCGAGGACGAGGACTTCGTCATCGTGCGCTCGGACGGCAGCCCGGTGTTTCATTTCGTGAACGTGGTCGACGACATCGCCATGCGGATCACGCATGTGATCCGCGGCGAGGACCACCTGTCGAACACGAGCAAGCACGTGGAGCTGTTCAAGGCCCTGGGGGCGCCGGTGCCGCAGTTCGCCCACATCCCGCTCATCCTGAAGCAGCACGGCCCGGGCAAGATGTCGAAGCGCGACCAGGGGGCGCTGGTCGAGGAATACCAGGGGCGCGGCTACCTGCCGGCGGCGCTGGTGAACTTCCTCTGTCTGCTCGGCTGGAACCCGGGCGCGGACCGCGAGAAGCTGCCGCTCGAGGACGTGATCCGGCAGTTCGACCTGCCGGGCGTCAACCAGAGCAACGCCCGCTTCGACGACAAGAAACTGGCGCACATGAACATGCTTTACCTGCTGGAGCAGCCGGCCGACCGGTTCGTGGCGCTGGGCCGCGACTATTTCCAGCGGCACGCGCCCGGGGCGCCGGCGCTGCAGGCGGAGCCCGGCTACTTCCGCGAGGTGCTGCTGCTCAGCCAGCCGAAGATCAAGGGCCTGGAGGAACTGCCGGCCTACACGCGCTATCTGTTCAGCGACGACTACCCGGTCGACGCCAAGGTGCAGGAGAAGGTCCTGGCCAAGGGCGACCCGCAGGCCCGGCTCCGGGAGCTGATCGCTGCGCTGCCCGGCTGGGATTTTTCCAGCGACGCGGCGATCGAGGAGGCCCTCAAGGCGCTGGCGGCGAGCCGTCAGCTCGGCTTTGGCGACTATCAGGCGGTGGCGCGGCTGGCGGTCTCGGGCACGAACGTGGGCCCGAGCCTCACCAGCCTCTTCCGGGTGCTCGGCCGCGACCGGGTGCGGTCGCGGCTGGAGCGCCTGCTCGCCCCGGCCTGAGCCCCGGGCTCAGGCGCGCGGGAAGTGGGCGGACAGGTCGAGCGACCGGTGCTGGAGCACGGAGGCGAGCAGGTCCCGGCTGGACAGGACGGTGACGTCGCCGGCCAGGTGCGGCAGGAGCTCGTGCCGCGGGTTGTTGAGCTCGAGGAAAATTCGGGCGGTGGGCGCGGCCTGCTGGATGCGCGAGGCGGTGTGGAGCGTCTTGAGGTCGGGGTCCACGTACCGGATGTTGGCGAAGAGGAAGACCACGGCGGCCTGCCCGATGTTCGCCTGTTTCAGCGCCACCGGGCTGAGGGGCACGCCCCGCACAAAATGGTGCTGGGGGTAGGGCTGGACCTGCACCAGGTCGGTCACGATCGCGACCTCGCGGGCGGCGAGGTCCGGGTACCGGCTGAGCCCCTGGATCAGCTCGTCCGCGAAGGCCGTGTACTCGCAGATCACGACGTGGCCGGTGGCGGTCACCGGCGCGGTGCCGAGGCGCCGGCGGTTGGTCATGCCGTGCAGCGAGTCCGCAGTCAGGGCGATGAAGTTGGTGTAGCCGTAGATGCCGACGATGATGGTCACCACCCCGGCGAGCCGGCCCGTGCCCGTGACCGGCGCGATGTCGCCGTAACCGACGGTGGTGGAGCTGACAAACCACCACCAGAGGGCGTCCGCGAAGGTGTGGATGTGCGGGTTGACGCCGTGCTCGGCGGCCCAGAAAACCCCGGTCGTGGTGACCAGGCTGGCGGCCAGCAGCAGGGCGACGAGGCGGAGTTGGCGGACCACGGGCGGGGCCGGTTACTTGGCCGTCTTGGCCCAGGTATCCCGGAGCGGGAGGGTGCGGTTGAAGACCGGCCGGTCCGGCATGGTGTCCTCGGAATCGAGCACGAAGTAGCCGAGGCGCTCGAACTGGAAGTACTCGCCGAGGGCCGCGCCCGCCAGGGACGGCTCCAGCCGAGCCGTGACCACCTCGAGGGAGTGCGGATTGACGTGGCGCATGAAGTCGCCGTCCGCATCGGGCTCGGGCACGGTGAACAGCCGGTCATAGAGCCGGACCTCGGCCGGCACGCTCGCGGTGGCGCTGACCCAGTGGATCGTGCCCTTGACCTTGCGGTC
>CAIKTR010000021.1 GCA_903830425.1 uncultured Opitutia bacterium
CGAACCTGCTGAACATCGCCGCGGGCGAAGCCGCCCGGAGCGGGCAGGGCCTGCCGGGGGAGGCGGGCTACTGGGAGCCGACGCCGGCGAAGCGGGCGGCGGCCGGGGTGGACGAGGACGCGGTGGCGGCGGCCACGGCGCTCGGCGGCGCGGCGTTCGAGAAGCTCCGGACGGTGGTGGCGTGAGCGGCCCGGATGTCCTGAGCCAAGTTCGGCCGCCCGGAGCGCCGGGGAAATTTTTTCCCCACAGGCCGGCTGATAACAAAAAACGCCACCGGCTCACGGGGCGTTGGCCAAAACATCGATCCTATAAAATTATCCATCAGGCGGTTGCGGACTCCTGATCAAGCTGGGCGCAAAACCTGCAGAAGTCGCGCATGCCCACAGCCTGTCCTGCACTGCCCGCGGTGCTTGCCTCCCCGTGCACGACCGCCAATCGCGATGATGATCCGAACGGAGGCAACGAGGCGGACGGGGCGTTTGAGCGGCTGCGCCGCGCGCTGGCTGAGCACATCCGCCAGCCGGAGGACGCAATGGCGTGGAGCCAATTTCTGGCCGCGCGGCAGGTGGCGTGCGGGTTGATCCTCAAGCTGCCGCGCAAGGAGCCCCAGGGGCTGAGGGCGTCCGAGGCGCGCCAGCTGGTGCGGGAGCTGGCCGCATCGGGGGTCCATGACCACCCGCTGCGGAGGGAGGACCGCGAGCTGATCCAATCCGCGGCGAGGAAAGGGTGGCAGGGCCTGCTGGCCGCGATGCTGCTCGCTCCGGCGTGGCAGTGGCCGGAGGCGCCGCTGCTGCTGGATGTGCCGGACTGGCTGCGGACGGATTATCTGGCCTGGCTGTGGGCGGCGCCGCAGGGGTTCTGTGCGCTGGGCGACGCCGAGGCCTATGCGGGCCACACGCTGGCCCGGCTGGAGGAACTGGCGCGCTGGGTGGCCCGGTGTCCCGGTGCCGCCGCGGAAGCCGAGGTGCTCGACGGTTTTGCCCGCCAGTTCTCCGCCATTCCGCTGTACTTCTCGACCGGATCCCTGCGCCGGCACGCGGAGTTGCGCGGGCGACTGCTGCGGCGGGCCCTGGGCCAGGCCGAGGCCCCCCCGGCGGCGCCGCCCGTGCCCCGGGCCGGGCGCCGGTTGCGCGTGGGTTTTGTCAGCCGTCATTTTGGACCGCAGACCGAGACCTTCACGACGTTGCCGACGTTCGAGCAGCTCGACCCGGAGCGGTTTGAGGTGACCCTGTTTTGCCACGAGACCGGCGGGAGCGCGGTGGAGGCTCATTGCTGCCAGCAGGCGCCGGGCTTCGTCGTGCTGCCCGGGGACCTGGAGGGCCAGCTTTCCGTGCTGCGCGCCGCCGCGCTCGATGTCGCGGTGTTCGGCACCAACGTCACCGCGGTGACCAACGGCGTGCTGCGCCTCGCGCTGCACCGGGTCGCGTCCCTGCAGGTGGTCAACAACTCCTCGTGCATCACCTCGGGTCTGGAGCACTCCGACTTGTATGTCTCGGGAGACCTGACGGAAACCGGGGAGGCCGCCGCCCATTTCAGCGAGCGGCTGGGTTTGCTGCCGGGCCCGGCGCATGCCTTCAACTACCTGGCCGCCGGCCCGGCCCCGGCGAGAACGTATCAGCGGAGTGAGCTGGGCCTGCCCGAGGGGGCGATCGTGTTTGTCTCCGCCGCCAATTATTTCAAAATCATCCCCGAGATGCAGCACGCCTGGGCGCGGCTGCTCGCGGCCGTGCCCGGCGCGCACCTGCTGGTGCATCCCTTTAATCCGAACTGGGCCCCCCGCTACCCGATCCAGCGCTTCCGCGCGGGGTTCGAGCGGGTGCTGGCCAGCCACGGCGTGGCGGCCTCGCGGCTGGTCCTGTCCACCGCGGACCTGCCGGCGCGCGCGGACGTCAAGGCGTTGCTGGGGCTCGGCGACGTCTACCTGGATTCGTACCCGTTTGGCGGCGTGAACTCCCTGGTCGACCCGCTGGAGCTGGGCCTGCCCGTGGTGGCGTGGGAGGGCGGGACGATGCGGGCGCGGATGGGCGGGGCGCTGCTGCGCGCCCTGGACCTGCCGGAGCTGATCGCCGCCTCGGGCGAGGCCTACCACGCGCTGGCCTGCCGGCTGGCGATGGACGCGGCTTGGCGCGGGGAGGTCGCGGGCCGGATCCGGGCCAAGATGGAACGGGTGCCGATTTTTCTCGATGCCCTCGCCGCCAGCGAGGCCTTTGGCGACCTCATCGAAAGCGCCTACGACGAGCTCGTGGCCGTCGGGCGTCCGGCCTTCCGCGCCGCGCGCGAGCCGCTGCGGGCGGCGAGTCCGCCCCGGGCGGACGCGGGCGATCCGGCGGACGCGGCC
>CAIKTR010000022.1 GCA_903830425.1 uncultured Opitutia bacterium
CATGCCGGCCTCGCCGGCCCGGGCGGCCTCGACGGCGGCGTTGAGCGCGAGGATGTTGGTCTGGAAGGCGATCTCGTCGATCGTCTTGATGATCTTGGAAATGTCGTCGGAGGAGCCCTTGATGGCGTCCATCGCGCGCTTCATCTCCTCCATGTCGGCGGCGCCGGTGTCGGCGGCCGCGCGGGTCTGGCCCGCGAGGTCCTTGGCCTGGGTGGCGCTCTCCGCGTTGCGCTTGGTCATGCTCGAGATCTCCTCGAGCGACGCGCTGGTTTCCTCCAGCGACGCGGCCTGCTCGCTGGCGCCTTCGGCCAGCGTCTGGCTCGAGGACGAAACCTGACCGGAGGCTGCGGCGGTTTGATCCGCGCCGGAGTTCAAGTCCCCGCACACTTTCTTCAGCACCCGGTTGATGCCCCGGCTGATGAGGAGCCCGAGGCCCAGGGCCGCGGTCACCCCCACGATCATGGAACTGAGCGAGAGGCCCTTCAGGGTCGAGGCCTGGGCCTGCGAGGCCTTGGTCGCATCGGTGGCCAGCGTCTCGTTGATCTGCACCAGTTGGTTGAGCAGCGCCTCGGCGGTGGAAAAAGTGGCTCCGTTGACCACCAGCGCCTGCTGGGTCATTTTCTTGTAGAGTTGTTCGCCTTGGACGCAGGCTTCCATGGTGGTTTCGTAGGCCTTGGAGTAGGCGACGAACGCCTCATGGTCGGTCTTCCACTCGGCCCAGGCCGGCACGAATTCCTGCCACAGCTTGGCCTCGGCCGGGGTCTGCTCCAGCTGCTCGTAAACCTTCCGGGCCGCCGCGATGCGCTGCCAGGCCGCGTCGATGCGATCGTAGCTGTTCTTGCGGTCCGACAGGTCCCCGCTGCGGTCGAGCAGGGCGTTTTCCGCGGCGTCGATCCCGGTCTGGGCCTCCTTGATGGTCAGCAGCGAGTGCACGGTCAGCAGGTCCACCCGGGAGTAGGTCGACTGCGGATGGTCCGCCTTGGCCCGGTAGAGCTCGGTGATCCGGTCCAGCAGGTGCTTGGCTTTGGCAAAGGACTCCGCGTTGATCACGAACGCCTGATTGGCCATCTCGGCGTAGTTGGCGTCCCCCTGGTGCTGGGCCGCGAGCGTGGCGTCATACGCGCGGCTCAGGGCGACGTAGGCCTGGTGGTCGTTTTTCCACGCCGCCCACGCCGGCAGGAATTTCTTCCAGACGGCCTCTTCCTCGGGGGTCTGGGGCAGCGGCTCGTAGGTCTTCCACGCCGCGTCCACCCGTTGCCAGGCGGCGGCCATGGAGGCGTATTTCTGCTGCCGGGCCGCGAGGTCGATCTCGCGGCTGAGCAGCGCATTTTCCGCGCCGTCCACCGCGGACTGGGCCTCGCTCATGATGAGCAGGCTCGAGACGCTGGGCAGGCGGTTGACGCCAATTTCGGCGATGGCCTCGTTGCTCCGGGTGGCGCCGTAGTAGCCGACGAGGCCGAGCAGCAGCGTGATCGCGGCGACCACGGAAAATGAGGTGAGGAGCTTCCTGCCAATGGTCCAGGTGGTTTTCATCGGGTCGTTCTAATCTGAGGTTCCGGATACGAAGGTTCTGCCGCCGGCGAACAGGGTGCGCCGGTCTTCGCTTAGTCTAATCGGCTTTCCGGGGCGGTTCTTTAGCCTACATCCCGGCCGTTCGCCGGTGGGCGGACGCCCGGCGGCCGGCCGGGTCTCTGGCGATGGGCACAAAAAAGCAGCCGAGGGGACGAGGCCCTGCTGGGTGGGGATTTCCCACCGGCCTCCTCTCCTCGGCTGCTGTGGCCGGATCCGGGCTCTCGGTTAGGCGGCGGCGGCGGCCTGGGCGAGGGCGTGGACGGTATCGGCGGCGACGACCCGGTCGATATCGAGGAGGGTCTTCACCTGGCCCTTGACCTTGGCCATGCCGAGGAGGTGCTCGGTGTTGAGCCGGGCGCCGAACTCCGGCGTGGGCTCGATGGCCTCCAGGGTGAGGGTGACGACCTCCTCGACGGTGTCGACGATCAGGCCCATCTGGACGGCCTGTTCGGCGAGCTTGACCTGAACGACGACGATGCAGGTGCGGGCGGTGAACTCGGCCTTGAGGCCGAACTTGATGCGCAGGTCGACGATCGGGATGACGCGGCCGCGCAGGTTGATGACGCCCTTGACGAAGTCGGGCATCTGGGGAACCGGGGTGATCTTCTGGATGCTGATGATTTCCCGGACCTTGAGCACGGCGATGCCGTAGGCCTCATTCTCGAGCACGACGGTGAGGTATTTCCCCGCCAGGGTGGCCTGGCCGGCCGAGGCGGGGGGAGCGGTGAGAGTTGACATGAGGGAGGGAGGTTGAGGTTGGATGATCCTAGCTCAGGCCTCGAAGTTGTCGGCGTTGCCGTTGTGGTGTCCGTTGGAGGAGGCCTTGGCGGGAGCGGCGGCGAAGCTGAGCTTCTCCTGACCGCGGCTGGGGGCATGGCCGAGGATGGCGGGGCGCACGACGCCCGGGGCGGTGGAGCGGACCGGCTTGGTGGCGGCCTTGGCGGCGTGGGCCGGGCGGGCGGCGCGCGGGCCGGCGTTGTTGGCGCCGTCAACCAGGGCGAGCAGCTCGGTGACC
>CAIKTR010000023.1 GCA_903830425.1 uncultured Opitutia bacterium
CGGTATGCGTGCCGCCAGGGCGTGAGGTCCCGGGCGGATTGCTCCAGGCTGGCGCGGAAAGCGGCCTGGTCCTCCGGATGGGTGAATGCCAGAAAACTGCCCGCATCCGCTTGGACCTGGTCGGCGCTGAGCGGGTACAGATCCTCGAGGCCGCTGCTGACATAGGGGAAGCAGGAGGTGCCGTCCGGGCGCAACTGGTATTGGAAGACAAACCCGGGGAGCTGGTTGCTGATCTTGCGCAGCCGCTCGGCGGAGGCTCTCCGCGCCTCCTCGGTGCGCTTGGTCTGGGTGATGTCGGTGGCGAAGTTCAGCGTGGCGGGTCGGCCCTGCCAGTCGATCAGCACGCCGGTGACGGAGATCCAGAACTTCTGGCCGGTGGCGGCGATGACATTGAATTCATGGCGGACTTTCGACACCTCGCCGGCCAGCAGCTGCTGGTGGCGGCGCAGCGCCTCGGTGCGATCCTCGGGCTGGGCGAAATCGAGCGTGGAGCGGCCGATCAACTGGTCGGCGGTGAGGCCGAGCAGACGCTGGGCCGTGGTGTTGACGAACTGGAAGCAGCCGTCCTGCACCACGTAGACCGCCTCGTGGGTGTTTTCCACCAGCCGGCGGTATTTTTCCTCGCTGGCGCGCAGGGCCGCGGCCTGCCGGCTGAGCCGGCGATTCAAGTACTGCTGCCATGCGACCAAGGCCACGACCAGGGCCGTGCCGAGGGCCGTGGGCAGGTAATAGGGGCGCAGGTCGCTCAGCCGGATGGGATGCGGCTCGAGCGGTCCGATCCACTTCGCATAGATGCGGTCGAAGGCGCCGCTGGCCCGGACGGCGGCCAGCGCCTCGTTGATCCGCTCGAGGGTCCGGTGGTCGCCGACGTGCACTGCGATGTGCAACGGGTGGATGAGGTCGTCCACGAACGCGCGCCGCAGCCCCATCTCGTCCACCGCCCGGCCGGGCTGGTTGTAGTTCAGGATGAGCAGCGCGAAGTCGCAGTTCCCCTGCTGCACGGATTCGAGCATGTCTCGCCAGGAGCTGAACCCCACGACCTGGCCACCCCAGCCCTGGTGGCTGACGGCGTTGAGGTGGGCGATAGTGCCGGCGAGCGTGGCGATGCGCTTGCCGGCGAACTGGGCGGTGGAATGCACCGGCGGCACCCCGGGGCGGGAGTAGGAGATGCCATGGACGTAGGCGTGCTGGATCGAGAATTCCATGGTCGCCCGGCGCTCGGCCGTGATGGTGACGTTGGCCAGGGCATCGAGCCGCCCGGCTTGAAACTCCCGCAGGAGGACCTTCCAGGAATCGGTCACGATTTCGAACTCGAAGTCGCCGGCCCGGCTGACTTCCGCCAGCAATTCGGACGAGAATCCATCCGTCTGGCCTTGGGCGTTCACAAACGAGACGGGCGGCGAGTTGTTTTCGACGCCGATGCGAATTTTTGGTGCCGCCGTGTCGGCGGCCGGGGCCTGGCCCGCCAGCGCGAGCAGCAGCGCGAGCAGCAGCGCGCCGCGGCCGCCCGGGCGCCGGCTGGGTTCATTCCTCCCCGGAGTCAGGGCAGAGGGTTGTGGGGACTTCATGATGAGGCGAGGGAGGCGGAGGGGGGCCGGCAGGTGGGGTTAGCCGATTGCAGGTTGGGCCTTAGGGGGTGTGAGCGTGAGGATGACGGTGAAGGCCGCGCCGGGGCCGGAGCCGGTTTCGAGGGTGCCGCCGATCTGGCGGGCCAGGTCGGACACGAGCTGGAGGCCGAGGGACTGGTCGCGCCGGGCGGCGAAGTCGGCGGGCAGGCCCACGCCGGTGTCGCTGACGCGCAGGCGCCACTGGGGGCCGCCGGGGACGGGCTGCAGTTCGACGCGGACCTCGCCGGGGCGGCCGTCGGGAAAGCCGTGCTTGAAGCAGTTGGAGACCAGCTCGTTGACAAGCAGGCCGCAGGGCAGGGCCTGGTCCATCTCGACGGCAACGGAGGCCAGGTCGAGCCGCAGTTGCACGGCGCCGGGGGTGGCGGCGAGGGTGCGGAACGACTGGGTGCTGATCTGACCGAGGTAGGAACCCAGGTCGATCGTGGCGAAGACGCCGGAGCGGTAGAGCGACTCGTGCAGGAGGGCCATGGACCGTACGCGCCCCTGCATCTCCTTGAGCACCGCCTTGGTGTCGGGCTGCCCGCTGCGCCCGGCCTCCAGCCGCAGCAGGCTGGTGATCACCTGCAGGTTGTTCTTCACCCGGTGGTGCACCTCCTTGAGCAGCGCCTCCTTCTCCTGTAGCGACGCCTGCACCAGCGCCTCCGCCTGCTTGCGCTCCGTGAGGTCGGAGAGGATGGTCAGAATCTTTCTCTGCCCCGTGGACGTGTCGTGGTAAAACCGGCTGGTCAGCTCGGCGTGCTGCACGCGGCCATCGGGGTGGAGATACCGCTTCTCCACGGTGTAGTGCCCCACCTCGCCGAGTTGAAAGCGCTGCGCCTGCACCATTTGCCGGGCGTAATCCTCCGGGTGGGAGGCCCGGGCAAACACGCCGGGCACGCTGGATTGCTCAATCGGGACCCCGGTGATGCGGGCATGCTCGGCATTGGTCAACAGAACCCCCTCGTCCGTCGTGAGCGAGATGCCCACCGGGGCGTGGTCGAAGATGGCGCGAAACCGGGCCTCGCGCAGGGCCAATTCCGCCTCCGCCTGCTTGCGCTCCGTGACGTCCCGGACGATGCCGAGCACGCCGAGGATCCGGCCCTCCTGCCGATGGAGGGCGGTGTGGACCTCTCCGATCACCGGTTGGCCGTGGGCGGTCCGGAACCGGAGCTGGGCGGTGGCGCGCGCCTCCTGGCGCATCACCTTGCCAAAGAGTTCGACGGCGAGGGGGACATCCTCCTCGTGGATCAGCGCCGTGAAATGCTGCCCGAGCACCGTCGCGCACGGCAGCCCCGTGGTGACCTCGAAGGCCGGGTTGACGGCGGCGACCCGGCCGTCGGTGGTGAGGGCGAAAATGATGTCCCGGGCGCTGTCCACCAGCGTCCGATACTGTTCCTCCGACTGGCGCAGCGCCTCCTCCGCCAGCTTGCGTTCCGTGATGTCCTGGATCGTGCCGACTATGCGGACGGCAGTGCCCGCCGCGTCGTAGTCCACTTTGCCCAGTCCCGCCACCCAGCGCTCCGCGCCATTGTCCGCCCGCACGATGCGGTATTCCCGCTCGAAGCGCGCGCGGGTCGCGAGGATCTTGGCCAAGTAGGCGAGCATGGGTCCGCGCTCCTCCGGGTGGATGAGTTGGGCCCAGCCGGCGCGGGTGCGGGGGAATTCCGTCCCGATGCCGAAGACCTGGTCCAGCGTCGGGGAACTCTGCCAGGCATCGCGCGCCAGGTCGAAATCGTAGCTGCCGAGATGCGCCACGGCCTGCGACTCGAGCAGCCCCTGCTCGGTCTGCTGCAGGGTGGCTTCCCGCTGCCGCAAGGCGAGCAGCAGCCGGTTGAAGCCGCCGATCAGCTGGCCAATCTCGTCGGCCTCGGCGACGGGCAGGACCGACGGAAATTCCTTGCTCGCTTCCCGGGTTGCCAGCGCCCGCGCGGCCGACCGCATGGGGGCGAGCTGGTGCCGGATGAGTCCCCAGGTCAGGCCGCCCGCCAGCAGGGTCAGCACGAGGGTGGCCAGCAGGATGCGCAGCCGGATGTCGTTGAGCGGCGCAAAAACCTCAGCGGTGGGCAGGGCGGCCAGCAGTTGCCAGCCGGCCATCAGAATGGGCCGGGTCGTCACCAGCACCTCCACTCCCTGGAGATCTTCCACCACCTGGGTCGAGGATTCCCCCTGCAGCCAGTGGTCGATCAGCTCACTACGACCCACGGCGGGCAGCGTCTGCAAGATGAGGCGCTTGTCCGAGCCGGTGATGAGGGCCCGGTTTCTTGGATCGGCGAGCAGGAAGTAGCCCCGCTGGCCGTAGTGACGCTGGACGACCAGATCGAGGAAGTTTGGTTTCGAAAGGTCGGTGACGCCGGACAGGGCGCCGATCACCCGGCCCTGCTGATCGCGGATGGGGGCGGTGATGGAGAAAACCGGCAACCGCAGGGTCCGGCCCATGACCGGCCGGCCGATGGTCGTCGTGCCCTGCTGGAGGGCGGCGGCGACCGTATCGACGCCCAGATGACCGACCCCGATCCGTGCCGCCGAATAGGGAACCTCGGCCACAATCCGTCCGGCCGCCCGGTAGGCGGTGACGACCCCGCTGAACGCAGCCTGCAGCGCCGGGCGGTCCTCCAGAAACGACTGTAGCGCGTGCGCATCACCTAAAATGGCCGGGCTGATTTTTCCGGCCACCTTTTCCAGGGCGGCGGCCCGCTCGCGGAGATCTTCATTGAGGGTCGTGGCCTGCAACTCAACCTCCGTGGCCTGCTGTTCGCTCAACTGGCGCTGCATCGTTTCGCGCAGGATCAGGTTGGCGTAGAACGCCAAGCACCAGAGGCCCGCGATGAAAATGACCAGCGTGACCAGGGTCATCCGGGTCGTGAGCGAGCGGGCGAGTGGGAGCGGCAGGCTCATGGGCTCAGGGCGCGGGTATCGCGCCGGCTCCGGCTGGGTGGGGGTCCGCGGAAGTCACGGGCGGGGCCTCACGGGTTCCCGCCAGCGGCAGAAAGACCCGGAAGACGGTGCCGCGGCCGGGTTCGCTGGCCACGGTGACGCCCCCGTCGTGGGCCCGTGCAATCCCCAGCACCACCGGCAGGCCCAGCCCCCGGCCCAGGAATTTGCTGGAGAAAAACGGGTCAAACAGGTTCTCGATCTCCTGGGCCGCGATCCCGCGCCCCTCGTCCGCCATTTCCAGGCAGGCATAGGCGGGCGCCGGCGGCTGCCAGTCGAGGGGGAAGCGGTTGACCGCGGAAATCTCCGTCGCGGCCACGGTCCGGACGGCCAGGCGCAGGCGCGCCGCCCCGTCGCCGCTGGCCTCCCAGGCATTGGTGGCCAGATTGGTCAGCACCTGCTGGATCTGGAGGGCATCGGCCCGGATGCTCGGCCCGGGAACGGACAGGTCGGCGACCAGGGACACGCGGCGCGGCATGACCGTCCGCAGCAGCGACAGGGTCCCGAGGCAGGTGGCGGCCAGATCCAGCGGCTCCCGTTTGCCCTGGGACTCGCCCAGGTAGGTGAGCATGAGGGTGCTCATGCGGGCCGCCGTGTGGGTGGACTGCATGGCGGCGGTCAGGTTGGCGACGGGTCCCGCCTTGCGGGGCAGTTCCTGCAGGGCCATTTCCAGGTTCCCCATCACGACTTGGAGCTGGTTGTTGAAGTGATGGGCGATGGCTCCGGCCATGCGGCTCAGGCTTTCGGCCTTGTGGAGCTGGCGGTTTTTGGTCGCCAGGCTTTCCCGAGCCGCCTCCGCCCGCTTGCGTTCCGCCAGGTCGCGCGTGACCCCCCGCACTTCCACCTGGCCGGTGGTTTCATTCCGCACATAGCGGGTGACGACCTCGGTCCAGACGGTGGTCCCGTCCTTGCAGGGCTGTTCCACCTCGTCGGTGTAGAACGGGCCGGCGGCCTCGGGGCCGGACTGAAAAGCCTCGGTCCGCTGCCGGATGAGGGCCTTGAGGTCGTCGGCCGCGGCCGCGCTCAGGGCGGCGTTGATCGGCTGGGCGATGATTTCCTCCGGCGTGAAGCCCCGCAACCGCTGAACGGAGGGGCTGACGTAGAGAAACCGGAGGGTCTGCGGGTCGAGGGTCCAGAGCACATCCTTGAGGCCCTCGGCCAGCTCGCGGTACTTGGTCTCGCTCACCTGCAGCGCCGTTTCCGCCTGCTTGCGGGCGGTGATGTCCTGGATCAGCCCGTCGTAGGCCGTGAGCGCGCCGCGCTCGTCGCGCCGGGGGACGAAGGTGTTGCGCACCCAGCGGGTCGTCCCGTTCTGGAGGGTGATGCGGTGCTCGAGGGGCGGGGGATCCTCGCCGGCCATGATCCGGCGGGCCTGGTCCTCGACGCGGGGGCGGTCCGCGGCGACCACCATGCGGAGCCACAGGTCGGGATCCGCGGCGAACGCCTCGGGCCCGTAGCCGGTGATGGCCTCGCAGCCCGGGCCGTGTGTCGTGGCCACCGCCCGCCCGTCCGCCACGCGCACGCTGTAGATGTAGTCGGTGATCGCCCCGGCGATCCGATGGTAGCGCTCCTCGCTGGCGCGCAGCGCCTCCTCCGACCGCTTGCGCTCCACGAGGTCCCAGGCGAGGTCGGCCAGCGACCAGACCGCCTGAATGTCCTCCTCCGTGTAGTCCGTCGGTTTGTTGCCCACGCCGAGAATGGACACGATCAGGCCGTCGCGCAGCACGGGCACGGCCAGCTGCCGCAGCACCGGGGCGTGCCCCGGCGGCATGCCCTTGCGATGGGGCAGGTGGGCGTAGTCGTTGTGGATCACGGCGCGGCGCTCGCGCACGCAGTCCGCCCAGACGCCCGCCTGCTGCACCGGGTAGTGCTGGCCGGCGCCGACCGCCTGGCACATCTTTTGCAGGGTGTTGGTGGACCAGGCCTGCAGGGACAGCGTCTGCTGGTCGGCCTGGAGGAAATGACAGAAGCCGATGCAGCTGCCGACGAGCGCCTCGGCCTCGTCCAAGGTGGCGCGGAGCAGCTCCGCCTGCGTGTGGGTCTGGGCAAAGGTCAGCAGCCGAAAGCGCGCATCCAGGATGGCCTTGTCGCGATTGGGCCCGGTGCGATCGGTGAGCACGATCCGGCACCCGGGGGCGCCGGACGCCGCCAGCTGGACCCAGCTGGGCGGACCCTCACCCAAGCGGATCCGCAGCTCGCACGTTTGCGTCTGGTCGGATGCGCCGAGCCGCGTGCGGAGCTGGCGGAAAATCTCCTGGTCCTCCGGGTGGATGAAGTGGGAGAGGGGCTGCGCCACCAGCGCGTCCGGCGCCCGGCCGAGCAGTCGGGCGGCGGCGTGGTTGGCCTCGAGGATCAGCCCCGGCTCGTCGAGCGTCAGGTAGCCGGCCGGGGCCTGGTCGAAGAGGTCGAAATAGCGCGCCGTGGCCGTTTGCGCCGGCTTCCGCCGCCGTGGGCCCGGCCGGGCGGTCCGGGGGGCGGAGTCCGTGGGGGTCTTATGCTTGCGGGTCATAAAGTGACGGGCCGGGGCGACCCCAGCGTAGCGGTGGGCACCGTGAGGTCGAAGAAGAACACCGAGCCGCGGCCGGGCTCGGACGCCACCTCGATGGTGCCGCCCATGAAGCCGACGAGCCGCTGGCTGATCGCGAGCCCGAGCCCGGTGCCGCCGTACAGGCGGGTGGTCGAGGAATCCACCTGCGAGAAGGATTTGAACAGCCGGCCCAGCTTGTCCGCGGGAATGCCGATGCCGGAGTCCTGCACCCGGAAAAACAGCCGGCACTGCCCGTCGGGCCGGAGCTCGGCCCGCACCGCGACGACGACCCCGCCCTGGGCGGTGAATTTCACGGCGTTGCTGGCGAGGTTCGTGATGACCTGGCGCAGCCGCCCGCAGTCCCCGACGATGGCCGGCGGGACGGACGGGTCGATGTCCGCGGACAGGCTGAGGGATTTTTCGCGCGCCCGGGGGGCCAGCACCTGCAGGGCTTCCTCCAGGCAGCGGCGGAGGTCGAAGGGGATCCGTTCCAGTTCCAGGTGGCGGGCCTCGATCTTGGAAAAATCCAGGATGTCATTGATCAGGGTCAGCAGGGTCTCGCCGCTGGAGAGGATGATCCCGAGGTAGTCCACCTGCTCGGCGGTGAGCGGGACCGTCTCGCGCAGGAGGCTGGCCATGCCGATGACGCCGTTCATGGGGGTGCGGATCTCGTGGCTCATGGTGGCGAGGAAGGCCGCCTTCGCCTCCACGGCCACGCGGGCGTCGACCAGCGCCGCCTCCAGCTCCAGGTTTTTCCGGGCCAGCTCGGCGTGGGCCGTGTGCAGCTCGGCCAGGCTCTGCTTGAGCGCGGAAATGTCCTGCTTGATCGCGATGTAATGGGCGATCCGGCCGGTTTCATCCCGGACCGGAGCGATGGTGACATCCTCCGTATAGAGCGTGCCGTCCTTGCGGCGGTTGACGAATTCTCCCCGCCATTTCTGCCCCCCGGAGATGGTGCGCCACAGCTCGGCGTAAAACTCGGGCGACTGCCGCCCCGACTTGAGCACGCGGGGATTGCGCCCCACCGCCTCCGCCTGGGTATAGCCGGTGACGTGGCAGAATGCCGGGTTCACCCACTGGATGGTGCCCGCGGCATCCGTGATGACCACCGAGTTGACGACGGCCTCGAGGGCGGCGCTTTGCAGCCGCATCTGCGCCTCGGTGCGCTGGCGCGCGGAGATGTCGCGGATGATGGCGGTGAAGAACTGGCCCTCGGGTGTCTCCCACTGGGCGAGGGAGAGCTCCAGCGGGAACTCGCTCGCATCCTGCCGCCGGCCGGTGAGCTCCGCGGTGCGGCCGATGACATGGCGCTCGCCGCCGGCCAGGACCCGGGCAAAGCCGGCCTCATGGCCGGCCTGATAGCGGGCGGGCATCAGGCGGGAGAGGGGCTGGCCGAGGATCTCGGCCTCGGGGTAGCCGAAGAGGGCGGCCGCGCCCCGGTTCCAGCCGATGATGCGGCCGCGGTGGTCGGCGGTGACGATGGCGTCGTGGGCGGACTCGGTCAGCGCGCGGTAACGGGCCTCGTCGGCCCGGTGCTGCGCCTCGGCCCGGTGCTTGAACACGGCTATCTCGATGACCGCCCGCAGGTCCTGCTCGTCGAAGGGCTTGATGATATAGCCGAAGGGCTGGGCCTCCTTGGCCCGATCCAGGGTGTCGCGGCCGGAGAGCGCGGTGAGAAACACGATGGGCAGCGCGAACCGCTCGCGGATCGTGCGCGCGGCCGTGATGCCATCCATCTTCCCTCCGAGGTTGATGTCCATCAGGACGAGGTCGGGGCGAAGCTGGCCGGCCAGTTCGATCGCCTCCTCCCCGCTCAGGGTGGAGCCCACCGGCTCGAACCCCAGCTCCGTCAGCTGCAGGCGGAGGTCGGCCGCGACGATCGCCTCGTCCTCGACGACCAGGATCCGGCTTTTCACCGCCAGCGGGAGCAGGGGGTTCATGGACGGGCGGGCGCGAGCTTGAGTCCCGGGGTGGCGGACGGGTGCAGGGGCAGAAACGTGACGGTGAAGACGGCCTCCGGGCCGGGGCCGACGGTGAGGGTGCCTTCGATCTGTTCGGCCAGGTCGGACACGAGCTGGAGGCCGAGGGACTGGTCGCGCCGGTCGGCGAAGTCGGCGGGCAGGCCCACGCCGGTGTCGCTGACGCGCAGGCGCCACTGGGGGTCGCCGGGGACGGGCTGCAGCTCGACGCGGACCTCGCCGGTGCGGCCGTCGGGAAAGCCGTGCTTGAAGCAGTTGGAGACCAGCTCGTTGACAAGCAGGCCGCAGGGCAGGGCCTGGTCCATCTCGACGGCGACCGGGGCCAGTTCGAGCCGCAGTTGCACGGCGCCGGACGTGCTGCCGAGGGTGCGGAACGACTGGGTGCTGATCTGGCCGAGGTAGGCGCCCAGGTCGATCGTGGCGAAGACGCCGGAGCGGTAGAGCGTCTCGTGCAACAGGGCCATGGACCGGATGCGGCCCTGCATCTCCTTGAGCACCGCCTTGGTGTCGGGCTGCCCGCTGCGCCCGGCCTCCAGCCGCAGCAGGCTGGCAATCACCTGCAGGTTGTTCTTCACCCGGTGGTGCACCTCCTTCAGCAGCGCCTCCTTCTCCTGCAGCGACGCCTGCACCAGCGCCTCCACCTGCTTGCGCGCCGTGATGTCGATGTGGATCGCCTGAATCACCTGCCGATCGCCGGACGGGATCAGGTTCGCCGAGACCTCCAGGGAGATCACATGGCCATCCCGGTGGTAATGTTCCGCCTCAAACTGCAGGGTTTCGCCGGCAAGGATCCGCGCGAGCCGCTCGCGGCGCAGGCGGGCGGTGGCGGGAACGTCCAGGTCGTCAAAACTCAGGTCCTTCATCTCGGCCACGGTATAACCGTGCATGCGGGCGAAGCTTTCATTGATGCCCACGAGCTTGCTGTCGGAGGCGACGGAGGAAATGCCGACCGTGGCCTTTTCGAACAGCGTCCGATAGTGGGCCTCGCTTTCGCGCAGGGATTTCTCCGCCTGCTTGTTGGCGGTGATGTCGATGCAATGGCCGATGAAGCCGAGGAACACGCCCTGCTCGTCGAAGCGGGGCACGCCGGTGTCCGCCACCCAGTGAAACACCCCGTCCACATGGCGCAGGCGGTATTCCATGTAGAAGCTCTGCCGGGCGTCGAAGTGGTCGACGTAGACCTTGAGGCAGCGCGCGAGGTCATCGGGGTGCACCCCCTCGGCCCAGCCATTGCCCTGTTCCTGGGCCTGCGACCGGCCGGTGAAAGCCAGCCAGCCCTTGTTGAAATAGAAGCAGCCCTTGTCCAGCCCGGACATCCAGATCAGGATCGGCGCGCTGTCGGCCAGATGATGAAACAGCGCCTCGCTTTCCTTCAGCCGGGCCTCCGTCAGCTTCCGCGGCGTGATGTCCGTGTGGGTGCCGATCATCCGCACGGGCTGCCCCGCCGGCCCCCAGCTCATCACTTTGCCGCGGTCGAGCACCCAGCACCAGCGGCCATCCTTGCAGCGGACGCGGTGCTCGTTGACGTAGCTGGAGCTCTGCCCGTTGAGGTGTTGCTGCACGTCGATCATCACTTGCGAGATGTCCTCGGGGTGGACGCGCTGGCGCCACTCCGCGAGGTCGGTTCCGATCTCGTGGTCGGCATACCCCAGCATTTCCTTCCAGCGGCGGGAGAAGAAGACCGTGCCGGTGGCGAGGTTCCAGTCCCAGGCCCCATCGCCGGCGCCCTCGAGCGCGAACTTCCAGCGTTCCTCGCTCTCCTGCAAATCCGCGGTCAGGCGTTGCGCTATTTTCCGGGCCTTGTGCTGGGTGCCGACCAGCGAGAAGACCAGGCCGGCGAGCAGCAGGGTGATGGTGGCCCCGCCAATCGCCACCAGCCAGACTTTGTCGTAGTCCACGGTGAGGTCCGGTCGGCTGCTAGCAGAAAAAACCAACAGCCACCGGGAGTCGGACGCCTCCATGATTTTCTGGGTGACGAAGCCCGCGGCGGACTCCGCCTGGGGGCGGTTGGGCGCTTGATTGTCGTAGAGCAGGGTCTTCGGGTCGCGGGTCGCGCCCGCAAATATCTGCAGGCGCACCGGCGGCGTCTCCGGCGTGTCCGAGGCGCCGAGGATTCCGCCCATGAGGTCGTTCATCCGGTAGGGGCTGTAGACCCAGCCCAGGAGCGCGGCGCGGCGCTCGGCCACCGTTGCCCGGGGCAGGCTCATCCGGTACACGGGCACATACATCAGGAGGCCGGCTTGAACGTCCTGCGCGGTCTCCTGCACCAGGGTGACCTTGCCGGAGAGGACGGCCGCATCCTGATCCCGGGCCCGTTCCATGGCCGCGCGGCGCACGGGCTCGGTGAGCATGTCATAGCCGAAGGCCCGGAGGTTCCGCCGGACGAACGGTTCGAGGAAGAGGATCGTGGAGTAGGTTGCCCGCTCGCCTTCCGGCCAGACGCGGTAGGCGGGGAACCCCTCGGCGCGGATCGTCTGCACATGCGCGGCCAGCTGCGGACCAGGCACCAGGAGCGCAAAGCCCAGCCCCTGGATGCCGGGCAGGTGCTGGCTCATTTTCTGCCGTTCGTAGAAATTGCGCCATTCCTCCCGGGTGACCTGCTGTTGGTTGAAGAACGCCGCGCCG
Source organism: uncultured Opitutia bacterium (assembly GCA_903830425.1). Lineage (GTDB taxonomy): Bacteria > Verrucomicrobiota > Verrucomicrobiia > Opitutales > Opitutaceae > Opi-474. The sequence continues at coordinate 11,670 of CAIKTR010000023.1, forward strand.
CTCCGGAGGATCTGTTCGTGGCTGTCGAGCCGGACCTTGATCTTGGCCGCGATCCCCTCACAGACGGAGGAGAAGGCCTTTTGCGCATCGGCCTCCGCATGTTTTTTTTCAAAAAAAACGGCGAGGGCGATGAGGATCAGCCCGGCCAGCAGGACCGCCCCGGCCCACCCGGCGCCGGGAGCCAAGCCCGGCGGGGAGACTGACCGCTGGTCGGGCAAAGGGGGCATATGGGGCTCGCGGGCTGGCACCGGAAAATGAAGGGGTGATCACCCCCGGGTCGCCACCCGCTTAGTCTGCATGGGATGGCGCATGCTGGCTGTGCAATTCGAGGTGAACAGTACGCATATCTTGCGAAATGGTCTGGCGCAACTGCCGGCGACAGAAAACGGCGGGAGGGCAGGAACTGTCGGAGGGAGGTTGAGGTTGGATGATCCTGGCTCAGGCCTCGAAGTTGTCGGCGTTGCCGTGGTGGTGGCCGTTGGAGGAGGCCTTGGCGGGAGCGGCAGCGAAGCTGAGCTTCTCCTGAACGCGGGCCGGGGCGTGGCCGAGGATGGCGGGGCGCACGACGCCCGGGGCGGTGGAGCGGACCGGCTTGGTGGCGGCCTTGGCGGCGTGGGCCGGGCGGGCGGCGCGCGGGCCGGCGTTGTTGGCGCCGTCAACCAGGGCGAGCAGCTCGGTGACC
>CAIKTR010000024.1 GCA_903830425.1 uncultured Opitutia bacterium
ACGCCGCCGAAGTTTTCCAGTCCTGCGCCATGAACAAGCCGAGGATACTCATCGTCGAAGACGAGGTGGTGGTGGCGATGGATCTTCGTCAGCAAGTGCTGACACTGGGCTACGAGCCAGTGGCCGAGACTCGAATGGGCGAAGAGGCCATCCTGCTGGCCGGGCAATTGCAGCCCGACCTTGTGTTGATGGATATTAACCTGGCGGGAGAGATGGATGGCATTGCCGCGGCCGAGGTCATCCGTAGTCGATTCTCCATCCCCGTCGTTTTCCTGACGGCGTCTACGACTGATTCGTTCGTCAGCCGGGCGAAGCTCGTCGCTCCGCTCGGGTTTATTTACAAGCCCTTCCAAGAACGAGAGCTGAGCCTTGTCATCGAGCTGGCGCTCAGCAAACACCGGACAGCGCCAGCGGGCGCGGCGCCCCTCACCGAGCCGAAGAACCGCGCGCCCCTGTGCTGACCGGTGTGCTCATGCACCAGATCTGGGCCGCCGCTGCGATTTCCACGGCGACCTGCGTCAATCAGGCGCGTGCCACTAGGCTCCCTATTTGGACCGCCGTGGCGGCGGGCATCCGGCAGCGGGCGTGTGTTTATCCCGAACAGGGGGGCGTTTTAGAAACCGGGGATTTCACGAGTCCAAGCTCCAACCAAGGAAGAAATCTTGGCAGTTCTTTCAGGTCACGATTTCACTCTTGGCCGATCTTTCGCGCGGACGGCATTTCGCCCGCCTCGCTGCGGCCAATTTTTTGGCGGATCATTTGGCAAAACGCCGCAAATCATTTTGGCAGTGCCCAGGCTTCAGGTTCGGGGGACCCCGGAGGGGTTCGACGGAGCGAGCGGAGAAGGACAGGCCGCCGGCCTGGGGCGAAGCCCTGGGCGCAGCGAATCAATCCCCGTGGGGACGCCACGCTTTGCACAGCCAGAGTAGGCGCAGGTATTGCAATGCCTGCCCGTAATGCGGTTATAGCGCAGGTTATTAGGCGCGCCGCGTGGGCTGAAAGGGACGGCGCGCGCCGAGCGCAGCTGGCGTATGATCATCGCAATCCACGCGAGCGGCCATGAATGCCCCGTGATCAACGCATCGGTCGGAGACCTTGGCGTAGGGCTCGGTTGACGAAAGGCCCACTAAGTAGCATGGCTTCGCACACTTTGGACACGCGACCGACTGCCGCAGATCGAACGCCGGCCTGCCCCTGCTGATTCTCACCAGCCGCCAGAACGGCTACTGATCGACCACGGCTTCACGCCCACCCAAGCCTCGCAATCTTGCCCCATGATCCTCGACACCCTCAACCAAGCCCGCACCTACCACGCGCTTTCGCCCCGCTTTGCGAAGGCCTTTGCCTTTCTCCGCCAGTTGACCGACCAGACGCCGGTTGGCCGCCATGAAATCGACGGCGAAGACATCTTCGCCTTCGTCCAGCAGCACGCCACCAAGCCCATGGCCGAGCGGGTTTATGAGTCGCACCGGAAATACATCGACATCCAGTACCTCCAGCGCGGCCGGGAGGTGATGTACTGGGCGCCGCTGCCGCTGCTCACGAACGTCACGATGCCGTTCGATGCCGAGAAGGACGCGGCCCTCTACGGCCTGATCCCCGATGGCGTGCCCGTGCGCGTGACGGCGGGGCAGTTCACGATCTTTTTCCCCGAGGACGGCCACATCCCGTCCTGCGCGTGGGAGGCCCCTGCTGAAATCCTGAAGGCCGTGGTCAAGGTCCGCGTCTGATTCATTCCCCATGAAAATCACCGATGTCCGCACAACGCTGCTCACCGGACCGTGCACCAACGACCCCTTCCTGCGCGAGGCGCGCAAGCTGCGCAGCGCCGCCTTCATCGAGGTCCTGACGGACGGCGGCCTGATCGGCCTCGGCGAGACCTACGCCGGGTATTTCTGCCCGGAGGCGGTCCCGGCGATCGTGGATTTCTTCCGGCCGATCCTGATCGGGCAGACGGTGGATGACATCCCCGAACTCTGGCGCCGGATGTATCACTGCGGCAATTTCTGGTGCCGCGTCGGCCTGGGCACGATCGTGCTCAACGGCATTGAGGCCGCGCTCTGGGACCTCAAGGGCAAGCAGCTCGACCGGCCGGTGCATGCCCTGCTGGGGGGCTCGAAGCACGCGCGGCTTCCGGCCTACGCCACGGGCGGCCCGAGCAATTATCCGAAGGCGCGGCTGGCCCAGAAGATGGATCATTACTACGCCCTGGGCTTCCGCGGCATCAAGGTGGGCGCCGGCAGTTTCTCGCCGCAGGACGGCTGGCGCATGCCGCTGGAGGCGAAGGAGGCGGCGGACTTTGAGGCGGACAAGGTTGCCTTCATGCGCACGCACGCGGGCGCCGACGCGTGGCTGATGATGGACGCCCACATGGGCAACAACCCGGTGGCCACCTGGACGCTGGACACCGCCACCGCCGTGGCGAAGGCGCTGGAGCCCTTCAACCTGGTGTTCCTCGAGGAGCCGCTGCACTACACCGATCCGTGGGGTTACGCCGAGCTGTGCCGCCGGACGACGGTGCCCATCGCGGGCGGAGAGTGCCTGACGGCGGCCTATGAGTGGCGGGTGTTTGCGGAGCAGGACTCCTTTGATATCGGCCAGCCGGACGCGTCGTTCACGGGCGGCCTCGGGGAATTCATGACGGTGGCCCAGATGATGGCCGACCGCGGCCGTCAGGTCGCGACCCACGCGTGGGGCGCGGGCGGCTCGCTCATGCAGAATCTCCACGTGGGCTTCGCCGCCGCCAACACGCGCATCCTCGAGATCGCGCCGGACTACGCCGGCCTGCATTCCGAGGTCATCGACGGCGGTTTGGTTATGAAGGACGGATACGTGCTGCCGCCCGACCGGCCCGGCCTCGGCATCGTCCTGACGGAGGAAACGCGCCGCCGCTACCCGTTCAAGCCCGGCAGCGGCGAGTTCAACAGTGTGCCCGGAAAAATCCTCACCGACTGACATGAAGATCATCGTCGACGTCACCGCCCCGGAATCCGCCCTCGCGGCGCTGCGCCAGATGCCCGGCGTGGAGCTTGACTGCATCCTGCCCCCGGAAGAGCGCGCGCGTCCCCTTGATGCGGCGCGGATCCGGGAGGCCGAGGTGCTGTTCTGCACCATGCCGCCCACCAACCTCGCCGAGATGGGCGCGTTGCGCTGGGTGCAAATCGCGTCCACCGGCTACAACCAGCTTTTCAGCCACGACCTGCCGGGTCGGAAGATCCGCGCGACAAACGCGCGCGGCTGCTTCGACGTGCCGATCGCGGAGTGGAACGTGGCGATGATGGTGAACCTCGCCCGCGACCTACGCCAGATGGTGCGCAACCAGGACGGCGCGGTCTGGGATCGCGGCGCCCGGTTCCAGCGGGAGATCCGCGGGCTGACCGTCGGGCTGTGGGGCTACGGCGGCATCGGCCGCGAGACCGCGCGGCTGGCTCGACCGCTGGGCCTGCGCGTGCATGTCCTGACCCGCAGCGGCACGGTTGGGCCGCGCGGCCCGATCTACACGGTGCCCGGCACCGGCGACCCCGACGGCGTGCTGCCCGACCGGGTCTTCGGGTCCGCGGAGACGACGGCGTTTCTCGGCGGCTTGGATTTCCTCATCGTCGCCTTGCCGCTCACCTCCGCTACCGAGGGATTGATCGGCGAGCGGGAGTTGCAGGCGCTGCCGCGCCATGCGTTCGTGCTGAATCCCGCCCGCGGCCCGATCATCCGCGAAGCTGCGCTGCTGCGGGCGCTGGCTGAGCAGTGGATCGCGGGCGCGGCGCTCGACACGCATTACGCCTATCCGCTGCCGGCGACCCATCCGCTGTGGCGCATGCCGAACGTCATCCTGACCCCGCACATCTCCGGCTCGAGCCTCAGCCCGCGCTTTGCAGAGCGGCTCTGGGACATCTTCGTGCAGAACGTCGCGCGGTACCGCCGCGGCGAGCCGCTGCTCAACACCCTGACCGACGCGCAGCTCGGGGGCCAGTGACCCGCCCCGCTTCCCTCAGGCAACTCATCCTTCCCATGAAAACCTCCACCCGGTGTTCTCTCCTGCCGCCGCTGGCCGAAGCGGTTGCGTTCGAAGGTGACGGACCGGGCACGGGGGACAGCGACCGTGGCCGGGGTTTTCAGGGACGCTAGGCGGGCGATGCGGCGGCCGACGCCAGCCCTGTCGGCGCGGCCGGCGCCGCCATGACCCCCAGTTCGAGGCACACGACGGTCAGCGGCTGGTCGCCGCCGCTCTCCACAGTGATTTCGTTCCAGCCGTCCCGCACCAGTGAAACGGGAAACTGGTAGTCATGACCGAGGTGCGCCCGCACATGGTGGGTCAGCGCACCGCAGGGAAACAGCAGCCGGTCGTTCGGCGTGCTGACGGTGAGCGGCCAGCAGCCGTTGAGCGAGACCGCCACCGGCGCCGGCGCCGCGCTCCGCTCGAGCACGAGCTGGATGACCAGCTGCAGGCCGCGATCCGTGGGCTCGGCGCACATGGGCAACCGAAAGCTGTGCCGCCAGTTTTTCTGCAGGATCACGGGCACTTGCGGCGGAGCCTCGAACGGCGGCTGCGCCAGCCCGATGGCCAGCGCGGTGGAGCCGCGATCCGCAAAGGTGTAGTGCTTCTCCTTCCCGCGCAGGAAATCCAGGCGGTGGATGTCACGCAGGAGCGCATAGGTGGATCCGATGCCCGGGACCTTGGACTGATCGCCCACGTAGAAGTTAAACCATTCGATCCCGTCCGCGCCCAGCACGAGCTTGCCCGCCGCGTTGGCGTGAAGCATCTCCGGGCTCGAGGAGATGTAGCGGATTTCCTTGGTGAGGTTGCGCTCGGGCGACCAGGCGGGGATCGCGTTCGCCCCTTCCTCGATGACGCCGTAGATCGCCGTGCGTTCCCCGACCTGGCGTCGCAGGTCGTCATGCGGCATGTCCCACGCCGTCCGCCAAAACGCCGAGGGGCAGAGGAAGTCGAGCGTTCCCTCCCGGCAGAGGGTCACGACATCAATGCCAATGGCTTTCAGCGTTTCGAGCCGGCCCGGGAGGCGCATGCCGAAATAGTAGGGGCGCCCGTTCCGGGCCGCGCGCCGCTGGGTCAGGGCGCGCACCTCGCGGAACCAGTCCGTCATCATCGTCAGGGTTGCCGGCGAGGCGGTCGGCTCGCAGCAGAGCGGTTGACGCCACCAGTCGAGCTCGAGTCCGTCGAAGTCGTAGTCTTCGACGACTTCCCTGATCTGGGCAAAATAGTGATCGCGCACCTCCTTGAGCTCGTAGTTCAGCCCCTCGCGGTAGGTCAGGTCACCCGCCATGCCGTCGTAGGTGCTGTGCTGCAGGCGCATCTCCTTCCGTTTCAACAGGGGCAGGTTGAAGAAGCTGCCCTGGAAGTTCCGGTGGCCGTGCAGGTCGTTCATGCGGATGCTGACCCACGGCGCGACCCCGCGCAACCGGCAGGCTGTCGAGGTTTCCGCCAGCCAATCCACTCCCGCCTCCACCAAGTCGAGATACTGGTTATAGAAGAGCACCTGCTTATCCATGAAAACCTCGACTGCCTCGGGCTCGGTGATGCCGACGCAGATGGCGTGCGCGCGGAAAAATTCCCGGTCACCCCGCTTGTAACCATCGAGGATGGTCGGAATCACCTTGCTGGGATACCACGCCTTCGAGGCGTTGGCATTGATGAGGAACGTGTCGATGCCGCTCTCCTGCAGGACGTCGACAAAGCGATGGATGGCCCGGGCGGAGAACGGGCCGCCCTCCGGCTGCCACAGCTCGGGATTGTAGAAATAGATGCAGGTATCGCCGTTGTAGAGGTTCCGATGCCGGGCCGTGAGGGGGTTTGCCGGCGACGCCGGCGCTGCGGTCGAGGGAAAGCGGCCGGCATCTCCAGCGGCTGGGGCGCCGGCCAGCAGGCGGGGAAAAACAGTGGCGGCGGACGCGCCGAGCGCGGTGGTGCGGATAAAGTCCCGGCGGGTTTTCATGGGGTGGTTCGACTCCGCCGCGCGGCTGTCACCCGGGGTGGCGTTTCCGGCGGCGGCCAGTTCTGGAATGGGGCATGCCTTTCTCTGGTTCCGCGCGGGCGGTCGCGAGCTAATTTCCTGCCGAGTGCCTTACTCAGCGGCGAGTCTCCCGGGCAACCACTACGCCATACCGCGAGGGTGGTGCCCAGGGCTTTGATCGTTATGGTGTTTCTCGTAACCGCGCCACGAATTGCGGCTGCAGCGTCGCGGCGTACAGTGGCTCGCTTCAACCCCGTTGCCGCATGAGTCGCAACCTCCGGCAGCCAATGGCCATGGCACAATCGGGTTCGACTCCATGGGTGAACCCCGCCTGACTGCGAGGCGGGTAGAGCAGGAGGACACATTATGAAAAAACTGCTGTGCAAGGAAGATTACCTGAACCAAATCGCCCGGAGCCGGGATCGGCGCATGGCCTGGTGGCGGGAAGCCCGCTTCGGCATGTTCGTCCATTACGGGCTGTATTCGCAGCTGGCCCGCAACGAATGGGCCATGGTCCTCGAGAACATGCCCGTGGCGGAATACGAGAAACTGGCCGCCACCTTCGCGCCCGCCCCCGGCGCGCCCCGCGAATGGGCGAAACTCGCCCGCCGCGCCGGCATGAAATACATGGTGCTGACCACCCGCCACCACGAGGGCTTCAGCCTCTGGGACTCCAAGGTGAATCCCTACAATTCGGTCAACCACGGGCCCAAGCGCGATCTCGTCCGCGAATTCGTGGATGCCTGCCGGGAGTTTGACCTCGGGATCGGCTTCTACTCGTCGCTCATGGATTGGCACCATCCCGACGGGTGGCGCTGCGCCTTCGATAGCGCCGCCCGGATTCGCTTCAACCGCTACATCGAGGCCCTCAACACCGAGCTTTTGACCAACTACGGCAAGATCGACATCCTCTGGTACGATGTCGCCCGCCCCATGGAATCCTGGGAGGGCTGGAACTCCGTTGAGATGAACCAGCGCCTGCGCGCGCTGCAGCCGGACATGCTCATCAACGACCGGAGCTGGATCCCCGAGGACTTTTCCACGCCCGAAGAGCACCTGACCGCCACGGTCAACGACTGGGAAGCCTGCATGACCTTCAATGGGATCAGCTGGGGCTACGTGAATTCGGCGCAGGCAAAAAACTATTCCTACAATGCCCAGCGCATCCTCAAGATGCTCAACACCTGCTGCAAATCCGGCGGCAACCTCCTGTTGAACATCGGCCCCGCGCCCGACGGATCGGTGCCGGTGGAAGCGATCGAACCGCTGTCCACCGTGGGCGCCTGGCTGCAAAAGAACGGCCGCGCGGTTTATGGCCGACTGGCCAAGAACGCCACCGTCGGCGGCAACGGCGGCTGCGACGTCTCCTGCGATGGCCACAGCGTCTATCTCTGGTATTGGCTCTGGCCCGCCTCCGGCGAGATGAGCGTGGGCGGCTACCTGAACGCCCCCAAGGCGGTCCGCTTCCTCCAGACTGGCGCGCCCATCGACTTCGTGACGGACGGCCATCGCGTCATCCTGAAGAACCTCCCGAAGCGGCCCGTGGACAAAATCGCGGGCGTCACGGTCGTGGAAATGGTTTTCGACCGGAAGCCCCGCTACGTGTTCGCCAGCCGCTACCCACAGCTGCACGGCGGCAAGGCTTACGAGTAATAATAGCAACCAAGGGCAGTGCTCAGACCCCACCCACTCGCCGGAGAGTCAGGCGGGCATTGGGCTCGTTGAATGACCGAAGACGCACAAGCTCGGGCTAAGCATGAAACTCAAAACCCCGCTGCTGCTCGGCCTCCTGCTTGCACTTTTCGCCAGCACAACCCGAGCGGTTCCGGACAGCGTCCCTGTGATTAACGGGCTGATGGTCGCGGGAAAGGACAACCTCGCTGCCATTCAGATCGGAGGAAGTGCGCCGAAGTGGTGTGCCGCTGGCGATGCGGTCGGTGGTTACACGGTCAAAGCAGTGAACGTGCCCGCCAACTCGGTGTTGCTCGTGGACAGGGCTGGCAAGGAATGGGCCATCAATCTGGCAACGGCGAAGGTCATCGACGACACCAAGGCTCGCAGGGTCGCTCTGCTGGCGCTTGAGGCCTTGGACTGGAAGTGGATTAAGTCCGACGCCAACCCCATGAAGAAGCTGCCCGAGGACTTGCCGGTGTGGGCTGCTTTCAACTGGAAGTCACTGAGTGAAGATACGAAAATGGAATTTCGGAACTATTACCGCTCCCATGGCTTTGACTTGGCGGTTGAAGTCAAAAACCCGAGGATCATCCACGTCAGTTGTCCGCGATTGGTTGACCCGAGCACCCCTCCGCTCACGGAGGCTCAGAAACGCGAACGGTTGAAGAGTGCGAAGCCCGTGCAGCCAATCGCCCCGAAGAAGTAGGCGGCTTTTGCGCCGCCATCGATCTATCTAGGTGTTCGGAGTTTTTCCCGCGGGAAAACCAGCGGCGAGCCTTGCACCCTGTGCGGCGGAGGCCGCGAGAGCGGCTCAGACTGCCGGGGGCAGCTCGAGCCGGAAGTAGTCGCGGGCGTTGCCGAAGCAGACGTCGCGCACCAGGGCCCCCACCAGCTCCCGGTCCGCGGGCAGTTCGCCGCGCTCCATCTCGCCGCCGAGCAGATTGCAGAGCACGCGGCGGAAATACTCGTGGCGCGAATAGGAGAGGAAGCTGCGCGAATCCGTCAGCATGCCGACGAACCGCCGCAGCAGGCCGTTGTTCGAGAGCGCATTCAGCTGCCCCTCCATGCCCTCCTTCTGGTCCAGGAACCACCAGCCGCTG
>CAIKTR010000025.1 GCA_903830425.1 uncultured Opitutia bacterium
CCCGCGGCGGTGGCGGGCAGAGGTGGCTGCGGAAGCTGACGAAGCAGGGGCGGATTTGGCGGCGGCGATCGGTCGTCACTGCTTCCAGAGCAGCACGATGCCCTGCGCCCGGTGGCGGAAAAGATTCCGCAACACCCGGAGCATCCCGAGAAATTTTTTGCCGCGCAGGTCGCTGGGGCCGGTCGCCTTCGCATAGGCGGGACGATAGACGAAGCGCATATGGTCCCACGCCCACGGCAGGACGGTGTGGCGGCGGAAGCCGGCGGCGCGCGCGCGGTGGATGATTTTCCGGGGCGGCATGTCCTTTTCGTGGACGCCAAACTCCTGGACCGCGCGGATCGATGTGGCCGACTGGCTGTGGCCGTCGCCCGGCTCAATGCAAATCACCGTTCCGTCCGGAGCGAGGGCCGCATAGGCCGCCCGCATCGCGGCGTCCTCCGATTCGGCGTGGTGGAGCGCATCGTGGAAGATCACATAGTCTGCCGGCGGATCGATCTTCACCTCCTCGTAATCAGCGACGCGAAACGAGGCGTTGGGAATCTGCCGCTCCTGGCGCAGTTGCTCGGCAATCGCGATCGCGTCGGGCGAGATGTCGACGCCGACCACCTCGTAGCCGCGCTCGGCAAAGATCAGGCTGAGCCAGCCGGTGCCGCAGCCAAATTCGACGACCCGCGCTGGGGCGGGCCGCATCAGCGAGAGAAAGACGCTGATGTTGATCAGGTAATGGTTGCAGTTCTCGTCGCTGAACGGCTTGCGCATCGCGTGCAGCCGGCCGGCCTCGCCGATCCGGGCGAAATATTCGCGCTCGCCCTGCTTGGGATCGGGCCTCGGGGGATGGTCTTCGGATGAAACGGCTGGCATGGATGAGGAAAATCGCCGCGATGGTTTCCAGATCGCAGGAAAAGGCGAGCCACGGCTTTTGCCGGTCGCGCCCAAATGGGACTAATGGCCCGTTTCTTGCGGTGCGCCCTCAAGGCGGAGCCGGCGATGGGACGACGCGGCGCCAGAACGTCACGTCCCGGTTCGCGTGGATTTTTTCCCATGGCCCGGCCAAACGTTGTCGCAACGCCTCTTCTTCTTCAAAGGCGAACAGCACGGCAACCCATGGTCGTTTCGGGTCGGTCGCAATTCGCTCGAGCGATGGGATGGGGCGCCGCGGCAGTTGCAAAACTTGGCCGTGAGGGGCAGCAGACGGGATTGGGGACGAAGGGCGAGTGGGATTTTTGTCGTGGCCCTACCGTAGGATAGCGAAAGAGCACCCCTAAGTCAGCCCCGACAAGGGGGCGACTCGCGTGTTGGGTGCACCGGCACGGTGCCTCAAACGCACATCTTGCTCTCCCCCTATATCAGTCTGTCCCTACCCGCCCACGTCCTGACTTGGTCTTGGCTCTGTGTTTTTTCGACTGGATCATCCGCACCTTCTGACCACGGCTCTTCTGTCGACTTCGCCGGCGACTTTTTGCCTGTTCGTCCTGCCTCACCGCCGCAGCCGCCCATATCCGCTCCTCAAGCTTTGAACACAGCTCCAGCCAAGCAGATTCCCGGTTAGCGACCTGTGACCGCTCCCTCTGGCGCCTGACCTCTACCCCCGTCAGCCTATGCCTCAGCCAAACACAGGAGCTAGTTTTTTGGATTTTCTGACCGCCCCTCCCTGACCCGAGAACGAACCTTTCCTCGACATCTTCAGTCCGTATCCCGAGTGCTGCTAACCGAACTGTAAATTGGGTGTTCATGGGACCGAGGTTTGGCGTGCTGTGAGAAACTGTGGAAATCAGCTTGTCCTGTTGATTTTCTGCCCGCCCGGCCCTGTGCCGCGCACGAACCGCTCCGCCACGTCGGCGCGACGGTGCCCGAGGGCGGCGAGCCGGGCGGCAATGGGGTCGTCCATGGGAGTGCGCCGATCCTGCCAGCTTTCCGCCCGCCCGGCGAGCGTTAGCTGGGCCGCCCCGGCGATTTGGGGTGGCAAAGGCCGGGCGGCGGCTTTTTCCTGATGGAAACTTTCGTCCGGGCACGGAGTCCAACCCCCGCCCCCCTTCACCCTTCCCCACCCATGATCACCGGTCCCGCCTGGTCTGCAAAACTCCGCACGGAAATCGGCAAGGCCGTCATCGGCCAGGACGCCGCCATCGAGCGCCTCCTTGTCGCCCTGCTCGCCAACGGCCACGTCCTGCTCGAGGGCATGCCCGGCCTCGCCAAGACCCTCCTCGTCAAGTCGCTCGGCACCGCCCTCGGCGTCCAGTTCGAGCGCATCCAGTTCACCCCCGACCTCCTGCCGAGCGACGTCGTCGGCACGATGATCTTCCAGCCCAAGACCGGGGAGTTCTCCGCCCACCGCGGGCCGATCTTCGCCAACCTCGTGCTCGCCGACGAAATCAACCGCGCCCCCGCCAAGGTGCAGAGCGCGCTGCTCGAGGCGATGCAGGAGCGCCAGGTCACCCTCGGCGGCCAGACCCACCCGCTGCCGACGCCGTTCTTCGTGATGGCGACCCAGAACCCGGTCGAGCAGGAGGGCACCTACCCGCTGCCCGAGGCCCAGACCGACCGCTTCCTCTTCAAGCTGATCGTGGACTACCCCAGCGCCGCTGAGGAATCCACCATGATGCAGCGCTGGGGCCAGGTCACCCAGCAGCCCGCGCTCACCGCCGCCTCCAGCGGCGAGGAGCTGCTCGCCCTCCGCACCGCCGTCGACGCCCTCCATGTCTCCCCCGCCGTGCAGGGCTACATCCTCGCGCTGGTCCGCGGCACCCGCGCCCTCACCGAGAGCCGCCCGGGCGCGAAGTGCCCCCTGACGTTCGGCGCCTCGCCCCGCGCCTCGCTCGCCCTCTACCAGGCCGGCCGCGCCCTCGCCTGGCTCCGCGGCGAGGACTACGTCTCCCCCGCCCTGGTGCAGGAACTCGCCCCCGAGGTCATGCGCCACCGCATCGGCCTGACCTACGAGGCGGAGGCCGAGGAAATCTCCCCGGACCAGATCATCGCCCAGGTGGTCGCCCAAACCCCGGTGCCCGCGAACTGACCGGGCGTCCGCCCCCGCTGCCTCCGCCCCGGGCGTCCGGGGCCCGGCCGCACGCCGCATGAACCCGCCCCCCGCCCCGGCCAGCCCCTCGCCGCTCGCCCTCCTGCGCCAGCTGGAGTGGCGGGTGCGCCATGCCGTCGAGAACGTCCTCAGCGGCGAGTACCGCTCCACCTTCCGCGGCCGCGGCATGGAGTTCGACCAGGTGGTGAAATATGAGTTCGGCGACGACGTCCGCGACCTCGACTGGAACGTCACCGCCCGCCTCGGCGAGCCCTACCGGAAAAAGTTCGTCGAGGAGCGCGAGGTCACCCTGCTGCTGGTGTTCGAGGACTCCCCGTCCCTGCACTTCGGCTCCGGCGCGCAGTCCAAGCGCGAGGCCCTGCTCGAGCTCGCCGGCCTCGTCATGCTCCTCGGGGCCGTCAACCGCGACCGCGTCGGCTTCGTCCACGCCGCGCCCGGCGGCAACCTCCTGCGCGAGCCGGTCCGCGGCCGGGGCGCCATCCTCCACGCCGCCGCCACGCTCCTCGGCCGCCCCGCCCCCGCGCCCGCCGACCGCGCCCCGGACATCCCGTGGCGCTTCCTCGCCCGCGCCGCCCCCAAGCACAGCGTGCTGCTCTGGCTCGGCGACTTCCCGCCGCGCGGGGAGCCCGAGGGCTGGGCCGTCCTGCAGCGCCGCTACCAGACCATGGGCTGCCGCGTGGACGATCCCTGGGACCGCGCCCTGCCCGCCCAGGAGTCCTTTGCCGCCTACGATCCCACCGCCGGCCGGCTGGTCACGCTGGAGGGCAGCGCCGCCGAGCGCGCCGCGCACGCGGCCTGGGCCGCCGAGCGCGAGCAGGCCTGGCAGGCGCTGTTTCCCGACCGCCTCAGCCGCCTCGTCGTCGGCACCGACCAGAACCGCCTGGACGCCCTGGTGCGGTTTTTCCACGCCCGGATGAACGCCGGCGCGCGGCGCTGAGCCGCCCCCACCGCCGCCCCCGATGACTCCCCTTTACGCCGCCTCCTCCTGGACCCAGGCCGTCGGCGGCTACCAGCTCAAGGAGCCCCTCTGGCTCCTCGCCCTGCTCGCCCTGCCGGTGCTGGTCTGGATCCGCGGCCGGCGCCGTGTGCCCGTGCTGCTCGTGCCGTTTGCCGCCGCCTGGCACCGCCCCTCGCTCACCTCGGGGGCGCGCTGGCCGGCCGCCCTCGCCCTGCTCGGGCTCGCCCTGCTGATCGCGGCCCTCGCCCGCCCCCAGCGCGTCGACGACCGGCGCGAGGTCCACACCCAGGGCTACGACATCATGCTGGCGATCGACCTCTCCGGCTCGATGCTCGCGGAGGATTACGAGCGGGGGGGCGACCGCCTCAACCGGCTCCAGGCCATCAAGCCGGTCATCCAGGCCTTCATCACCGACCGCCCCAGCGACCGCATCGGCATCGTCGTCTTCTCCGGCCGCGCCTACACGCTCGCCCCGCTGACCTTCGACCACGACTGGCTGGCCCGCCAGACCGAGCGCCTGAAGATCGGGCTGATCGAGGACGGCACGGCGATCGGCGACGGCCTGGGCGTGTCGCTCACCCGGCTGGAGCAGGCCAAGCGCGAGAGCGGCGGCAAGCGCTCCGGCGCCTTCGTCGTGCTGCTGACCGACGGGGCGAACAACCGCGGCGCGCTCACCCCCGAGCAGGCCGCCGACCTCGCCCGGAGCCGCGGGGTGCCGGTCTACACCATCGGCGCCGGCAAGGACGGGATCGTCCCCTTCCCCGTGTTCGACGACAAGGGCAACAAGCTCGGCTACCGCCGGATGATGGCCGACCTCGACGAGGGGGCGCTGCGGCAGATCGCCGACACCACCGGCGGGCATTTCTTCCGCGCAATCGACACCGACACCGTCGAGTCCGCCTTCAAGGCGATCGATCGCGCCCAGAAGATCGAGTTCCAGTCCAAGAGCTACCTCATCACCACCGAGTTCTTCCCCTGGGCCGCCGGACCCGGGGCCCTGCTGCTGCTGCTCGCCGCCCTGTTCGCCCGTCCCCTCTGGTCCCGGGAGGCCGCCGCATGACCTTCGCCTGGCCCCACCTCTGCTGGCTCCTGCTCGTGCCCGCCGCCCTGCTCGTCGCGGAGATCGCCCGCCGCCGGCGCGCGGCCGCCGGGACGCATCCCAAGATCCTCCACGCCGTGGCCGGCGCGCACGACCTGTCCCTCGTCGCCCGGGCCGCCGCCCCGCACCGCACCCGCCCCTGGCTCGGCGTGGGCCTGGCGCTCGTCATCGTCGCCCTCGCCCGCCCGCAGTGGGGCCGCCTCGAGGAGCCGGTCTTTGACCAGGCCCGCGAGATCCTCATCGCGATCGACCTCTCCCGCTCGATGCTGGCGCCGGACGTCAAGCCCTCCCGCCTCGAGCGCGCCAAGCTGCTCACCCAGTCCCTGCTGGAAAAGCTCGCCGGCGAGCGCGTCGGGCTCGTGACCTTCTCCGGCACCGCCTTCCTGCAGAGCCCGCTCAGCTCGGACTACGAGATCCTGCGCGAATTCCTGCCCGCGCTGAACCCCGGCTTTCTCCCCGAGGGCGGCACCAACTACCGCGCCCTGATCACCACCGCCCTCACCGCCTTCGGCCGCACCGCCGCCGACCGCTTCCTCATCGTCCTGAGCGACGGCGAGGCGACCGATGACGACTGGAAAGCCCAGGTCGCGGAGCTGAAGACCAAGGGCATCCGGGTCATCAGCCTCGGCATCGGCACCACCGCGGGCGCCATGATCCCCGACGGCACCGGCGGCTTCGTCAAGGACGAGCGCGGCGCCGTCGTGCTGTCCAAGCTCGAGGGCGGCACGCTCCAGGAACTCGCCCAGGCGACCGGCGGCACCTACCGCGACGCCAGCACCTGGATCGACCTGGCCCGCGTGCTCAGCGCCACCGTCGAGGCCGGGCAGAAGGGGAAGTTCAGCGAGAAAAACACCGTGCGGCTCGTCGAGCGCTTCCAGTGGCCCCTCGCCTTCGGGCTCTGGTGCCTCCTCGTCAGTTATTGCTACGAGTTCCCCGTCCAGCCCCGGCCGCGCGAGCTGCAGCTGCGCGGGCAGCCCCCCGCCCCCGGGCCCAACTCCGCGGAACCGCCACCGGGCCGCACGCCGCGGGTCGCCACGGCCGCGCTGATCCTGCTCGCGGCCTTCCCCTCCGCGCCCGCCGCCGAGGGCGCGGAGCCCGCCGCCCCCCCCGTTCCCCCGCTGACCAAGATCGTCACCCGCCTCTCCGCCCAGGACACCCGCTCCGCCCGCGACTGGGCCGAGTTCGCCCGGGAAACCATCACCTGGGGCCAGCACTTCCAGACCCAGTCGCGGCCGGTGCCGCCGGGGCCGGTCCACGACGCCCTGGCCGCCGTCGAGCTCGGCGCCGCCCTCGACGCCAAGACCGCCGACTGGCCCAAGCTGCGCGCGGAACTCGCCGCCCTGCTCAAGGCGCCCGAGGAGAAAAAGCCGGACCAGTCCAAGCAGCAACAGGACCAGCCCAAGGATCAGCCGAATCAAAAGAACCAGCCGCAGGACAAAAAAGAGCAGCCGCCGGAGCAAAAGGACCCGTCGAAGGATCCGTCCCAGCAGTCGAAGCCGGACACCTCCTCGGCGCCAAAACCGTCGCCGGACTCCCCGGAAAAACCGCCGGCCCCGCCGAAGAACGGCCCGCCGCCGGAGTCGGCTTTCGGCGACCTGCAGTCGCCCCCGAAATCCCCGCCGCCGCGCGACACCCAGAAGGTCGGCGGCGTCCCCGAAAAAAAGGAGGCGGACAAAAAACCGGCCGACCCCCTTCTGGCGCTGCCCCTCCAGAAACTGGACCAGCTGCGCAACCAGGACTCCCCGGCCGAACTCTACCAACTGATGGACGCCGGCAAAAAGACCGCGCCCAAGAAAACAGGCAAAGACTGGTGATCCCCATGCGCCGCTTCCTCTCCCTCCTTGTCCTCTGCGCCCTCGCCGGCGCCGCCCGCGCCCAGTCCGTGCACTGGGAAGGCAACCCCGACGACCCGTCCGAGGTCCAGCTCGTGTTCGAGGACTGCGCCCCGGACGGGGATCCCCGGCTGCCCGCCCTGGCGGACACCACGCTGACCCTGACGGGCAACTCCTCCCAGACCTCCATCATCAACGGCTCCTTTTCCCGCTCCCATATTCTCGCCTACAGCGTCCGGGCGCGCCGGGCCGGCGCCACGCTGCAGGTCCCGGCCTTCACCGTCCAAACCAACAAGGGCCCGAAGCCGGTCTCCGCCTTCACCGGCGGCGCCGCCCGCGTCATCTCCGATGCCACCGTGAATGCCCGGCTCGTGCCGGGGGCCGCCAGCGTCTGGGCGGGAGAGGTGTTCCCGCTGACCTACGTGCTGGATGCCGCCCGGCGCAGCTTCAGCCAGCTGGCCAGCGGCATCGACTGGAACTCCGCCCCGCTCGTGGCCGAGGACTGGTCGAAGCCCGAGCCGTCCGAGCTCTCCCTCAACGGCGAGGCCCGGCTCAACATCACCTCCCGCGCCCGCGCCTACGCCAAGTCGCCCGGTCCGCTCACGCTCAACCCCACCACCCAGCTGGTCAACATCGCCACCGGCACCGGCGGCTTCGGCCTGTTCCAGCAGCAGCGCGTCGAGCAGCTCGCGGTGAGCTCCCGCCGCCCCGAGCTGACCGTGAACCCGCTCCCCACGCCGGCCCCCGCCGGCTTCAGCGGCGCCGTGGGCCAGTTCCGGCTGGTGTCCCGGGTCGTCCCCGCCACCGCCGCCGTCGGCGAGCCCGTCACCTGGACGCTCGAGCTGAGCGGCACGGGCAACTGGCCCGACCTCGCCGGCCTGCCCCAGCGCGAGGTCTCCAAGGATTTTCAGGTCGTCCAGCCGCAGGCCAAGCGCACGCCGGCCGAGGGCCGGCTCTTTGACGTCACCCTGGCCGAGGACGTGGTCCTCGTCCCCACCCGGCCCGGGACCTATGCGCTCAATCCCGTCACGTTCGTTTATTTCGATCCGAAGGCGGGCGCCTACAAGACCCTGGGCACCGCGCGCACCACGCTGACCATTACCCCGGTCGGGGCCGCGCCGCGCTTCCAGGTCGGGCTGCCCGATCCCGCGCAGCTGACGCCGCCCGAGCCGCCCGCGCGGGGCCCGGCGGCGGTGGCGCCCGCGCCGCCCGCGACCATTCCCCGCGACCCCCTCGCCGGCACCGCCCACGCGGCCGTGCCCTGGCCCCTCGACCAGTTCCTGCTCCTGCTGGCCGCACCCCTGGCGGCGGGCGTGCTCTTCTGGGCCGGGCTCGCGCTCCAGCGCTCCCGCCAGACCGACCCGGCGCGCATCCGCCGCGCCGCCCGGGCCCGGCTCGCCGCCACGCTCCGGCAGCTCTCCGCCACCGGCGCCGCCGACCAGTCCGCCCTGATCCTCGCCTGGCAGCACGACGCCGCCATCCTCTGGGAAATCCTCCAGGCCGCCCCGCCGCCCTCCGCCTTGCCGGGCGCCGCCTGGAGCCGCCTGTGGACGGAGGCCGACCGGGCCCTGTACCGCGCCGCCACCGCCCTGCCGCCCGACTGGGTGGAGCGCGCCCAGGCCGCGCTCGCCGCCAAGCGCGTGCCGGGCTGGGCCCCCTGGACCGCCCTGCGCCTGCGCAATCTCGCCCCGTTCCTCGTCCTCGTGACCGCCGCCGTCCTCGCCCCCTCCCTCCGCGCCGAGGACGCGGCCGCCGTGTACCGCCGCGGGGATTTCGCCGCCGCGGAAAAAGTCTGGACGGCCGACGTCGCCCGGGATCCGGCCAATCCCCACGCGCGCCACAACCTCTCCCTCGCCCTGGCGCAGCAGGACCGCTGGGACCTGGCCCTGGCCCAGGCCACCGCGGCGTTCGTGCAGGACCCGGCCAGCGAGCCCATCCGCTGGCAGTTCACCCTGGCCGGAGAGCAGGCCGGATTCCTGCCCGTGCCGCTCGCCGCCTTCCCCAAGCCCGGCCCGCTGCAGTCGCTCGCCCAACTCGCGTCCCCCGGCGCCTGGCAGCGGTGGCTCGTCGCCGCCTCCGCCCTCCTCGCCGGTTCGCTCGGCCTCCTGCTCTACGGCGCCTACCGCCGGCCCGCCGTCTGGCGCACCCGCTGCGCCGTCGCGGGGCTGGGCGCCAGCGTCCTGCTGGCCGGGACGGCGCTGCTGGCCCGCCATGCCTATGGCCAGGCCGCGGACGCCCGGGCGGTCATCGTCTGGCGCGGCAGCATGCTGCGCTCCATCCCGACCGAGGCCGACACCACCCAGAAAAGCACGACACTCGCCGCCGGCAGCGTGGCGGTCGTGGACCGGACCTTCCTCGGCTGGGCGCACCTCGCCTTCGACCACGGCCAGACCGGCTGGGTGCGGCAGGACGACCTCGTCCCGCTGTGGCGGTAGGCGCGCGATTACTGCACTCGCCAACAATTACCTACTTCGCCGTCGGCCACGGGTTGTCGAACGGGCTCCAGCCGCCGGCATAGCGCGCGAAATGGGTGAGATGCACGCCCCGTCGCAGATAGCCTAGGGTCCGCTCCATCGGGATGTGCTCGGACAATTGGGTGATCCCGGCCGCCGCGGCATCGGCGGCAAACTGGTCCAGCCGCGCGTCACGATCCGGCGCAGCCAGCGGCAGGGCGGCCAGCTGGGCAAAACGGAGCGGCAAGCGCTCCCGTTTGATCCGCGCCAGCACGGCCGCATCGTCCGCCACTTGTTCCGCCTGGTCGAAACACTCCGCGGCGAACGCCAGCAGCTCCGGCGTCAGGTAGGCGCTGTCCGGCCGGTCATAGCAGCTGGCATGCAGGTGTTGCGACTCCACCAGCTGGATCAGGGCGTTGATATACCGGAACAGCGGTTCGCCGCCGCGGCCGTAGGTCCCGAGGAGAAACTCGTGGAGCAACGCGCGCTCGTCGGCCGCCGGGTCCCACAGCAGCTTGGCCAGCAACCAGGCCCGCAAGGCCGAAAATTCCCCGCCGCCGCCCGGCGGATTGGCCCCTTGCTCGAACACGCCCTTCACGTGGTTGCGGGCAAACAGGCGCACGTTCGCCGCCAGCGCACCCAGGTTGGGATAGGGCAGGACGTAGTTGGCAAAGTTCGTGACATAATCCCAGACATACACCCGGTCACAGATGCGCCCCCACGCCGTAAGATCCTCGACAAACGTGGGGCCGGAGCCGGCGCTGTGGGCGAAGAGCATCTTTTCGCCGCAGCGCTCCAGCGGGTGGGCAAAGCAGCATTCGATGCTGCAGAGCCGGACGATGACGTTGGGGCGGGGCCGCACCCGCCGGGGAGCCTGGCGGGTGTACAGATAGGCCAGCGTGTCGATGGCCACGTGCGGATGCTCGGGCGCGATGGCCTCGGCGAGCCGGTTGACGAAGCGGATCAGGCTCCCGCTGTAGCTGCCCTCCTCCGCGTCGACGGCCCGGCAGGCGGGACACTGGCACGGGTTGCCCCAGTCGTTTTGCGACACCGACACGATGCTCGCCTCCGGCTCGGCCCGGAGCCAGGCGCGGACTTGGTCGAGCGCGAGGGCAAACACCGCGGGATTCGACAGGCAGAGCTGCGTCTCCTTGCGCAGCCGGACGCCGTCAATCTCGGAAAAATACTCGGGGTGCGCCTCAAAGTGTCGCTCGACTGGCACCAGGGCGTTGAACGTGTGCACAAACGGCCCGGCGTATTTCACGCCGCCGCCGTGTCTGGGCGCGAACGCGGAAAAGTGACCGTTGCACTTGTTGCGCGCGGCCCAGTCCGGGTCCAGCGCGTCGCAGCAATACGGCTCGCGATATTCCAGCGCCGGGGCCTGACGGTCGTGGATCGGCCCGATCGTGACCCGGCGGCGCCGGGGGATCCGACTGACCTCCGGGCTGAACCACCGGCAGTCGAGATACTTCTCCAGAAAGGTATAAACCCCATAAAGCGTGCCGCGGCGGCCGGCACCGGCAATGAGCAGATGGTCGCCGCCGGTCTGGATCAGGAAGGATTCGGCCGCCGCGTCCTCAGCCAAGGGGCTGGCGGAAGTAGACCAGCGGCTGCTGCGCCCAACCCAGATCTCGGACGGCTGCCGCGGGGCCGCATCGCTGACGACGGGCAGTTCCGCTCCACCGATTTCCGCCAGATACCGGCGCAATTCGGCGGCCGCATGCCGTTCCGGCTCATCGGCGCCGGCGCCGATGACAATCCTCCAGGCGGACTGGCCGTCGGCCGAAAGCAGGTGCATCGCACCGTCGTCGTGGACGGATTCGGTGGGTTTTGACGGGACCAGGGGATTTGGCATCGGGGATTCTGGCGAGGAATGCCGCTGGGTAGCCAAGACTCAAGCTCAGCCTGCTTGCAGCGTCTTCCGCACCATGCGCGCCATCGACTCGGCGGGGTTGAGCCCGGCCACCGCATCGACCGCGACCCACGCGAGTTCCTTGGACTCATGGGACACCGACAGCGCTTCCGCCGGGTCCGCCTCCAGCAGGAAGCGCAGGTCGTAGTGCCAGTGGCCCGGCTCCGCCCCGCGCGCGGGGATCCAGTGCCGGTCGAGGTCGAAAATTTCCGGGGCCACCGCCCGCACCCGCGTCAGCCCGCTTTCCTCCTCCGCCTCCCGCCGCGCCACCGCCCGCAGGTCGGGGTCGCCGTCGGCGTGCCCTCCCAGCTGCAGCCAGCGGCCGAGCTTGCGGTGGTGCGTCAGCAGCGTCCGCCGGCGCTCCCGGTCCACGATCCAGGCCGAGCCCGTCAGGTGCCCGGTGAGCTGCGTGCGGAGCAGACAGTCGGCGTGGCCGGCGACGAACCGGAGCGTCGCCGCCGTCATTGCCGCCTCGGCCGCGTCCAGCGGCCGCCCGGCGTGGGCGCGCAGCAGGTCCAACACGGCGGTGCGGTGCATGGGGGCGGAGGTCGGGCGCTAGCGGGTCTCAAACCACTTGGTCTCCGCCGGGGTGCCGGCCGCGTGCTCGATCTGGTCAAAGATGTCCGGCACCGTCGTCGCCACCCGGAACAGGTCGAGGTTCGACGGCTTGAAGAATTTCTCGCGCACCATGCGGTCAAACAGCCGGAGCAGGTCGTCGTAAAACCCATCCTGGTTGAAGAAGACGCAGGGCTTCCGCACCACGTCCAGCTGGCGCAGGGTGAGGATCTCCAGACATTCCTCGAGCGTGCCGAACCCGCCCGGCAGCGTGACGAAGGCGTCGGCCCGCGTCTCCATCAGCAGCTTGCGCTCGCGCATGGTGACGACCGTCACGAGCTCGTCCGCCTGGTCGTAGGCCAGCTCGCGCAGCTTCATGAATTCCGGGATGACGCCGACCACGTGGCCGCCGCTGGCCTTCACCGCGCGCGCCACCGCGCCCATCAGGCCGGTCTTGCCTCCGCCATACACCAGGCCCCAGCCGCGCGCCACGAGCAGGCGGCCCAGCTCCGCCGCGGCGGCGGCGTATTTCGGATCAATCCGGTCGCTGGAGGAGCAATAGACGCAGAGCAACTTGGGCATGGCTTCTTTGAACCGTGAATCCGCGCGGATTCACGCTAATTATCATGACCTCGGCCCGAATTTGTGAAGCGTAGGGAGATCAGTGGTGACCCCTGCTCCAGCTTACCGCGGCCGGCTCGCGCCCTCGCCCACCGGCCACCTGCACCTCGGCCACGCACGCACCTTCTGGGTGGCGGCGGAGCGCGCCCGGGCGGCGGGGGGCACGCTGGTCCTGCGCAGCGAGGACCTGGATGCCGTGCGCTTCCGCCTGGATTTCGCCGCCGCGATGCTCGAGGACCTGCACTGGCTCGGCCTCGACTGGCAGGAGGGCCCCGGGGTCGGCGGCCCGCACGCCCCCTATGAGCAAAGCGCCCGGCGCCCGCTCTACCGCGCGGCGCTGGAGCGGCTCCACGCCGCCGGGCTGATCTTCCCCTGCACCCGGACGCGGCGCGACGTGCTCGAGGCCATCGGCGCCCCGCATGAGGGGGCCGGCCCGGACGACGAGCCGGTCTACCCCCGGGAGTTCCGCCCGCCCGCCGGCGCCCCCCTCCCGCCGCTCGGGGCCACGATCGGCGTCAACTGGCGGCTGCGCGTGCCGGACGGCGAGGAACTGGCGTTCACCGACGGCCGCCTCGGCGCGCAGCGCGCGACGGCCGGGCGCGACTTCGGCGACTTCCTCGTCTGGCGCCGGGACGACGTGCCGAGCTACCAGCTGGCCTGCGTCGTGGACGATGCCGCCATGGGCATCACCGAGGTGGTGCGCGGCGACGACCTGGTCCGGAGCACCTTCCGGCAGCTCCTGCTCTACCGGGCCCTCGGGGCCGCCGTCCCGGCCTTTTACCACTGCCCGCTGCTGCGCGACGCCCTGGGCGAACGGCTCGCCAAGCGCCATGACGCCCTGAGCCTGCGGACGCTGCGGGGTCAGGGAGTGACCCCGGCGGAGCTCCGCGCCCGGTTCGCGGCGGCCGAGGGCTGACCCGCGGCGCGGCGGGAGAGGTTGCAGTCCGGGCCACACCGGCTCAGTCTGGGTTGGTCCAGCCGCTCCGTTCCACGATTCGCACCCCCCACGCCCATGCCCTACCTCAAAATCCAGACGAATCTTCCGATCGGGAAAAAGTCCCAGCAGACCATCCTGCGCAACGCCTCCGCCCTCGTCGCCCGCGAACTAGACAAGCCCGAGGAGATGGTGATGATCGCGCTGCAGCCCGACACGACCATGTTGTTTGCCGGCAGCGACGAGCCGGTCGCCTTTCTGGAGCTGAAGAGCGTCGGGCTCCCGGCGCGCGGGACGAAGCGGCTCAGCCTGGCGCTGTGCGAGCTGATCGAGGAGCACCTCGGGATCACCACGGACCGCGTCTACGTGAAGTTCATCGACGTCAACCGCGGGATGTGGGGCTGGAAGGGCGACACGCTCTGAGCCCTGACCCCCGCGCCAACGCGTCCGCCTTATTTTTCATGATCAACTACCAACATCCCGATCTCACCCAACATCCGCCCCGCAGCGTGCGTGTCCGCCTGGGCGGCTACGTCCATCTTCCCCGCCTGCTGGACAAGGCCCGGGCTTCCCTGCGCCGCAAGGGCGGCGAGTACCACTACAACTGCCCCCTGGACCAGCACTTCTTCGTCTTCACCGGCATCAACCACCGCAAGATGCTCGCCGCGGTCAAGACCGGCAAGTCCGACACCGCGATGCTGGCCTGGGTGACGCGGAACACGAAGCGCACGGCGAGTGAAATCGCGGCCTGGTCCGCCTGGCTCGACCAGCACGGTCCCGGCGGCGCCGAGGGGCACGCCTGGGTCGCGGAGACGCTGCAGCGGCTCGCCCCGAACCGCACGGACGTGCACTCCTTTGCCGACCTGCTGGATCTGGACGATTACGTCAGCTACGGCGGCCAGGGCTGAGGCCGGCCACGGTGGGCGCGCGGAGTTCGGCACCGGGTGCCTAACTCCGGGCGCAGCCGCCCGGAGCCATCAAAGCTCGGTGTATTTCTCCGAGCGGCCCCGCGACTTCTCGACGGGGTATTTTTTCGCGTTGGCCGCCATCTTGGCGTCGATCGCCGCCGCCACATCGAGCTGGGTCGCGTTGGCGAACTCCAGCGCGTAGATCACCACGTCGGCCAGTTCCTCGGCGATCTTCGCCCGCTTCACCGGGTCGTGGACGATCGCGCGCGACTGCTCGGGGGTCGCCCAGAGGAAATGCTCCATCAGCTCCCCGGCCTCGGCGGCCAGGGCCATGCTGAGGTTCTTGGGCGAGTGGAACTGCTCCCAGTCCCGCTCCCGCACAAAGGCGAGCACGCGGGCCTTGAGTTCGGCCGTCGTCGTCGTGGCGTCGTTCATCCCGCCAGCCTGCGGATCCCGCGGGGGTCGCGCAACCTTCGCGTGACGCCCGAAAAAATCCTTGGCACGACGCCGCGACTCTGCAGAGTGCACCCCGTTCCCATGACCGTTCAGCACCAGCATCTCCGCGGCTCCGCCGGCACTTCGATTACGAAGGCCGTCGCGGCTTT
This sequence comes from uncultured Opitutia bacterium, assembly GCA_903830425.1. Classification (GTDB taxonomy): domain Bacteria; phylum Verrucomicrobiota; class Verrucomicrobiia; order Opitutales; family Opitutaceae; genus Opi-474. Next base: position 14,912 of record CAIKTR010000025.1, read on the forward strand.
CTGTCGCGGCCAGATGCGACCGGTCGTCCTTAATTGGGGTAAACACCAGACCGGCTCGGGCTTCCAGGCCTAAACTTCCGTTTAACGGACCACGTTTAGAAAATCCTGAAGCCCGGCGGCCCACCAGCCCCGAGGCGCAGCCTCCATTTTTTCCCATGCACACCATCATCCACCCCCTCCGTCCGGCTCGTCGCCCGCGCAGCGCAGATGTTTCGTCCTCCCCGGCCGGACACCGCAAACCGAGCTACGACTGCCGCGAGCAGGCCGATGCGGTGAAGCTCACGGTCTACGTCCCCGGCGTCGAGGCCGCGGGCGTGGAGATCGAGGCCCGCGGGCCCGACCTCGTCGTGACCGCCCGCAAGGCGCATTTCGTCCGCGTCAACTGGCAGGCCCTCCACCTCGAGGGCGCCCAGCGCGACTATCAGCTGCGGCTGCGGCTCGGCCACGGGCTGGACTTTGGCGCCCTGCAGGCGGAGATCCACCATGGGGTCCTGACGGTGGTCCTGCCCAAGCGGGTGCCGCTGCGGTCTGCCGCGCCGGCCCGGCGAGTGGCCTGAGCGCCGGGGGACGGCCGGCCGGCCGATCACCGGCGCCCGGGGCCAGAATTTATTAAATTTTTGGCACCTTGCGCCGTAGGAGTGGTCAGGGTGTTCACCGCCATGCATCAATCCAACCTCCATTCTCACTTGCCGCCGGCAAGCGCGGTTCCCGCCATCGTCCGGGTGATCACGCGCGAGGATGTGCTGTGGGACCGGCCGACCTTCAAGGCGCCGCCGCTGATTGTATCCGTGCCCCCGGCGGACCAGCTGTTTGCGGTCAGCGCCGTCTCGGTCAGCCGCTCCGGACGCTGAGCCCGGCCGTCAGGCCCGCTCCGGCACCAGCCAGCGGGACTTCGCCCGGCCGCCCGGTTCCTGCGCCAGCGCGCCGGCCAGCCAGTCCAGCATCCGCCGGGCCTCGCCGTCAAACTGCCACGGCGGGTTGATCACCACCAGTCCGCAGCCCTTCATCTTCAGGGCCGACTGCTCCCCCGCCACCGTCAGTTCCAGTTCCAGAGTCGGCGGCAGCGGCAGGGCCAGCAGCTCGGCAAAGAAGGCGTCCACCCGGGCCCGCTCGGTCAGGGGATACCAGATCGCGTACACCGCGCTCGGCAGCCGCCGCAGCCCCTCGGCCACCGCGCGGGCCACCCGCGCAAACTCGTCCTGCGCCTCAAACGGCGGATCGATCAGGACCAGCGCGCGCCGCTCCGGCGGCGGCAGCAGCGCCCGCGGCGCGCCGTAGCCGTCCAGCGCGGACACCTGCACCCGCGCCGCGCGGCCGAACTCCAGGTCCAGCCGTTCGCGCTCGTCCGGCTGTTTCTCGCAGAACACCAGCCGATCCTGCGGCCGGGCCAGCAGCTGGGCGATCCAGGGCGATCCGGGGTAGTAGCGCAGCGTGTCATCCGGCGCGCCCTTCTGCTCCGCAAATTTCCGCACCAGCGCCACATACTCCGCCAGCCCCTCCGGCAGGTCGGGGCGGGCCCACAGGCGGCCAATGCCCTGCGGGTATTCCGGCGCGCGCGCCAGCGTGTCGCCCTGCGCCGCCACCGTCAGGTCGTAGCCGCCCCGGCCCGCATGGGTGTCGAGATAGAGGAAGCCCTTCTCCTTCCGTTGCAGCGCGGTCAGCAGCCGCCCGAGCAGGGCGTGCTTCATCACGTCGGCGAAGTTCCCGGCGTGGAAGTGGTGGCGGTAATTCATGCCTCCGCCCGGCTACGGCCGGCCGGTGGCGCCGGCCGGGACCGGAACCTTGATCACCGTCTTGCGCACCAGGGTCGGCGCGGCGTCCGTCCGCAGCCCCGGCATGTGGCCGTCGGCCGGGAAAAACACCGCCACCTCCCCGGCCCGCACGCGCAGCACCGAGGCGTCCGGGCAGTCGGCATAAACGATGACATCGCGCTCGGCGTGGTACGGCTGCCGCGTGGTCAGGCGCGCGATGTCGGCCAGTTCCATCGCCTCGACGCCCTCGAACATGACCTGCACGTCAATGTACTTCCGGTGCGATTCAAAAAAGGCATCCGCGCGGACCTTGGCCGGGTAGACCTGCTCGAGGGCAAACGACCCGCCGGCCAGCTCGATCCGCTGCGAATCGCCCGCCGCCAGGCCGCGGAGCCGCACCGCCGCCGGCGACCCGTCGCGAAACAGTTCGTCCAGATAAGCAAAGGCCGGGCCGAAGATTTCCAGCGGTGCGACCTGCGCGCGAACCGGGTCCAGTGCGCCATGTAGAGCCATGCCCCCATCCACGCTCTCCCCCGCCACGCTGGCAAGCGCCGAAACGGCCGGGGCCGGGCCCCGCTCGTCGCCCTTGCCAACCCGCCCTCCACGCGGCGGAATCCGCCCTTGCCCGTGCCCTCCGACGTCATCCGCATCCTTTCCGATCTGCACTACGGTGACCGGGGCAGCCGCCTGCGTTCGTGGCCGACGCTGCGGCCGCTGTTCGAGGGGGCCGCGGCGCTGGTGCTGAACGGCGACACGCTGGACACGCGGCCCAGCCGGGTCCCCGGGGCGGCGTCGGCCCTGCGGGCCGAAATGGAGGAGTTTTTCCGCCGCTCGGCCCCGCCGACCACGTTCCTGACCGGCAACCACGACCCCGACCTCTCCTCCCACCACACCCTCGACCTGGCCGGCGGCCAGGTCTTCGTCACGCATGGCGACATCCTCTTCGAGGACCTGGTGCCGTGGAGCCAGGATGCGCCGCTCGTGCGCCGGCTCATCGCGGAGCAGCTCGCCGCCCTGGCGCCGGGGGCCCGCGGCGCCCTGGAGCCGCGGCTGGCCGTCTTTCGCCGGGTCGCCGCCGCCATCCCCCAGCGGCACCAAGCGGAGCGCAACGGCCTGAAATACGCCGCGGGCTTCCTCGCCGACACGGTCTGGCCCCCGGCGCGCATCCTCCGGGTGCTCCGCGCCTGGCGCCAAGCTCCCGGGCTGGCCGCCGCCCTGACGCGCCGGCATCGCCCGCTGGCCCGGTTCGCCCTCATCGGCCATATCCACCGGCCGGGCTGCTGGCGGCTGCCCAACGGCGTCGTGGTCCTCAACACCGGCTCGTTCTGCCCGCCGCTCGGCGCCGCCCTCATCGACGTGCGCCCCACCCGCCTGACCCTGCGCGCCGTGGTGCGGCGCCGGGGCGAGTTTCGGCCCGGCGCGGTCCTCGCCGAGTTTCCGCTCGGCCCCGCCGCCTAGCCGCGGGCTGCAGTCGCGTCTTGCGGCCGGCCGCCGACCGCCGTCTTACTGTCGCCATGAGCATCGAGTTCGGCTGGTGGAACAAGGATCCCGACGGAAAAAAATTCCAGGTCAGCGCGGTCGTGCACGGCGGCAACATCGAATGGACCAAGCACCAGGGCCACCACTCGTCCTGGGATCCCTACACCCCGGACGATGACGACCGCGAGCGGCTCATCTACGAGGCCGAGAAGCGCGTGCCGCGCCGCCTGATTTCCACCAAGCAGTTCGAGGAGATCAAGCGGCTGAGCGACAATACCGGCCCGGGCAAGATTTCCGGCCGGCGCGTCACCGGCAACGGCCCGTCGTACAACTGAGCCGCCGGGCGGCCGGCGCTACCGACCCACCAGCGACCAGATCAGCCGGAACGGCCGGCCATAGTCCTGCGGCCGCGCCGCCATCCGCCGGGTCAGCTCCCCCGGCTCGAGCCACGCGCCGGCCTGGATCTCCTCCGGGTGGAGGACAAACGGCCCCTCGTGCCGCAGCCGGTAGACCCAGCAGAACTCCCAGCCGGTCTCCGCGCACGCCTCGATCCGCCGCCAGCGTTCCGGCGGCGCCGCCAGCTGCAGCCCGAGTTCCTCCCCCAGTTCGCGCACCGCCGCGGGATCGTAGTCCTCGCCCGCATCCACGTGGCCCGAGCAGGAGGAATCCCAGAGGCCCGGGGACAGGTCCTTCGTCCAGGAGCGCTGCTGCAGGAAGACCTCGCCGGCGGCATTGAACACCAGCACATGGACCGCCCGGTGCCAGAGCCCGCGCGCATGCACCTCCCGCCGCCGGGCCCGGCCCACCGGCTCGTCCCGCTCATTCACGACGTCAAAATATTCGTCCGGCCCGGGCGGTCCGCCGCCGGCCCCGACCCCCACGCCATGCCCCGCCTTTACATTCCGGTTCATTCGTGTCCATTCGTGGCTCCCCAACCGGAAAATACCATGCCGAAAATCGATGTCAGCAAAGTCGCCGAGATTCTGAAGAAGAACCAAATTGATCCCGCCGTGCTGCGGCGCGTGATCGAGGAAATGAACATCGCGGTGCAGCCCGACACCGGGGAAGAGAAGCCGCCGGCGGTCAAGAAGCAGTGGGTCATCGTCCTGTCCGATCCCGAAAGCCGCCTGCCCAAGGGCGACTTCGTCGGCTGGGTGCTGCAGATTCCGGAGAATGAGAGCGTCGTCACCACGCCCGACCGCGTCTTCCGGGCCATCTACGACTTCAACGCCTCGAAGAAAGGCCGCCTGCTGCCGGTGAAGACCGTTGGCGAGGCCTTCGAAAACGTCCCGGCCAAGCACTTCAAGGACGCCGACGTCTGGGTGAAATCCAAGATTCCGGTCCTCATGCTGCGGACCGACAACGAAATCCCGAAGGAGTAGCGCGGGGCCGCCGAGCTAGCGTCCCAGCCCGAACAGCCGGGGCTCAAAGTCGCGCGCCTGCAGCGCTGCGGCCAGCGCGGTCAGGTCGAGCCGGGCGCCCGGCGGCACGCCGTGGGCGCGGTACCAGCCCTGGGGCAGCTCCACGGCAAACTGCAGCCGGTCGCTCCGCGAGCGCACCGTCCGCTCGTCAAACGGCAGCAGGGGATAAATCTCGGCCAGCTCGCCGTTCGGCGTGAAAAACCCGATGTCGAGCGGCGTGGGCGTGTCATGCATCCAGAAGCTCAGGGGCTGGGCGGTGCGGTAGACAAAGATCATGCCCTCGTCCGGGCCGAGGTCGCGCCGGCCCATGAGCCCGCGCTCCATCTCCAGGGGGAGCACCGCCACCTGCAGGCGCACGGTCTGGTCGCCGAGGCGGATGGCAAAAAAATCCCCGCCGGTTTTCGGCGCCGCCGGGGGCGCCGGGGGCTTCGCCCCGCAGCCCGCCACCACGAGGAGCAGCGCGAGCCAGCCGGCGGACCAAGAAACCAGATTTGCGTTTTTCACAGACTCGTTGGCTAATCCTCCCCGCCTCCCACTTCAACCTCTCTCTCCTCCGTGGCCCGCCCCCCGCTTCCGCCCCTCCTCTACGCCGACACGGCCACCAGTTCGGACCAGCGCTATTTCAGCGGCGTCGAGGTGCACGACCCCTTCATCGCCTTCGGGATCGGCCGGCGGCGGCTGTCCGTCCAGAGCGCGCTGGAGTTCGGCCGGGTGCGGAAGGCCGGCACCTTCGACACGGTCCTGCCGCTGGAGGCCTGGCGCGCCCGCGCCGAGGCCCGGTGGCCCCGCCGCCGGGTCGGGCCCGCCGAGATCATCGCCACCGTGGCCCAGGCGCACCGGCTCCGCGCCTTCCGGGTGGCGGACGATTTCCCCGCCGCGCTCTTTCTCCGCCTCCGGGCCCTCGGCCTCCGGCTCGAGCTCGCGGACGGCCCGCTCTTCCCCGAGCGCGAGGTCAAGTCCGCCGCCGAGGCCGCTGCCCTCCGCGAGGGCAACCGGCTGAGCGCCCTCGGCCTCGCCGCCGCCGAGACCCTGCTCCGCGCCGCCCGGCCCCGGGGCCGGTACCTGCTGACGCGCGGACGGCGGCTCACCTCCGAGGACGTGAAGTTCGCCGTCGAGAGCGCCATCCTCCGCGCCGGCGGTCTCTCGCTGGACACCATCGTCGCGGGCGGCGACCAGGCCTGCGACCCGCACGACCGCGGCTCCGGCCCGCTCCGCGCGCATGACCTGATCGTGGTCGACATCTTCCCGCGCGTCACCGGGACGGGCTATTTTGGCGACATGACCCGCACCTTCCTGCGCGGCCGCGCCCAGGACGCCCAGCGGAAGCTGGTCGCCACCGTGCGCGCCGCCCAGCTCGCCGCCCTCCGGGTCATCCGCGCCGGCGTCGACGGGAAGTTCGTGCACCAGCAGGTCTGCGACACCTTCCGCGCCGCCGGCTACGAGACGCGCCGCACCCCGGCCGGCTCCGTCGGCTTCTTCCACGGCACCGGCCACGGCCTCGGCCTCGCCGTCCACGAGGCGCCGCGGCTCAGCGGCCTCGTTTCCTGTCTCCTGCCCAAGGGCGCGGTGGTGACGGTCGAGCCCGGCCTCTATTATCCCGGCCTCGGCGGCTGCCGCATCGAGGATGTCGTGCAAGTCACCGCCCGCGCGCCCCGGATGCTCTCCAACTACCACTACGAATGGGAACTCCGCTAAAGGGCCTGCCCGGCCTGCTCCGCAAAATCGCGCGCCTGCGCATCCTTGTTGTCGGCGACCTGATGCTCGACCGCTACATCTGGGGTGATGCCACGCGCATCTCGCCCGAGGCGCCGGTGCCGGTGATCGACGTGGACCGCGAGACCTGGACGGCCGGCGGCGCCGGCAACGTCGCCCTGAACCTCGCCGCGCTGGGCGCCCACTGCACGGTCGCCGGCTTCCTCGGGGAGGACGAGGCGGGCCGCCAGCTGCGCCAGATGCTGGAGGCCAAGGGCATCCAGACCCTCGGCACGCCGGGCCGGGGGCAGACGATCGTGAAAACCCGCGTGATGGTGCAGCGGCAGCAGCTGTGCCGGATCGACCGCGAGTCCGCGCCCGCCGACTACCGCATGAGCGCCGCCCAGGCCGAGGCCCTGCTCGCGCGGGACATCGCCGCCTGCGACGCCGTGATCCTCTCCGACTACGCCAAGGGCATCCTGCACGACGAGCTCATCGCCCGGGTGACCGCGCTGGCCCGCGCCGCCGGCACGTTCATCGCCCTCGACCCCAAGCCGCGCCGCCCGCTCGCCTTCCGCGACCTCGACCTGATCACGCCCAACAAGCGCGAGTCGCTCCAGCTCGCGGGGATGGAGCTGCCGCCCCACACGCCCTACCCGGCCGCCGAGGTCTGCGCGCGGCTCCACCAGCGCTACCGCACCCGGCATCTCGTCATCACCCTCGGCGAGGAGGGCATGCTGCTCAGCTCCGGCGGGCGCATCGAGCGGACCATGCCCACGGCCGCGCGGGAGGTCTTCGACGTGTCGGGGGCCGGCGACACCTCGCTCGCCGCGCTCGTGCTGGCGCTCACCGCACGGGCCCCGCTTGAGGTGGCGGCGCATTTCGCCAACGCCGCCGCCGGCGTCGTCGTGGGCAAGATCGGCACCGCCACGGTCACCCCCGCGGAGCTCTTGGCCTACGTGGCGCACGAGTCATGAGCAAGGCCCTGTTCCTCGACCGCGACGGCACGCTGATTCTCGACCAAGTCTACCTCGCCGATCCCGCCGGCGTGGTCCTCATCCCCGGCGTGGCCGCCGGCCTGCAGCGCGCGCGCACCCTCGGCTACAAGCTCTTCCTCTTCACCAACCAGTCCGGCATCGGGCGGGGCTACCACACGCTGGACGACACCCTGCGCGTCAACGCCCGGATGGAGGAGCTCCTCGGCCTCGGCTCCCCGCTGTTCGCCGGCGTCTGCATCGCCCCGGAGGCCCCGGGCCAGCCGGTCGTCTACCGCAAGCCCTCGCCGCGCTTCATTCACGAGAAGCTCGAGCAGCACCAGCTAGATCCCGAGCAGTGCTGGATGGTCGGCGACTCCGCCGCCGACCTCGGCGCGGGGCTCGCCGCCAAGGTCCGGGTGGCCGCGGTCGGCACCGGCCGGATTGATCCCCGCACCCTGCCGGACGTGTCCGCCCACCACATCCCGGTCTATCCCAGCTTCGCGGAGTTCGCGGCCACGCTGTGCTGACGCCGCGGCGGACGGCGCCCCCCCCGACCGCCCCACCCGCCATGCCCGAACTCGCCGAGGCCGAATTTTATCGCAAGCGCTGGCACCAGGCCGCCGTCGGCCGGCGGATCACCACCGTGCGCCTGCATCCGGCGGCAAACGTCTTTCGCGGCACGGACGCCGCCGCCCTGCGTCGCGCCCTGGCCGGGGCCCGCCTGCTCTCCTCCGCCGCGCAGGCCAAGCAGATGCTCTTCCATTTCCGCGGGGACGCGTGGGTCGGGATTCATCTCGGCATGAGCGGCGAACTCCGCGTCGAGCCCTTCGGCTACGTCCCGCAACGCCACGACCACCTCGTGCTGGGCACCGCCCGCCACCAGCTGGTCTTCACCGATCCGCGGATGTTCGGCCGGGTGCAATGGCACCGCGGCGCCACGCCGCCCGGGTGGTGGACCCGGATCGCCCCGCCGGTTCTTTCCCCCGCCTTCACGGCCGAGGCCGTCGCCGCCTTCCTGCGGCGGCGCGCCCGGGCCCCGCTCAAGGCGGTGCTGCTCCGGCAGGAGCGGTTCCCCGGCGTGGGCAACTGGATGGCGGACGAAATCCTCTGGCGCGCCGCCCTGCACCCCCGGCGGCGGGCCGGATCCCTCCGGCCGGCCGAGGTCCAGCGGCTCTGGCGCGAGTGCCGGCAGGTCTGCCGCTCGGCCCTGGCGACGATTGCCGGCCGGGGCGCGCACCTGCCGGCCAGCCTCAACGCCCAGATTCCGCGCACCTGGCTCTTCCCCCACCGCTGGCAGGACGGGGGCCGGTGCCCGCGCACCGGCGGGCGGCTGGTCCGGGCGGCGGTCGGCGGGCGCACCACCTGCTGGTCGCCGTTACGACAAAAACTTTGACCCCGCCGCCGCCTTCGGTTCGCTCAGCGGCCACCTCCCCACCGTGACCAACGACTACCCCCTCACCCCGCAGCAAATCGCCGCCTACCAGCGCGACGGGTACATCCAACTGAACGACGTCATCACGGGTGACGACCTCACCGCCTTCCGCGACGCGGTGGCGGCCGTGGTCAAGGAGGACACCGCCCGGCTCGACCCCAACCGGACGCGCAACAGCTACGAGCAGATCTTCATCCAGTGCGTCAACGTCTGGCAGCGCTCCCCCGCCGTGAAGTCGTACGTGCTGCACCGCCGGCTCGGCTCGATCGCGTCCCGGCTCAGCGGCCTCAGCGTCCGCCTCTGGCACGACCACGCGCTGTTCAAGGAGCCCCACACCGGCGCCAAGACGCCGTGGCACCAGGACACGCCCTACTGGCCGCACCAGCAAAAGATGCACCAGCTCACCCTCTGGGTCGCCCTGCAGGACGCCACGATCCAGAACGGCTGCATGTCCTTCCTGCCCGGCACGCAAAAGCTGCTGGACATCGAGCCGGTCAACCTGGCCAACCCGCAGGACCTCTACGACGTCGCGCCGCAGACCAAGGGCCTGAAACCCGTCACCTGCGAACTCAAGGCCGGCTCCTGCACCGTGCACAACGGCATGACCTTCCACTACGCGGGCCCGAACCGCTCCGCCGGCATGCGCGAGGTGATCGCCATCATCTACATGCCCGACGGCACCACCTACGCGCCGACCACGCATCCCGTGACCGACCCGCTGGGGCTCCAGGCCGGGCAGAAGCTCAACGGCGAGCTGTTCCCGCTGGTGTCGGACTGAGCCGGCCGGCGTCCGCTCAGGGCGGCATCCGGAGCAGCGCGGCGATCTCCGGGTCGTCGAGGTTCTCCGCCGTCGCGACCTTCACGCCCGTGTCGACCAGCGGCGGGACCGGCCGCCCCTGCAGCACGTCCACGATGGCCCGCACGCCCAGGCGGCCCATCTTGACCGGATCCTGGAGCACCAGGCCGTGCAGGTCGTGGCGCCGGATCGCGGCCGCGTAGGTCGGGCTGTTCGCGAAGCCGACCAGCTTGACCTGGCCGCCGCCCAGGCCGGCGTTGGCCAGCGCCAGCAGCATGCCCGCCAGCGTGGACTCGTTGGGCGTGAAGATCCCGTCGACCCGCCCGCCAAACCGGTTGAGCAGGTTCTGCGCGGCCGCCAGCGCCGTCTCGCGGGTGGCGCCGCCGTGCTGGTTGGAGGAGATGACCTCGATCGCCGGGAAACGCGCCGCCAGTTCCTCGAGGAAGCCCGCCTCGCGCTCCTCGCAGCTGGCCGAGCCGACCTGGACGCGGAGCAGGATGACCCGGCCCCGGCCGTGGAGCACCTCGCCCAGCCGGCGCGCGGCCAGCCGCCCGCCCAGCCGGTTGTCGGTGGCGATGAAGCTGACCGGGGCGCGGGATTTCAGGCCCGAGTCCACCACCACCACGGGAATCCCCGCCTGCGCGGCCTGCTCGACCGGCGCGGCCAGCGCCCGCTGGTCGAGGGGCGCGAGCACGATGCCGCTCACCTGGCGCCCGATGAAATTCTCCACCACCTGCACCTGCTGGTCGCGGTCGTCCTCGCGCAGCGGCCCCTTCCAGATGATCTCGACCGGCGTCCCCTCGGCCCGCAGTTCCGCCTGCGCCTGCAGCGCCCCGGCGTGGAGCATCTTCCAGTATTCGTGCGTCGTGCCCATCGGGATGACCGCCACCGTGTAGCCGCGCCCGGCCGCCGGGGCCGCCGCCGGCAGCCGCGGCCCGAGGGCGAGAGCGAGAATCAGGACGAGGCCGGAGGACAGGCGGGGGAGGGACATGGGGGAAGGGGTGCCGGGAGGATGAGCCGGTTTGCGCCGCGGCGTACAGCCCAACCGCGGGCCGCCGCCGGGGCGAGGGCGGACAAAGCAGGCTGGCCAGCCCCGGAGGCTTCGCTACGCTCCGCGCCGATGAAACTAGCGCCGCACAGCAAACTCGTCGTCATCGGCGACTCGATCAGCGACTGCGAACGCGCCCGGCCCGTGGGCGAGGGGCTCTTCGGGGCGGTGGGCAAGGGCTACGTCGCCCTGGTCGAGGGCCTGCTCGGCGCGATCCACCCGGCCCACGCGATCCGCGTCGTCAACATGGGCTGCTCGGGCCACACCGTGCTCGACCTGAAAAACCGCTGGCAGACCGACGTCCTCGACCTCCAGCCCGACTGGCTCGTCGTCATGATCGGGGTGAACGACGTCTGGCGCCAGTTCGACCTGCCCCGCCAGACCGAGATCCACGTCTCGCCCGAGACCTACGGCCGCACGCTCGACGAGCTCGTCGCCCGCACCCGCCCCCGGGTGCAGGGGCTGGTGCTGATGGCCCCGTTTTACCTCGAGCCCAACCGGGCCGACCCCATGCGGCACCGCATGGACGAGTACGGCGCCCTCGTGCGGCAGACGGCGGCCCGGCATGACGCGCTCTTCGTGGACACCCAGGCGGCCTTCGATGCCGTGCTCCAGCACATGCATGCCAACGCCATCGCCTGGGACCGCGTCCACCCCAACATCACCGGCCACGCGATCATTGCCCGGGCCCTGCTGGGCGCCCTCGGCGTGCCGCTGTGAGCGCCCATGACCGCCGCCAAGCTCCGCCTCGATGAGTTGCTGGTCGCGCGCGGCCTGGCCGCGACCCGCGCCCAGGCCAAGGGGCTGATCATGGCCGGCCGGGTCCGCCACGGCACGGCGCGGCTCGACAAGCCCGGCAAGGACTTTCCGGCCGACCTCGAGCTGGTGGTCGAGCAGCCGCCGCGCTTCGTCAGCCGCGGGGGCGAGAAACTCGCCGGGGCCCTCGCCCACTTCGCCCTCGAGCTCACCGGCGCCCACGTGCTCGACGTGGGGGCCTCGACCGGCGGCTTCACCGACTGCGTCCTGCAGGCCGGCGCCGCCGATGTCGTCTGCGTCGACGTCGGCCGCGCGCAGCTGCACGCCAAGCTGCGCGCCGATCCCCGCGTGACCAACCTCGAGAAGGTCAACGCCCGCCACCTCCAGCCCGCGGACCTGCCCCGCCGCGAGTTTGACGCCGTGGTCATGGACCTGTCCTTCATCTCCCTCAAGTCGGTCCTGCCCGCCGTCTGGCCGTGCCTCCGGGCCGGCGGCACCCTCATCGCGCTGGTGAAGCCCCAGTTCGAGGCCGGGAAGACCGAGGTGGACAAGGGCCGGGGGGTGATCCGCAATCCGGCGGTGCAGCAGGCCACGCTGGACAGCGTGCGCGACTTTGCCCTCGCCGCCCTGCCGGGCGCCCGGCTCCTCGGCACGCTGGAGTCGCCGATCACCGGCGCGGACGGCAATCGCGAGTTCCTGCTGGGGCTGAGCAAGGCCGGCTGAGGCGGCGGACGGCGCGGTGAAATAAGGTTTTCCCCCTCGCGGCCTTGTGTGTAGGGTGCCGGCGAATGAAGCCCATCCGCCAACTCGCCTTCGTCGTGAATGAGGACAAGCCCGGCGCCGTGGAGCTGGCGCGCGCGCTGATGGCGGTGGCGAAGGCGGCCGGCGTGCGGCGCAAGCTGACCACGCGCTTTCCCCTCAGCCGGGGATTCCTCCGCGGCCTCGACGCCTGCTGCGTGATCGGGGGCGACGGCACCCTGCTCGGGGTCGCCCGCGAGGCCGTCCGCGAGCAGGTCCCGATCATCGGCGTGAACCGCGGCAGCCTCGGCTTCCTCACCACCTTTTCCGCCGACGAGGCCCGCGCCCACTTTGGCGACCTGCTCGGCGGCGCCTACAAGGTCGCCCACCGCTCGATGCTCACCTGCGCGACCGGCACCGGCGCGCACGACCTCGCCCTCAACGACGTGCTGATCAAGGACGAGGTCAACTCCCGCCTGGTGCGGCTCGAGGTCGTCGCCGACGGCGAACTCGTCACCGACTACTACTGCGACGGCCTGATCTTCTCCACGCCCACCGGCTCGACGGCCTACAACCTCTCCGCCGGCGGCCCGCTGGTGCATCCGGCCGCGGCGGTGATCGCGATGACGCCGATCTGCCCGCACACGCTGAGCAACCGCTCCATCATCTTCCGGGAGAACGTGCGCCTGCGCGTCTACAACCGCACCGCCCACTCGCGCCTCCTCGTGGCGCTCGACGGCCAGCGCAACCTGAAGGTCGGCATCGGCTCGCCCGTCGAGATTTCCATCTCCAAGCTGCGGCTCTCGCTGGTCCAGCGGCTCGCCTACTCCCACTTCGCCGTGGTCCGCACCAAGCTGAAGTGGAACGGCGGCGCGGCCGAGGCCCCCCGCCCGGGGGCATGAAAAAGCCCCGGCGTTGCCGCCGGGGCCGCTGACTCGCGGTCGCTCGGACCGGAGCTACTTGGGGTCCTGCTCCGCGGCTTGCTCCGCCCGCTCGTGCTGCTTGGCCGCACGCTCGGTCCGGGCCTTTTCCTTGTCCGCCTTCCGCACGGCCTTCTCCGTCGCATCGAGTTTCCCGTCCTGGTTGGCATCGTACTTCTTCAGCATCTCGGCCTGGCGTTGCGCCTTCCGGGCCGCCGCCGCTTCCGCCTTGTCGTCCGCCGCCTGCACGGCCGGGACCACCGCCACGCTGGCGATCGTCATCAGGCCGGTGAGCACTATCAGTTTGAGCATTGGGTTTTTCATGCGCCGCGGAACTTGCTCGGCGCCCCGGCGAAAATCCAGTCCCGTCTCAGAGAAGTTCGATTAATTTTTCCCGGATGCCAGCGAGTCGCTTGTAGCGGGCCATTTCGGGGGTCAGGGTCGCCAGTGCCTGGCGCAAACCCGCCGCGGCGGCGGGATCCCGCGCCACGGCGTCGAGGCGGTGGAGGGCGATCCGGATCCCGAAGAGCACGCCGCGGGTGCGCGGCAAGGCGAGCAGCGCCTGGTATTCAACTCGCAACCACAGGCGGTCGAGCGCCACCGGCGGCGCGGGCGCCGGCCGCGCGCGGGCCGGGTGCAGGTTGCGCTCGTCGGTCGCGACCAGGCCCCAGTTGTCGCGGAAACAGGCGGGGCCGGGCTGCAGCCGCGCGAGCAGCTGGTGGATCGGCGCGGCCAGCGCCGCATTGAGCCCGGGCACGGCCGCGTGGATCGCGTCCAGCGGCTGCCCGATTTTTTCCTCGAGCGCCCAGCCGGTCGGGAAGCACAGCGCCCCGCCCCAGAGGCGGAACCGGCCGGCCGCATCCGGCGCGAGCAGGAGCACGTCCGGCTCCAGGCCGGCCCCCAGCGCCGTCACCGTGTCCAGGCCCGGCCGGCCCCACTCCGCGGCGGCCAGCGCCGCCACCTCGGCGAGGAGCGGCTCGCCCTCGGGCCGGAGGGCGGCGTAGCGGGCGGGGTCTGCCGCCAGCCACTGCGCCCGCTCGGCGAGCAGGGCGCCCGACGGATCCTGCGGGGCGAAAAAGGGCGCGGCCTCGCCCCGGCGCAGGGTGAGGTGGAAGCGGTGGTCCCCCGCGGGGAACAGGGCGGCCAGCGGGCTCACGGCCGCACGACCAGCTGGGTGCGCAGGCCTGGCTGGAAATGCCGCCGGGCGAACGCGGCGAGGTCCGCCAGGCTCACGGCGTCGATCCGGGCGTCGTAGTGCTGCCAGTCGTTGGGCGGCAGGCCCTGCAGGGCGTCGAGCGCGGCCTGCATCGCCCGGGAGGCGTTGGTCTGCATCCCCTGCCGGCGCGCGGCCTTCAGCCGGGCCTGGCAGCGGGTTAGCTCCGCCGGCTCCACCCCGCCCTGCTGGACGCGGGCGATCTCGGCGTCGATCTCCGCCAGCACCTCGCCTTCCCGGCCGGGCTGCGTGCCGGCGAAAAAGTAGAACATGCCGGCGTCGAGGCCGATCACGCGCCCCGAGCGGACAAAGTAGGCGAGCGCCTTTTCCTCGCGCACCCGCAGGAACAGCCGCGAGGCCATGCCGCTGAAGAGCTCGTCGGCGACCTCCCCCGCGGCAAAGTCGTCCGCGTTGACCCGCGGGCCGGGGAAGGCCTGCAGCACCACCGCCTGCTCGCGCGGCTGCCGCTCCACGTAGTCGCCGACGTCCGCCGGGCCGGTGAAGCGGGCGGTGGCGACGGGCGCGGGCCCGCGCGGCAGCTTCGCCAGCAGCGCCTGCAGCTTCGGCCGCAGCTGGCGCGGGTCAAAATCCCCCGCCACCGCCAGGACCACGTTGGACGCCACGCCGAGCCGCCGGTACAGGTCCCGGAGGTCCGCCGGGGTCAGCGCCTGGACGCCGGCCGCGTTGCCCTGCGCGTCGAGCGCGAGCGGATGCGTCCCGAAGAATTTTTCCCGGACGCGCTTCCGGGCCAGCGTGACCACCTCGTCGGCGTCCTGCTGCAGCGCGGCCACCTGGGCGGCGCGCTCGAGGCGGAAGGTGGACGGCTTGAAGGCGGGCGAGCTGATCGCCGCGCCCAGCACCGCGAGCGCGCGGGCGCTGTCCGGCGGCAGGACCTCGACGGCGAGGCCGAGGGAATTGTTGCCGGCGAACGGGTAGAAGGACCCGCCGACCTCCTCGATGAACTGGGCCACCTCGGCGGCGCTGCGGTCGCGCGTGTCCTTGGCGAGCAGGGTGGCCAGCAGCGCGGTCGCCCCGCGCTTGCCCGGCGCCTCGAACAGCGGGCCGCCCTGCATGACCAGGCGGAAATGGAGGTTGGGCAGGCGCCGGTCCGGCTGCAGCAGCAGGCGCGCGCCGTTCGGCAGGGTCAGGGCCTGGAAGTCCGGGCGCGCCGCCCCGGCGGCGGCCGGGGCCCCGGCCGCGGGCGCCGCGGCCTGCGGGTTCAGCGAGATGGAGTTCAGCCGGGCGGGCACCAGGTAGGCCTGGAGCACGCGGCGCAGCTCGGCGGGCGTGATGGTCCGCAGCCGCTCGAAATAGGCGCGGCTGAAGTCGAGGTCCCCCACCACGACCTCGGCCGCCCCGAGCCGGGAGGCCTGGCCGCTCATGGTCTTGCGCGTGTTGATCTCCCCCACCACCAGCTGCCGCAGCGCCTTCCGCAGCTGGGCGGTGGTGAACCCGCGCGCGGCACAGCGGGCCAGCACGGCCGTGATGGCGGCGACGGCGGGCTCCCGCTTCTCAGGATCGGTCGTGCAGGAGATGCAGAACAGCCCGCTCGTGCCCGGGTTCCAGCTCGAGGCGTCGATCGCGTGCACCAGGCCGGCCTTTTCCCGGATCTCCTGCCAGAGCACGGAGCTGTCCCCGCTGCCGAGCACGATCGCGAGCAGGTCGAGCACCGGCGCATCGTCATGCGCCAGGCCGGGAATGGGCCACGCCAGCGCCGCGCGGGTGAGCTCGACCGTCTCGAAGCGGTGCTCGGACCGGGCCGCCAGCTGCAGCGGCTCGGCCGGCACCAGCACCGGCGCCAGCCGCACGCGGGCCGGGCCGCCGAAATGCGTGGCCACCGCCGCCCGCGTGGCGGCCAGGTCGATGTCGCCGACGATCACCACCACGAGGTTGTTGGGCACATACCGCGCCCGGTAATACGCCGCCAGGTCGTCCGGGGTGACGGCGGCAAACACGTCGCGGTGGCCGATGATCGGCTGCCGGTAGGGGTGCTCGCGAAAAGCCGTCGAGAACAGCGCGTCCCACAGCCGGTTGTCCGGGTCGTCCTGCGTCATCGCGATCTCCCGCAGGATGACGCCCTGCTCCTTCACCGCCTCGTCCGCCGGCAGGGCGGAGTGCAGCACGGCGTCCGCGAGCAGGTCGATCGCGAGGGCGGTGTGCTCGCTCGGCAGGTCGAGGTAGTAGACGGTGCGGTCGAAGGTCGTGTAGGCGTTGAGGTAGCCGCCGTGGGCCTGGACGGTGGCGGCCAGCTCGCGGCCGGAGCGGCGGGCCGTGCCCTTGAAGAGCATGTGCTCGAGGTAGTGCGACAGGCCCGCGCCGAGGAAGCCCCCCTCGTGGATGCTGCCGGTCTTCACCCACACCTGCACGGAGGCCAGCGCGGCGGAGCGGTCGGGCTTGAGGATGAGGGTGAGGCCGTTGGGCAGGACGGTGCGCTCGACCGGTTCGCGCCAGAAGGGATCCAGCAGACGGAGATCCGCCGCGGCGGAGGAGGAAGCAGCCATAAGGTGGGCGGACGGGCGCGGGGTTCAGGCCGAGCCGACGGGCTCCGGGCTGGCCGGACCGCGGCCGGATTTGGCGGGCAGGAACGGCTTCACGAACGCGTCGTCAAAGGTGTACAGATCGGTGAAGTCCTCGCGGCGGTCGTTGTCCGTCTTGCTGAAGACATTATACTCAATGAGGTTGAAAACGATGTCGCCAAAGTCGGGGCAGCACTTGACGCCCCACGAGTTGAGCACGGTCTTGGCGAGCGGCCCGAACTGGTCGAGGGCGTAGACCCGCAGGCCCTCGAGCAACTCCGGGCCCGAGACATGGCGGGAGCGCACCGCGCGGGGGGCGTCCTGCTTCTTCAATTCCTTGACCGCGTGATCGAGCCCGAGGCGGATGAA
Organism: uncultured Opitutia bacterium; assembly: GCA_903830425.1. Lineage (GTDB taxonomy): Bacteria > Verrucomicrobiota > Verrucomicrobiia > Opitutales > Opitutaceae > Opi-474. The sequence continues at coordinate 32,020 of CAIKTR010000025.1, forward strand.
GTCATAGGCCTTGCGGTCAAAACGCGGGTCTTCCTTGCAGATGAGCCCGACGATCTCGGCGAAATCCAGGTCTTGCATGATTCGGTGGCGTCCCAGTTAGCACACGCCCCGGGGCCGCGCAACCTGCATCCCGCGCGGGCGGGGAGCCGCGCCGGGACCTGTCCCAAAGGATAGGTCAAACGCCCTCGCCGACCCCGCGCGTCGGCCGCATTTTTGGGCCCATGATCGCCCCAACTCAGACAAGTCGCCCCCTGGTGGGCTCCCGGTTCGGACTCGCGACCCAGTCGCCGATTGCCCTCTCGTGCACCCACCTCAAGCGCTCCGGCCTGCGCATCACCCAGCCCCGCATCGCCCTCCTCACGAGCCTGATCAAGCGCGGGCGGCCCACCAGCATCGAGCAGCTGCACGGGGAGCTGGCCCCGGGCTCCTGCGACCTGGTGACCGTGTACCGCTGCCTCGCCGCCTTCGAGGACATCGGCCTGGTGCGCCGCTCGTTTTGCCACAACGGGACCAGCCTCTACACCTTCAACCTGGGCGAGGCCGAGTGCTACCACTTTGTCTGCAAGGGCACCCAGCAGGTCGAGGAGATCAACGCCGAGGCCACGGCCGAGATCCGGCGCTGCGTGCAGCAGGTGGAGGAGACCCTGAAGGCCCGGGGGTACACCGAGGTCACCCACATGGTCGAGTTTTTCGGCCGGACTCCCCCGACTCCGCCCACAGCCCACGGTGCGCCTGAAGCCCCGTCGCCGGCGCGCCTGCATTAAGTCCGCCGGCTTCCCGGCAGGGCCGCCCTCAGGCCTTGAGCGCGGCCGTGTAGTTGGCCTCGACCTGGGCCCAGTTGACCACGTTCCAGAACGCCGCGATATAGTCGGCGCGGCGGTTCTGGTAGTGGAGATAATAAGCATGCTCCCACACATCGAGCCCGAGCACGGGGGTGGAGCCCTCGCTCAGGGGTGAATCCTGGTTGGCGGTGGTATGCACCCTGAGCGCCCCGCCCTGCACGCTGAGCCAAGCCCAGCCACTGCCGAAGTGCTGGGCGGCCGCAGAGGAAAACTGCCGGGTGAAGGCCTCGAAGGAGCCAAACGTCTGGTCAAGCGCGGCGCGGAGACCCGCGGGCGGCGCGCCCCGCTCCGTCGCGGGGCCCATGACCTGCCAGAACAAGGTGTGATTCGCATGGCCGCCGACCTGATTGCGCAGAGCCGGGCGGATTTTTTCCGGCAGGGCGCCCAGATTTTTCAGGATTTCATCCGCCGAAAGCTGCTGCAGCTCGGGGTAAGCGGCCAGCGCCTGGTTGGCCTTGTCGACATAGCCCTGATGGTGTTTTCCGTGGTGGATCTCCAGCGTGCGGGCGTCAAGGTGCGGCTCGAGCGCGGTGAAGGCATACCCGAGCTTCGGCAGGACAAAGGGCTGGGCGAGCGGTCCCGGCGCGGGCGGCATCAAGCCCGCGGGAGCGGCGCCGACCAGCGCCCGGGAGGTAACCAAGCCCAAACCCAGCCAAGCGGCGCCGGCGCCCAACGTCCTGAGGGCCTCGCGCCGCGTTATGGAATTTTTCCGGCGCGAGGGGTGGTTCATGGTGCCGCACGCTCTACGCAAATACCGGGATACGCAACTGTCCGACCCCCTTCCGTGCCGGACCGGCGCCTTACGGCCCGGCGAGCAACTGGCGCAGCATGGCGTCGACCCGCGGCGGATCCGCCCGGCCCTTGGCGGCCTTCATCACCGGGCCCTTGAAGGCGTTGATCGCACTGTCCTTGCCGGCCCGGAACTCCGCCTGGGCCTTGGCGTTGCCCGCAATCGCCGCGCGGCACCACTGCTCGAGCTCGCCCGCGTCAGTGGGCGCGGCCTTGAGCCCGCGGCGGTCGGCAATGGCCTCCGGGGACTCCCCGGTGGCGAACATCTCGGTGAAAATCTCCTTCGCCGCATGGGCCCGCACGGCGCCGGACCCCACCAGCTGCACCAGCGCGGCCAGGTGTGACGGGCGGACCTTCGCCTCGGCCAGCCCCGGCGCCGCCGGGGCGGCCAACTCGCGCAGGAGGTCGTTGACGATCCAGTTGCCCACCACCTGGGCCTGGTCCAGGCCGGCCAGCCGCACGGTTTCCTCGAAGTAATCCGCGAGCGCCCGCTGCCAGACCAGCACGGAGGTGAGGGTGTAGGGCAGCTGGTAGCGCTCGGCGAAGCGGCGCTGCTTGGCCAGCGGCAGCTCCGGGCACTCGGCGCGGAGCCGCTCCTGCCAGGCGGCGTCGACCTTCACCGGCATCAGGTCCGGATCGGGGAAATAGCGGTAGTCGTGGGCCATCTCCTTCGAGCGCAGGGACTGCGAGGTGCCCGTCTGGCCGTCGTAGTCCCGCGTCTCCTGGATCAGGACGCCCCCCCGCTCCAGCACGGCGACCTGGCGCTTGATCTCGAGGTCGATGCCGTCGCGCACAAACGAGATGGAATTGAGGTTCTTCAGCTCGACCTTGGTCCCGAGCTTGGTCTCGCCGACGGGGCGGATGGAGATGTTCGCGTCGCACCGGAGCTGGCCCTTCTCCATGTCGCAGTCCGAGATGCCGCCGTAGATCATCGTCGCCCGCAGGGAGGTGAGGTACGCGAAGGCCTCCTCGGCGGAATGCATCTCCGGCTCGGAGACGATCTCCAGCAGGGGCGTGCCGGCGCGGTTGTAGTCGACCAGCGATTCCGTCGCGCTGTGGTGGAGCTTGCCCACGTCCTCCTCGAGGTGGATGCGGGTCAGCGGGACCAGCCGGTGCGCGCCCATCACGTTCCGCGCGGGGCCGGGCAGCTCGATCTCGACGGCCCCGCCGACGCAGATCGGCTGGTCGTACTGCGAGATCTGGTAGTTCTTGGGCGAGTCGGGGTAGAAATAGTTTTTCCGGTCCCATTTGCAGACCGGCGCGATGGCCGCGTTGAGCAGCAGGCCGGCCTTGATGGCCGCGTCGAGGGCGGCCTTGTTCATCACCGGCAGCGTGCCGGGCAGGGCCAGCACCACCGGGTCCGTCAGCGTGTTCGCCGGCTGGCCGTAGCCTGCGGCGACCCGCGTGAAGACCTTGGAGTGCGTCTTGATCTGGACGTGCACCTCGAGGCCGATGACCGCTTCGTAGTTCATCACAGGGAGGGGGTCCGCCGGTGCCAGTCGTGGCCCCGCTCGTAGGCGCCGGCCAGCGCGAGCAGGTTCGCCTCGTCGAAGGGCCGGCCGATCAGCTGCAGGCCGATCGGCAGCCCCCCGGCCGTGAAGCCGCAGGGAACGCTCACGGCGGGCAGGCCCGCGAGGTTCACCCCGATGGTGTAGATGTCGCAGAGGTACAGCGCGAGCGGGTCGGACTTTTCCCCGAGCTTGAACGCCGGGACCGGCGAGGTCGGCGTGAGCAGGGCGTCGACCTCGCGGTAGGCGTTGAGAAAGTCCTGCCGGATGAGCGTGCGGACCTTCTGCGCCCGGAGGTAATAGGCGTCGTAGTAGCCGCTGGAGAGGACGTAGGTTCCGAGGATGATGCGGCGCTTGACCTCCGCGCCGAACCCCTCGGCGCGGGACTGCCGGTACAGGTCGACCGCGTCCTTGGCCGCCGTCGACCGGTGGCCGTAGCGGACGCCGTCGTAGCGCGCGAGGTTCGACGAGGCCTCGGCCGTGGCGATGATGTAGTAGGTGTCGAGGCAGTACTGGGTGTGGGGCAGCGAGACCTCCTGGAGGGTGCAGCCCTGCGCGCGGTAAAAGTCCATCGCCCGCTCCACCGCCGCCTGGACCTCCGGGTCCAGGCCCGCGCCGAAATACTCCTTGGGAATGCCCAGCCGCCACGGGCCGGGGCGCCGCTTCAGCTCCGCCCGATAGTCGGGGATGTCGGCCGGGAACGAGGTTGAATCCAGCGGGTCATGGCCGGCCAGCGCGCCCAGCATGATGGCCGCGTCCTCCACCGTGCGCGTCAGGGGGCCGATCTGGTCCAGCGAGGACGCAAAGGCCACCAGACCGTAGCGCGAGACGAGGCCGTAGGTCGGTTTCAGGCCGACCACGCCGCACAGCGCCGCCGGCTGGCGGATCGAGCCGCCGGTGTCGGACCCGAGCGTGGCGATGGCCGCGCCCGCGGCCAGGGCGGCCGCACTGCCGCCCGACGAGCCGCCGGGAACGCGGGTCAGGTCCCACGGGTTGGACGTCGGGCCAAACGCCGAATTTTCCGTCGAGGAGCCCATCGCGAACTCATCGCAGTTCAGGCGGCCCCAGAAGACCGCGCCCGCGGCCTTCAGCCGGGCCGTGACCGTGGCGTCGTAGGGCGAGACAAAGTTGGCCAGCATCCGGCTGGACGCGGTCAGCGGCTGTCCCGCGACGGCGATCACGTCCTTCAGGCCCACCGGAATGCCGTCGAGCGGGCCCCGCGCCTGCCCGGCGGCGCGGCGCGCGTCCGAGGCCCCGGCCTGGGCCAGGGCCTCCGCCTCGTCGCGGGAATTGAACGCATGCAGCCGCCCCTCGACCGCCTGGGTGCGGGCCAGGACGGCGCGCGTCAGCTCCGTCGCGGAAACCGTGCGGGCGGCCAGCAGGTCGCCCAGTTCGGCGATGGACTTGAAAAACAGTTCGTCGGCCATGGGCGCCTCACTCCACGACCTTGGGCACCACGATCAGGTGGTCCCGCTGGGCGGGCGCGTTCCGCAGCGCGGCCTCGACCGGCAAGCCGGGCCGGGCAACGTCCTCGCCCCAGACGTTCACCACCGGGAAGGCGTGGGCCGTCGGCTCCACCCCCGTGACGTCGACCTTGGCCAGCTGCTCGATGTGGTGGAGGACCTCCCCGAGCTGCCGGGAGAACTCCGCCTGCTCCGCCGCCGTCAGGGCGAGGCGGGCGAGTTTCGCCACGTGATCGAGGTCGAGGTGGGGCGCGGACGACATGGCTATTTCCGGATCTGCCAGGCCGTCGACCGGCCGATCTCGTCCTGAATTTTCTGGCAGACGGCGTTCACCTCCTCGTCGGTCAGCGTCCGCGCGGCGGACCGGAAGACGAGGGAGAAGGCCAGGCTCTTCTTGCCCGCGGGCAGGCCCTGCCCGAGATAGACGTCGAACGGCTCCACCCGCTCCAGGGTGAAGGCGTCGCTCCCGGCCGCCGCCGCCAGCCGCACAAGGGTTTGCCGCACCTCTTCGGCCGGCACGCCCACGTCCACGACCAGCGCCAGGTCGCGCAGGACGGCCGGCTGGAGGCTGAAGTCGGCGTAGCGGCGGCGGGGGCTTGCGGCGCCGAGCAGGTCCGGCAGCACGGCGAAGATGCCCGCGTAAACTTTGCCCTCGACGCCCAGCGCCCGGACCATCGGCAGGCTCAGCAGGCCGAACCGGACGGTCCAGCCGTTCGCCATCTCGCCGGCGGCGGCGGACTGGCCTTCCTGCCAGCCGAAATAGGGGCCGGCAATCGGCACGAGCGGCTGCCGCGCCAGGTCGATCCCGGCGGCGGCTGCGAGCGCGGCCGCGTGTTTCTTGGCGGTGTAGAAATCCGCCGGATCCCGCGGCCGCCAGGTGCGCTCCCCGAGCGGCTCGGCGAGGATGAAGCCGGCGGCGGCGCACTCGAAGTTCTGGCCGTTGCGCTCGATGAAGATCCGCCCGGTCTCGCAGAGGCGGGAGACGGTGACCCCGCGGGACTGGTTCAGCTTCAGCGACTCCAGCAGGCCCATGATCAGCGTGGGGCGCAGGTGCGACTGGTCGTCGACCAGCGGATTGGCCAGGGCGAGCTCCACCGCCGCGGTCTGCGAGACCCAGGTGGTGAGCTCCTTCGCCGGCCGCAGCGTGTAGTTCACGCACTCGTGAAAATCGTGGCCCACGAGATAGTCCGTCACGCGCCGGTTGAACCGCACGGTGGGGTCGTCCTCCCCCACGAGCCCAGGGGCCGAGACCACCGCGGCGGGGATCCGGTCGGTGCCATGGAGGCGCAGCACCTCCTCCACCAGGTCGATCGGGCGGTCGAGGTCGTCCCGCCAGCTGGGGATCGTGACCGTCCAGGCCGGGCCGCGCGCCGGGGTCGGCTCCTCGCGGGTGATGTTCAGCTCCAGCGACTCCAGCGCGGCCTGCATGTCGGCCGCCGGGAGGTCGAAGCCGAGCTTCTCGCAAATGTAGCCGGGCGTCACGACGACTTCCCGCTGCCACGGCACGTCGCCGCCGATCCGGTAGGCCGGGCCGACGACCCGGCCGCCGGCGGTCTCGAGGATCAGGTCGATCGCCCGGTAGGCCGCCTCCAGCGCGGTGTGGGGGTCCACCCCCCGCTCGTAGCGGTAGCAGGAGTCGGAGGTCAGCCCGAGGCGCTTGGCCGTCCAGCGGATCGACTGCCGGTTGAAAATTGCGCACTCCAGCACCAGATCGGTGGTGGCGGGGCCGACGCCGGAATTTTCGCCGCCCATGATGCCGGCGATGACCACGGGGCGCTGCGCGTCGGCGATGACGAGCATCCGGCTGGTGAGCGTCCGCTCCTTGCCGTCCAGCGTGGTGAGCTTCTCGCCGTCGGTGGCCCGGCGGACGACCAGCTGGTTCCCCCCGAGCTTGTGGGCGTCGAACGCGTGCAGCGGCTGGCCGGTCTCGAGCATGACGTAGTTGCCCACGTCGACGATGTTGTTGATCGGCCGCAGGCCCACGGCGGTCAGGCGCTGCTGGAGCCAGGCCGGGCTGGGGCCCACCTTGACGCCGGTGAGGACATGGGCCGTGTACAGCGGGCAATCCTCGGGCGAGAGGACGGTGACGTCGCGCAGGAGCTCGGGGGCGGGGGTCCCGTCCAGCTCGCCCCGGAATTTTTCCTGGGGGTAGACCAGCGGCCGCTTGAACCACGCCGCCAGCTCGCGGGCGAGGCCGAGGTGCGACAGGCAGTCCGGGCGGTTCGGCGTGATCTCGATGTCAAACACCACGTCGCCCGGCGGGAGCACCTCATTGATGGGGGTGCCGAGCGCCGGCCGGCCGGCCAGGAGGAGGAGGCCGCTCGCGTCCTCGGCGACGCCGAGTTCCTTGGCCGAGCACATCATCCCGTCGGACGACTGGCCGCGGATCTTGGACTGCTTGATGACAAAGTCCCCGGGCAGCACGGCCCCGGGCAGGGCCACCGGCACCCGGTCGCCGACCTGGTAGTTCTGCGCGCCGCAGACGATGGTCTTGATCCCGCCGGCCGGGCCGACGTCGACCTGGCAGAGGGACAGCTTGTCCGCGTTGGGATGCTTGTCGCGCACGAGCACCTCGCCGACGACCACGTGGCGGAGCGGCGGGGCGCCGGAGCGCAGGACCTGCTCGACCTCAAAGCCGAGGAAGGTGATGGCGCGGCTCAGCTCGTCGACGGAGGCGTCGAGCTGGACGTAATCTTTGAGCCAGTTGAGGGAGATTTTCACGGGCGGGGAAGAGGGGGCGGGCGGCCGCGCGGCCGCCGGGGAGCGTCAGGGCGGGGGGGGCGTTCAGGCGAACTGCCGCAGGAAGCGCAGGTCGTTTTGGTAGAAGTAACGGATGTCATCGATGCCGTAGAGCAGCATCGCCAGGCGCTCGAGGCCCATGCCAAAGGCGTAGCCGCTCCAGACCTCGGGATCGTAGCCCACCCCGGAGAACACCACGGGATCGACCATGCCGCAGCCCCCGATCTCGATCCACTCCTTCTTCACCTTGGGCAGATGCTGCGCGCTGAGGTCCACCTCGAAGCTCGGCTCGGTGTAGCCGAAATAGTGCGGGCGGAACCGCGTCTTCGTCTCCGGCCCGAGCAGCGAGGCGAAGATGTAGTCGAGCAGCGCCTTCAGGTCGCGCACGGTGACGTTCTTGTCCACGTAGAGGCACTCGAGCTGGTGGAAGTTCGCCGAGTGGGTGGCGTCGGTGGTGTCGCGGCGGTAGGTGCGGCCGGGCGACACGATGCGGATGGGCGGCTCGCCCTTGAGCATGGTGCGGATCTGCACCGAGGAGGTGTGGGTGCGGAGCAGGTAGCGCTCGTCGGGCGTCTTCTTGGAGACGTTGCCGAAGCGCGCGGTCTCGGGAAAGTAGAACGTGTCCTGGGCGTCGCGCGCCGGGTGATTGGCCGGGGTGTTCAGGGCATCGAAACAGTAATACTCGGTCTCGACCTCCGGGCCGTCCGCGACGGTGAAGCCGACCTTGCGCAGGATCCGGCACATCTCCTCGCGCACCAGCGTGAGCGGATGGTAGGTCCCGGGGCCGGCATCGGGCGACGGCAAGGTGGGGTCCACCGCCGGGCCGAGCTGGGCCTGCAGTTCGCCGGCCTCGATGGCGCGGAGGGCGCCGTCGAGCAGCTCCTGCAGGCGCGTCTTGGTTTCATTGATGAGCTTGCCCAGCGCCGGGCGCTGCTCCTTCGGCACGGCGCCCATCTGCTTCATGAGGGCGGTGAGTTCGCCGTTGGGGCCGACCAGGCGGGCCTTGGCGGCCTCAAACTCGGGACGCGAGTGCAGGGCGGCGAGATCGGTCTGCGCCTTGGCGACGAGGGCGGTCAGGGTGGCTTGCATGACGGAGGGCGTTTTTTAACCAGACACGGGGCGGCGAAGCGAAGAAAAACAAAGAGGACGGAACCTCGGCTGAGGCCCGTCCTCCGTGGAGTAGACAGGGAGGCGAGCCATGCCGGCTCGCGCGGACCGGGGCTTAGGCCTTGGTGGCAGCCTGGGAGGCGGCCTTGGTCTTGAGCGCTTCCTGGGCCTGCTTGACCAGGGCGGCAAAGGCCACCTCGTCGCGGATCGCGAGGTCGGACAGCACCTTCCGGTCGAGGCCGATGTTGGCGGCCTTGAGGCCCTCCATGAAGCGGCTGTAGCTGATGCCGGCGCCGCGGCAGGCGGCGTTGAGCCGCACGATCCAGAGACCGCGGCGGTCGGATTTCTTTTTCTTGCGCGCGATGTAGGCGTACTGCCACGCGTGCTGGACGGCTTCTTTCGCGTAGCGGAAGAGCTTGGATTTGTTGCCGAAATAGCCCTTGGCGTATTTCAGCACTTTCTTGCGACGCTTGCGCGAGGCGGGGGAGTTAGTTGCACGAGCCATGTTAGTTAGGTTCCTTTATAGGTTAGTCGCCGGCGGGTCGGCTTAGGATTCACCCGCCAGACGAAGTTAGGATTGAGGGCGGAGGCGGATTAGAGACCGTGAGGCAGACAACGGAGGAGCGGAGGCGTGTGGGTCTGTGAGAGGACCTTGGCCTTGCCCAACCGGCGTTTTTGCTTCGAGGACTTGGTGCTGGCCATATGCCGGGTACCCGGCGAACGGTGCAGCAACTTGCCCCTGGCGGTCAGCTTGAAGCGCTTGGCAACGGACTTTTTGGTCTTTTGCATGGAGGAAGTGTTCGAAAACAGAGAACCCGGCGCATTCTGTAAAGGGTAAACTTAAACTAGACTCACCCGTGACGGCGGGGCGGCGCCGATCCCGGGCGGTCCGGCAGGAGAAAGGGAATCTTGCCACGATGGGCGCCGCAGACGCCCCGCGGGCCCGCCCAGTCACCCCGGCCACCGCCTGCCAAGCAGTCGACGATCCCCCCGTCCGGAACTGCCGGACGGGATCCGCGCCGCGAGTCGACTCCCGGCCGCGCGGTGAAAAATCTCGGCAGGCCGGACGGAAATCACAGTTGACATCAACTGTGGCATCATGAGTTTTTCACCCTTCGGTTTTGGCTTCCTAGCTCAATGGTAGAGCAGTTGACTCTTAATCAATTGGTTCGGGGTTCGAGTCCCCGGGGAGCCACCACCGCCCTGTTATTTCCCAGTCAATTTTCTCGCAAATGCGCGCTTCTTTCGCGCCGGCGTAGCTCAATGGTAGAGCACCTGTTTTGTAAACAGGCGGTTGCGGGTTCGAATCCCATCGCCGGCTCCACCTTTAGTGCACAGGCGGCGAAGGACCCGCCGGCGGCCGCCGGCGGACCGCAACAGGTAGAGGATCGACGGTCGCCGAGTTGAGGCGCGCGCAAGATGTTCCCCCAGGCCCGGACCGAGGGGGACGCGGTTAAGTTTTCACTGCCCGATGGTGTAATGGTAGCACAAACGACTCTGACTCGTTTTGTCTAGGTTCGACTCCTAGTCGGGCAGCCACTTCAGCCGCGAGCCATCGCCCAATGGCGCCGGCGACAAAGAAAGTTGACAGGCAAGTTTGGTTCACCCCTATTTCACAGACTCCCTGTTTTTTCACCCTGAATTCACCTCTCAGCGACATGCTGATCATCCCCGACACCTCCAGAAAAATGACCGCCAGTTTCGGCGAGTTCGTCGTGGCGGTTGGAGGTATTAGCGATCAGGGCAAACAAGCATGAGCTGAGCTTCACGCCTCACGACGTGCGTCGGTTAGCACCAGCGAGGCGACCTCGGTTCTCCCTCCCCTTCCCCACTCAATAACCTACCCGCCTATCCCCGAACCCCGACCCCCTTTCCTCCAATGATCAACCAAAGCCTCCCCCTCGCGTTTCTCCTCGGCGACGACACCATCATGGAACTGTTCATGAAGGGTCGCCAAATCATGTGGCCGATTCTCCTCCTCTCGTTCGTCGGCCTCACCGTCGTCGTCGAGCGCCTGCTCTTCATCGTCCGTGAGAACGGCACCCGCGAGCCCGAGGTCGTCGAGAAGATGCTGGAGCACGTCGAGCGCCGGGATATCGAGGGCGCGGTCGAGATCGGCAAGAAGAGCAAGGATTTCGTCGCCCGCATTCTGGTGTACAGCCTGACGAACAAGGAGTTCTCCCTCACCAACGCCTTCATCCGCGCCTCCGGGCAGGAACTGGCCCGCTACCAGCAGGGCATCGCGACGCTCGACACCGTCATCACCGCCGCCCCGATGCTCGGCCTGCTCGGCACCGTCACCGGGATGATGCGCACCTTCGGCAGCATGACGGGCGACATCGCCACGGCCAGCGGCCAGATCACGGGTGGTGTGGCTGAGGCCCTCATCGCGACCGCCGCCGGTCTCTTTATCGCGATCACCGCCCTCCTGCCTTACAATTACCTGAATGCCCGCATCGAAGAGGCCAAGCACGAGGTCGCCGACGCGTCCAACGCCCTCGAGCTCATCATCAAGAAGTCCGAGACCAACGCCCCGTTCAGTCGCTGATTAGCCAAGCAATTGGCGGCGGCATCGTCTACTCCCTCGACCCACCTTATCCATGGCAGGATCATCCGGCGGCAGCAGTGGCGGCAAAAAGAAGGCACGTATCGAGATCATTCCCCTGATCGACGTCATCTTCTTCCTGCTCGCGACCTTCGTCCTGTTCACGCTTTCGCTGAACAAGTCGAATGGCCTGGCGGGCGTTAAAGTGCCCGACTCGGAGACGGGCGAACCCCGCGATCCGGCTGATACCGCAACCATCAGCGTGACCCAGGAAGGCACTCTGGCTTGGAACAAGGATCCCGTTGCGCTCGATGAGTTTATCAACCGTCTGAGGGCTTATCACACCTCGAATCCGGAAGGTCGCATCCTCATCAACGGTGATGAGAACGCCTCGTTCTCCGCCGTTTTTGGCTACGCCATCGACGAAGTCCGCAAGTCCGGGGCTTCCAAGGTCTTCATTGAGACCCGCGTCCGCCCGGCGGGCAAGTAGACTCCGGTCCGCCGCGCCTTTCCTCCCCTTTCACTCTCGCTAAATTTCACCACCATGGCCGGTTCCAGCTCCAAAGTCGAAGACGGCAAGAAGAAGGCGCGCATTGAGATCATCCCCCTCATCGACGTCATCTTCTTCCTGCTCGCGACCTTTGTTTTGTTCACGCTGTCGCTGAGCAAAATCGCCTCCCTGCCGGTCAATCTCCCGGTCCCGGTGACGACGCCCAGCCCGCCGGACCCCGACATGGTCACCCTGCAGATTTCCGACCAGGGCACCTGCTACTGGAACAAGGAACTCATCCAGATCGGTGAAATCGCCCCCCGTCTCTCCAACCTGAAGACCCGCGTGCCGAATCCCCGGGTGCTGATCGCCGGCGACGACCGGGCCAAGTTTGGCATCACGGTGACCGCCCTCGACGAGGTGCGCAAAGCCGGCATCACCCAGGTCTCCGTCGAGACCCGCGTTCGCGCCACCGGTCGGTAAACCCACGAGCGACCCTCCATCATGCGCCGCGATTTAATCATCGGTCTCATCGTTTCCCTGCTTCTCCATGGGGGTGTCACTTGGCTGAGCGAGGCCTTCGGGCATCCCGCGCTCAAGGCCAAGCCCAAGCAGGAGGAGAAGCTGATCCAGATCGAGATGCCGCCCATTGAGCCGGATGAGCCGGAGAAGGTCGTCGCCGAGGACCAGCCCGACACCCCGCTTGAATTTGCCCCCCCGATGCAGGCCGACGTGCCGCAGGTGGTGCAGTTGGACTCCTTCGTCCAGCCCCTCCAGCCTCCGCCGCCCGAGAATCTCAAGCCCAACGCCGGAGCCATCGTGATTCCGCAGGGCGCCGGGCGCGGCCTGGGCAAGGGCATCGAGGTGTTCGACATCTCGAAGCTCGATCAGGTGCCGGTCCCGAAGTTCCAGGCCCGGCCCCAGTACCCGTTTGAAATGCGCCGCTCCGGTGTGGCGGGCGAAGTCGTGGTGGATTTCATCGTCGATACGAACGGTGACGTGCGCAACCCCTACGCCGCGCGTTCCACCCAGCGCGAGTTTGAAGCCTCAGCCGTCCAAGCCGTGGGCAAATGGAAGTTCCGTCCCGGCAAAAAAGGCGGCCGCTCGGTCAACACTCACATGCAGGTGCCCATCGTCTTCACCCTGAACGAGGAATAATCCACCGTGCCCGACATTTTCCCCCAATTTTCCTCCCGGCCGGGTCGCCTGGCCCTCATCCTCGTCCTCGCCTTGGCGGCGTCCCCTCGTAGCGGGGCGAACGAACCGGCCCAGCTCACGGAGAGGACCTCTGAGGAGCTGAACAAGCTCAAGCCCTACACGGATGCCAAGAACTGGGAGGGCGCGCTGGCGCTGCTCGACCGCATGCAGACCAACGTGGGGCCGACCACGTACGACTTCGCGATCATCGCGGACATCAAGTCGAAGATCTACATGTCGAAGTCCGACTATGCCAAGGCGATCGAGCCCATGGAGGCCACTGTGCGACTCGCGGATGCCTACGGCTATTTCGACGAGCATGATGTCGCTGAAAAGGTGTATTATCTGGTCCAACTCTTCTACCAGGAGGCCACCGCGACCAAGTCCGTCGCCCTGCAGCAGCAGTATTTCAACAAGTCGGCCGGTTACATCAAGCGCTGGATCAACAGCCCCGTGGGCAAGGCTACCGGCGATGCGCAGCGCCAGGACGCCGCCCTGCTTTACGCCTCCATCCTCTACAACGAGGCCATCATCAATCCCGAGAAGATCGATGCCAAGCTGCTGAAGCAGTCCCAGGCGGAAATTGACAGCGGGCTGCTGGGCACCCCGCGCCCGAAGGAAACATTCTACGTGCTGATGCTGGCCATCGCCCAGCAGGAGGGCAACTACGCCCGCGCCTCCGAAGTCCTCGAACTGCTCGTTAAGCAGTACCCCGGCAAGAAGGACTACTGGTCCCAGCTGGTAGCCACCTATCTCAACCTCGCCCTCGACAAGAGCGAGGAGAAGTCCCGCCAGTACAACATCCGCGCCATTCTCGCGGCGGAGCGGTCGCAGGCCCTCGGCTTCGGCAAGACCCCGAAGGACAACTTCAACCTGGTGGGCATCTACATCAATTTGGGCCAGTACGGCAAGGCCACCGAGCTGCTGCATGCGGGCCTGCGGAAGAAAACGATCGAGTCCACCCAGAAGAACTGGGAATACCTCGCCTACTCGTACCAGCAGGTCGACAAGCCCTATCAGGCGATCGACGTGCTCAAGGAAGCCGCCGTCCAGTTTCCGAGATCCGGCCAGCTGGACTATCAGGTTGCCCAGATCTACTACTCCCTCGACAAGGGCGAGGAGGCCTATCGCAGCCTGTCAGCCGCCGTGGCCAAGGGTAACCTCGAGAAGCCCGGCGCGGTCTACAATTTCCTCGCCTATATCGGCTTTGAAAGACGGCGCTATGACGAGGCCCTCATCGCGGTCAACAAGGCCATCTCCTATACCGAATCCTCCCACGACACCCAACTTCCGCGTCTGAAGCAGGCCATCGAGGACGCGATCAAGGAACGGAACCAGGTCAAGACCACGGCTCCGCGCTCCCTGTAATCCTGCAACCCCTTTTATCATCATGAAGAAAAGCTTCGTCTACGTCCTCGCCCCGATTGTCGCGTTGATCATTTTCGGTGCCATCTACTGGAACTTCAGCTCAGGCTATGAGGCCAAGGAAGAAGCCAAGGCCCTGAAGGTGAAGCAGGAGAAGGAGGCCAAGCTGCTCGCCCAGGCCAAGGCCAACGAGCAGGCCATCAAGGATGCCAACGCCGGGGTGCTGCGCCGCAAGGCCGAGCGCGAGGCCAAGGAAGCCAAGGACAAGAAGGATCACGAGGCGCGCCTGGTCGCCACGGATGCCCGGGACAAGGCCTTTGCCGACAAGGAGAAGTTCGCCAAGCTCGTCACCCGCCTGGAGAACGACATCAAGAACGAGCAAAGCGCCATCACCAAGCTCGGGGAGGAGAAGAAGATGGCGGTTGAGGAGCAGGCCTTCCTCCGCACCTACGTGCAAAAGGCCGAGGAGAACGTCAAAAACCTCCGGCAGGTCCTGGAAAAGATCGCCGCCGCCGATGCCGCCCGTGCCGCCGCGGAAGCCGCCGCCGCCCGCGCCGCCAAGAATAAAGAATAACAACTCATAACCCGCCTACCTTTACCCTCCCATGAAAAAGTGGATGTACGTCATTTCGGTCAGCGTCCTGCTGGCGGTATTCCTTGCCCTGTATTTCTCCGAAGCCGAAAAGATCGAGCACCGGGAGAAGGCCCAAATGGCCAAGGTGGCCGAGCTGAAGCGGGTGGAAGACGCCCGCAAGGCCTCCGTCGAGGCCAAGGCCCGCGCCGATGCCGAGAAGCGCGCCGCCGACCGGGCCGCCGAGGAAGCCAAGAAGGAGTCCGAGAAACTCGCCCGCTGGGAAGAGGACGGCCGCAAGATTCAGGAGGCCACGGACAAGTTCACCACGGAGGCCGACAGCAGCGCCAAGACGGCGGCCGAGCTTGAGGTCAAGCTCAGCACCCTGCGCGCCGCCAAGGAGAAGCTCAACCGCGAGGCCTTCGAGTTCGCCAAGCAGGTCGAAATGGGCAAGATCAGCCGCCGCTCCGCCGAAATCGAGATCCAGCGTACCGTCGAGATGATCGCCCGCCGCGCGGCCGAGAGCACCCTCAGCCGCATGCCGGCCATCGCCACTCCCCCGCCCTCTTCTTAAGCGCCGGTTCCACCGGAAGTTTTCAAGGCCCGGATCGCAAGATCCGGGCCTTATTTATTTGCGGAGATATTTTGTTTGCAGTGGCCGGTTGCACGGCCTTTCCTCCGCCTTCCTTCGGACAGGTCCGGAAGGAGAAATGAGATCGGGGCGTAGCTTAGCCTGGTAGAGCGCTACGTTCGGGACGTAGAGGTCGCGAGTTCGAATCTCGCCGCCCCGACCATTTGCCACGCCGCCGGGCGTTCAGGCCAAAAAAGGATTATAGCGCAGCTCGTTGCCCGCCGTGGTCATCGGCCCGTGGCCGGGCGCGATCACCGTCTGCGGCGGCACCCCGGCCAACACCCGCCGCAGGTGCGTCGCCAGCTGCCGTTGGGAATGGTAGCCGCCACCCATGGAACCGGCAAAAATCAGGTCTCCCGAGACCAGCAGCGCCCCCCCGCTCGGCACCGACGGATTGCTGACCAGGTAGCAATTGTGGGCCGGGGAGTGGCCCGGCGTATGGA
This sequence comes from uncultured Opitutia bacterium, assembly GCA_903830425.1. Taxonomy (GTDB): domain Bacteria; phylum Verrucomicrobiota; class Verrucomicrobiia; order Opitutales; family Opitutaceae; genus Opi-474. The sequence continues at coordinate 47,710 of CAIKTR010000025.1, forward strand.
ACGCCTTGACCTCAAAGTGGCCGAAACGCAGCCGCTGGCCCTCGGCCATGGGCTCACCGCAGGGCGCGCTGACTCCCGCCGGGCAATAGGCCTGCGGCAGCCCGAACCGCGCCACCACCTCGCACAGCCCGCCGCTATGCTCCGGCTCCACATGGGTGACAAAAACCGCGTCGACTTCCTTGACCGCCCGCGGCCACACCGCGGTCAGGGTCCCGATGTCCGGCCCGGTGTCGAACAGGAGGCCGCGGGACGCGCCGCACTCCGTCACCAGGTAGGCATTCGCACAGCCGATGCCGTGCGGCATCCGCAGCGGATGCACACAGAAGGGCAGGCTCGTCATCTCGGGCCGCGGATACTGCCCGCACCCCAGCGCGCACAGGCCGACCTCGTTCAGCCCCAGCACCCCGGCCAGCTGGCGCAATTCCGCCGACGAGAGGTCCGAACGATAGTCCACCGCGTCCAAAATCCGGGCCGTCGCCACGCCGCTCCGCTGCGCCACCTCCTCCTCGCCCAGGCCCGCCTGGCGCATGGCTTTCTCGAGCACATCGCCCAGTTCGTCCTCCAGCGGCACGGTTAAATTCAGCACGGTAGGCGGAACCTACCGCCGCCCCAGTCAGGTGCAAAATGTTTTTGTTTTTTGCCGGTCAGCCGCCAGCGTCAGGCCATGGCTTCTGACCAGCAAGAGATCCTCGGCATCTTCACCCGCACCCGCGCGCTGTTGGAAGGGCACTTTGTGCTGCGCTCCGGCCTGCACAGCGGCCACTACTTCCAGTGCGCCCAGGTGTGCCAGCGGATGGACGCGGTCGAGCGCCTCGCCGAACTCCTCGTCGCCAAGGTGCAGGGGTTCTCCTTCAAGACCGTGCTTGCGCCCGCCATGGGCGGCCTGGTGATCGGGCAGGAAGTGGCTCGCCAGGCCAAGGTCCGGTACATCTTTGCGGAAAAGGAGGACAACGTGCTCGTGCTGCGGCGCGGCTTCACGCTGGCGCCCGGCGAGCCGGTGCTGATCGTGGAGGACGTCGTCACCCGGGGCGGGCGCGTCCTCGAGTGCCTCGAGATCGTGCGCCGGGCCGGCGGCGTGCCGGTGGCCGTGGCCATGCTGGTGGACCGCAGTGCCGGTCAGGCGCGCTTCGACGTGCCGGCGGTCTCGCTGCTGGAACTGAGCTTCCCGACCTACCCGGCCGACGCCGTGCCCGACTGGCTCGCCAAGATCCCGGTGCAGAAGCCCGGGAGCTAAGGCGGACCCAAATGCCCCGTGAGCGGTGCTTGCGGGCCAGATGCCGGGGCTGAAAGCGGGCGCGTGTCATTCGGCCACGCGCCCGGCGCCCGAAAGGACCACCGGCCGCAGCGGCCGCGCTGGCATCCGGGGATTGCACCCGGCGGCGGACCCGCCAGCCTCAGTCCGGTAGTCCATCATGGTGGCTGGGCCGCCTCCCTCCCGCAGTATCTCACAAGATGAAAATAATGGTGCGACCCTTGGCCGTGACGGCAGGCCTGCTCGGGGCCCTGGCCGCTAACCTGCTGGGAACAGCGCCCGGGGCGGCCGCGACCCTGTTTCGCATCGAGGCCCGAACCACGGAGCCGTTGCTGGTCTCCGACCGGCCGCAGGAGGACTTCCAGGTCAACTACGTGAATGTGATCCGGGACGGCCAGACCTGGCACATGTGGTACGAAGCCTATCCCCACACGTACCAAAGCGACGCCGACGGCTATCTCTGTTACGCGCGCTCCGTGGACGGGGTGAAATGGGAAAAGCCCAATCTCGGGCTGGTCGAATATGCGGGCAGCCGCGCCAACAACATCGTGCTCGCCGGCCCTCCCCTCCACGGCGTCACCGGCCATTGCGTCTTCCTGGATCCCGCGGCCCCCGCGGCGGAACGCTTCAAGGTGGTGTTCTCCTGCTTCACCCCGGCCCCAGGCACGCCTTGGGGCAGCCAATGGCAGGTGTACGGCGGAACGAGTCCGGACGGCCTCCATTGGCAGCTGATCAAGCGCCCGCTCCTCGCCTGCAACTCCGACACCCAGACGGTCTGTTTCCGCGACGGTGACCTCTACCGGATGTATGTCCGCGTCTGGAGCCAGGGGGATGGCCAGGGCCGGCGGCAGGTCGGATACACCGAGTCGCGGACCTTCGGGAATTTTCCGGCCCCCGTCGTGGTGCTGGCGCCGGATGAAACGGATCCCCGCAGCCTCCATTATTACAACTCAGCGGCCGTGAAGCTGCAGGACTCGCTCTACGTGACGTTCCCCAGCGTCTATGACGCGCAGACCGGGATCGTGATCCCGCACCTGGCCGTCAGCCGCGACGGCCGCCAGTGGAGCCCGGTCAGCGAGGTTCCCGGGCTCAGCCTGGGGCGGGGCTTCGACGGGAAGAGCATCTATGTCGGCCCGGGGGCGGTGCCCGGAAACCGTCCGGGCTCCTGGTGGGTCTATTACTCGGGCTACCGGACGGGCCACGACGATGCGTTCAAGTCCAAGGTGCAGCACCTGGGGGGCGTCGGGCGCTTCCTGCTCGTCCTGAAAGATCCGGCCGTGACCCCGTAGAGGGGGCACGGCCCGCCCCGGGGCTCAGCTGCCCTTGACCTCAATGCGCGCCACCCTCAGGGCACCGCGATAATAGACGTAGAGCAGATGGCGCCCCGGGGTCAGCACCGCCTTGGCCGAGGCCAGATCGGTCACATATTCCCGGTCGATCTGCACCAGAAGAAAATCCGGCATCAGCACGTCGGCATAATACGAGTCCTGATCGACCGCCCGGACCAGCAGGCCGTTGAACCGGGCCGGAATCCGCAGGCGGGCCCGGGCTTCATCGGTCAGCGGGGTGACGTCGACCCCGGGAATGAGCTCATCCGGTTTCTCGTCGACGGTGGCCAGGGTCACTTCAACCGTGAGCGGCTTCCCCTCGCGGGAAATGCTCAGCTTCGCCTTGGTGCCGGGTCCCGTCCCGGCAATGAACAGCCGCAGTTCCTCCCAGGAGTTCACCGGCCGGCCGTCGAAGGCGATCACGACATCCCCCCGCTCCAGCCCCGCCACCGCCGCCGGGGAGTTGGGCGAGACATCCGTGATCATGGCCCCGCGCGCGCCCTTGGGCAGGTGCAGCGAGTCGGTGTCCTCCGCGGGCACGGTCTGCGCATTCACCCCCAGAAAGCCCCGCGTGACCTTCCCGGTGGCGATCAGGCTCTGCAGCACCGACGAGGCCAGGTTGATCGGAATGGCAAAGCCGAGTCCTATGCTGCCCCGGGACGTCGATATGATGGCACTGTTGATCCCCACCAGCCGCCCCTTGGCATCCACCAGGGCCCCGCCGGAATTGCCCAGGTTGATCGCCGCGTCGGTCTGGATGAAACTCTCGTAGCCGCCCTCCAACAGGCCCAGCTGGTTGCGTCCCTTGGCCGAAACAATGCCCATGGTGACCGTTTGACCAACGCCGAGGGGGTTGCCCACGGCAAAGACCACATCGCCCACCCTGAGCTTGTCGCTGTCGGCCAGCGTCAGCGTCGGCAGATTGCCGGCCTCGATCTTGATCACGGCCACGTCCGTCTTGGGATCGGTGCCAATCACCTTGGCGACAAACTCACGATCGTCGGCCAGGCCCACCTTCAGCTCGTCCGCCCCTTCAACCACATGGTTGTTGGTCAAAATATAGCCGTCCGGGGAAATGATGACCCCCGACCCGAGCCCCTCTTCCTTGTGCTCGCGCTCTTGGTCCGGGATATTACCGAAGAATTGACGCATCATCGGGTTAGCTGAGATCCGCTCGCGCACTATCTTCTTCGAGTACACCGATACGACCGCTTTTTGGACGGGTTCGACGATGTCGGCGTAGCTGGTGACCAGGGGCGACTTCGCATCACTTACGGGGCTGGCGTCGACGCGCAGCGCGGGCTTTTTCGGCAGCGCCGCGTCCTTGCCCAGCAGCGCCGGGCTGGCCAACGGTGAGGCGACGAGGAAGGCGATGAAAACGGAGAATAGCTTGGATTTCATGGAGATAACGGAATGACCCAATCTTGGCGTCAAAAGTTCCCCTCTGCAACCAGTCGGTTGCTGGGCACAGAACTCCGCACGACCGGCTCCTGATGCGACGGCCGGACGGCGGTCCGTCACGGCCTACCCCTCAGAATCCCTTGATCCGGAACAGGCTCGTCACGCTCTCGTTGCCGTTGATGCGGACGATCGCCTGCGCGAGCAGCTTGGCGATGCTGAGCACCTTGATGGGCAGCCCGCGGGTGTCGATCGGGGTGGAGTTGGTCGTGATCAGTTCGTCGATCAGCCCGGATTTCAGGCGCTCCACGGCAATATCGTTCAGGATGCAGTGGCTGACCGCCGCGGTGATCCGCGCCGCGCCGTTGTCCTTCAGGATCCGGGCGGCCGCCGTCAGGGTGCCCGCCGTTTCCGTGATGTCGTCCACCAGCAGCACGTCGCAGCCGCTGACATCGCCGACGATGCTCATGGCCTCGACGGTGGTGGCGCTCTTGCGCTTCTTGGCCACCAGCGCCAGCGCGGCGCCCATGGTGTCCGCGTAGGCCGAGGCCATCTTCATGCCGCCGACATCGGGCGAGCACACGACCAGCGGGCGCTCCCGCTTCTGGGTGCTGAGGTATTCAAAAAAGACCGGGGACGCGAAGAGATGGTCCACGGGGATGTCGAAGAAGCCCTGAATCTGCTGGCTGTGCAGGTCCATGGTCAGGATGCGCGTCGCCCCGGCGGCGACCAGGAGGTTGGCGACCAGCTTCGCCGTGATCGGCACGCGGGGCTGGTCCTTGCGGTCCTGGCGGGCGTAGCCGTAGAACGGCAGCACCGCGGTGATGCGCTGGGCGGAGGCCCGGCGGGCGGCATCAATCATGATCAGCAGCTCCATCAGGTGATGGTTCGTCGGCGGGCAGGTCGACTGGATGATGTACACGTCCTGGCCGCGGACGTTTTCGTTGATCTTCACGAAGGACTCCCCGTCCGGAAAGCTGGTGACGGTGGCCTCGCCCAGGGGCATGCCAATGGCGGCGCAGATTTCCTCTGCGAGCACGCGGTTAGAGTTGCCGGAGAAGATTTTCAGCCGCGTTTCACTCATGCGCGGCACGCTGGGGCTGAACCGCCCCCGGCGGAAGTCTTTTTTATCCTTTCCCCGGCGAATTTTCCAGGTCCCCCACCCGCTTGAAGAGTTCCGGCAGCCGGCGGTGGAGCACCTCGAGGCGCTGGCCGAGCATGTACGCCATGGCGGGCGAGCCGTTCACATAGGTCCCCGGCTCGACATTGAAGGTCACGGCCGACTGGCCGCCCACCTTGGCCGCCCGGCCAATCGTGATGTGGCCGCCAATCCCCGCCTGTCCCCCCAGCACCGCATAATCGCTGATCGTCGCGCTGCCGGAGATCCCCACCTGCGCACACAGGATGACATGGCGGCCGATGGTGACGTTGTGCGCCACCTGCACGAGGTTATCGATCTTGGTGCCCTCCCCGACCACGGTGCGGCTGAACCGGGCGCGGTCGAGGGTGCTGTTGGCCCCGATTTCCACGTCGTCCTCGATCACGACATTGCCGACCTGCGGGATTTTCTCGTGCCGGCCGGCGACAAACTCGTAACCGAAGCCATCGGAGCCGACCACGACCCCCGGCTGCAGGCGGACCCGGTTGCGCAGGATGCACTCGGCCGCCAGGATCACCCCGGGCATGAGCCAGCAGTCGTCGCCAATCTGGGCGCCGCGGCCCACATAAACCTGGGCTTGGAGGTGGGACCGCTCGCCGATCACGGCCTCCGCCTCCACGACGCACAGCGGGCCGATCGTGGCGGAGGCCGCCACCCGGGCCCCCGGCGCCACATGAGCCGTGGGATGGACCCCGGGGGCCGGCTTCGGCCACAGCTGCTGCTCGATGCGCGAGCACAGGCGCGCCAGCGCCACGGAGGGGTTGTCGACCAGGAAAAAGAGCTGGTTGGGCTGCGGCTGACCGTCGTAGTCCAAGGGCAGCAGCACGACGGAAGCCCGAGTGGTGGCCGCCTCGGCCTTGTATTTCAAGTTGCCGAGGAAAGACAACTCGCCCGCCGCCGCCGCCCCCAGGGAGGCGATGGCGCGCACCGACTCGGTGGTGGCGCCCCGCACCTGCTGGGGCTGCACGATGGCTGCAATTTCATCCGTGGTGAACGAGACCTGCATGGCGACAGCGTGGGATCTTTGGCCGGCGGTGCAACGCAGCAGTGTGCGGGAGGTTCCGTGGGCCCCAAAAACAAAAACCCCGGCCTGGTCAGGCCGGGGTGGGAAAAAACGCGCGGGGAGGCCGATTACGGCTTCTTCACGCCGGGCAGCGTGATCTTGGGCGAGTCGGAGCTCGAGGCGGCAGCCGGGGCGGCGGCGGCCGGGGTCACCGGAGCGGCCACGGACACGGGACGATCCTTGTTGATCTCCTTGAGGACCTCGTCGGTGACGTCATAGCCGGAATCGGAATAGATGATGTTCGAGACGCCGATCAGGGTCGGGCCCGACTTGTCGATCAGGAGCGTGGCTCCCTTGCGCTTCGCCACGTCCACGGCGATTTTGCTGATCTCCTCGATCATGAGGTCGCGGAAATTCTTGATGCGCTGCTGGAGCGAGTTGCGGGTGTTCTGCTGGAAGGTCTGCACCTCGGTCTGCTTGCGCTGGATGTCGCCCATCATGCGCTGGGCCTCGGCGGCGGCGGCGGACTTGGCCTCCGGGGTCTTCGCCGGGTTGTTCGCCTGTTCGGCGAGCTCCTTGTACTTCTCCACGAGGGAGTTCCCCTCCTTGTTCAGGCGGTCGAGCTCCTCCTGGGCCTTCTGCTCGTCACCGCGCAGCTTGTTGTTCTGCTCCTCGGTCTTGTAGTGGCTGTCGTAGAGCTTGGCCATGTCGACCACCAGGATCTTGGGGGCCGGCTGGGCTTGGGCAAAGAGCGCCGCGGCGCCAAACGCCGACAAAGCGAACAAGGATTGGATCGTTTTTTTCATGGATGGGTAAGGGGGATTAAGGGGCTGAGCTAAGCGGAATCAGTAGCGCGTGCCAAAGGAAAAATTGAACTGATTGCCGCGCTTGGTCAGGGAGTCGCCGGTCAGCGGAATGCCAAAATCGAGGCTGAGCGGCGAACCCGCCACAAACAGGCGCAGGCCGAAGCCGATATTGTCGGCATATTGGATCGGGCTGAAGTCGCCCATGCCCCGGTTGACGAAGCCGGCGTCGTAAAAGAGCGCGAACCGGATGGGGCTCACGATGTCGAGCGAGTACTCCGCGCTGAAAAACCCGTAGGTCTTGCCGCCGATCGGCTCGCCGTAGGCGTCCCGCGGGCTGACCGTGTGGTATTCAAAGCCGCGCAGGTCCGTCGGGCCGCCGAGATAGTACTTGTTGTAGTAGGCAACGTCCTTGCTGTCGCCGAAGTTCTGGATGACGCCGCCGCGGACAATCAGGCTGAGCACCTGCTGCTGGGTCTCGAAGATCGGGAAAAACTGGGATCCCCGCAGCTCCAGGCGGTAGTAGTTGTCATCGCCGCCAAAGGGCCCGCCAGCGACCTCGGTGACCATGTTGACGTAGTTGCCGGCCGTGGTGTTGACGATCTTGTCGCGAGTGTCGCGCAGGATGGAGAACCCGACCTTGGACACCTTGTTGTCGCCCGAGAGCTCGCTGATGACGGAGGAGGCCGACGCGCTGACGTCCTTGATGGTGATGATCGAGTAGGAGTAGGACAGACGACCCTCGACGAGTTCGAAGAGGCGCTTGCGGCCGTAGACCTCGATGCCCGTGACCACCTGGTTGTAATAGGTGCTGGTGTACTCCGCGCTCTGGCGGAACAGGTTGAAGCCCATCGCCAGCTGCCGCTGGAAGACCCAGGGCTCCTCGAAGGAAAGCAGCAGGTCGCTCGAGACCGAGCCCACCTGCAGCCGCAGCTTGAATTTCTGGCCGTCGCCCTGGAACAGGGACCGGCGATTGAACAGGTCGAAGTTGGACTGGGACACCTCGGCGAAGACGGTCGCCCGTTCCAGCGAGCTGAAGCCCGCGCCGAAGGTCAGGTTGCCGGTGCGCCCTTCCTTGACCGCGATGCGCATGTTCCGACGTCCGGGGATGTTGGTTTCCTGGGGCGTGATGCTCACATCCTCGAAGAACCGGGTGTTCTCCAGCTTCAGCTTGCCAATCTTCATGCTGATGGTGCTGAAGACGTCGCCCGGCCCGAGGGTGAGTTCCCGCAGGAGCACCGTGCTCTTGGTCTTGGTGTTGCCCTGGATGACAATGGACTCGACGTTGAACTTGCCGCTCTCGTTGACGTCGTAGACGAGGTCGATGTTGCCGGTCGTGATGTTCGACTTGCGGGTGAGGCGGACCTGCGTCTCGAGGTAGCCGTCGCGGCCGTAAAACTCCTCGATGCGCTCCTTGTCCTTCTCGATCTTGGACGGGGTGAAAATCATCCCGCTCTTCTGGCGCAGCACGCGCTTGAGCAGCGCCTCGGGGTGCAGCTTGCTGCCCGTGACCGCGATCGAACCGATCCGGTACCGGCGGCCTTCAATCACGCCGATTGTGATGACCAGGCGGTCCGGCTTGGGATAATCAAACGAGATCTTGTTGCGGGGGATTTCCACGTCGAGATACCCCTGCTCGCGGTAGTAATCCCGCAGTTTTTCCAGATCGTCGTCAAACTGGTCGTCCTTGAACCGGCCGGTGTCGGTCAGCCAGGAGAAAATATTCCACTTCTTGGTCTCCATCTCGCCGGCCAGCTTCTTGGGCTTGACGTGGCCGTTGCCGGAAAACTTCACCAGCGAAATGCGCACCTTGGCCCCTTCCTTGATCTTGAAAATCACGGTGCCAAAGCTCGTGGCGCGGTCGCGCTCAATCGTGTAATTGACCGAAACCTGGTTGTACCCGGACTTCTGGTAGTACTCGCGCACCTTCTCGGCGTCCTCCTTGACCTGGCGCTCGTCGAGGGAGGCGTTCGGCTTGGTCTTCACTTCCTTGTCGAGGCGCCGGGACTTCACCTTCTTGTTGCCCTCATAGCGCACGGCCAGCACCCGGAATTTGGGCGTGACCTCCACCACCAGGTTGAAAACCCGCTCGTTCGCCGCTTCCTGCTTGATCTCGATGAACTCGAAAAGGCCGGTCTTGTAGAGCGTCCGAATGTCGCGGTCGACGATGCTACCGTCGTAGTCCCCGCCCTCGCGCAACTGCATGTTAGCTCGCACAACCTGTTCATTGACAATGGCTGTGCCGATAAACTTGACCGAGATAGTGCCCACCTTGTAGGCCACGGCGGCTGGCTGATTGGGGGCCCCGGCGGCTTCCTGGGCCCGGAGGGTCGCCCCACCCGCAATGAGGAGCAGCCAGAAGGCAATAAATGGGCCTGTGACCCGATATAACGGGTTACGTAGTAAAGTTTTCAAAGCGGGTGATATCTCGAAGGAAAGTAAGCTTCAATTCTCCTACCGGGCCGTTTCGTTGCTTGGCAACGATTAACTCCGCCGAATCGGAGGCGACTTGGAATTTTTCGTCAGCATCTTTGGGCCTGGCTAGCATCATTACAACGTCTGCATCTTGCTCGATCGATCCGGATTCGCGCAAGTCTGAGAGACGGGGCGGGCGGTTGTCCTTTTCGGACGAGCGGTTCAGTTGGCTTAATACAAGCACCGGGAGGTTGAGTTCCTTCGCCAGCGCTTTTAATCCGCGCGAGGCCTCCGCCACCTGCTGTTCCCGGGGCACCCGGGCATCGGTCGGGCTGAGCAGCTGGAGGTAGTCCACGATGATGAACCCGAGCTTGTGCCGGGCGTGCACCCGGCGCGCCTTGGCCCGGAGCTCCATGATGGACAGGTGGCTCGAATCGTCGATGAACAGCGGGGCCTTGGAAAAATCGTCCGCCGCCTTGATCAATTCGGACTGCTCGGTGCCGTTCTTGGACAGGAGCCCCTCGCGCAGGAGCTTCATGTTCACCTTGGCCCGGGAGCAGAGCATGCGCAGCGCCAGCTGGGGCGCGCTCATTTCGAGGGAGAAAATCAGGGTCGCCGCCGCCTCGCCGCCGCGCCGCGGCATGGCGGCCGCCTCGGCCATGTTGAGCGCCAGCGAGGTCTTGCCCATCGACGGCCGGGCCGCGAGCACGATCATTTCCGCCCGCTGAAAGCCGAAGGTCAGGGAATCGAGGTCGCGGAACCCGGAGGCAATGCCCGTCAGCTCGCCCTTCTTCATCATCATCTTCGTGATGACGTTCATCGCCTCCAGCGTGGGCTCCTTCATCGGCTTGGCGGCGTCGGACACGCGGTCCTGCGTCACCCGGAAGATGTCCTGCTCCACCTTGTCGATGAATTCCTCCAGCCCGCCCTGGTAGCTGTAGCAGTTCTCCACCGCGCCGGTGGCGACCTTGATCAGCTCGCGCAGCAGATAGAGCTCGCGGACCTTGTCGATGAAGTACTGCGCCTGGGCCGTCGTCGGGATCCGGCCGCTGATCTGCGTCAGGTACGCAAACCCGCCGATGCTCTCGAGCTGCTTGGCGGTCTTGAGCTCCTCGGCCAGGACCGCGACGTCAACCGGCGGGTTTTTCTGGTAGAGCTCGCACAGCTTCTCGAAAATCAGCCGGTTGGCGGGCGAGTAGAACGCCGCGCTCGGGAGCTTGGCCTCAAGGCAGCGCGCGATCGAATCCGACCCGTCGAGCAGACAGCAGGACAGCAGGTACTCCTCCGCCTCGATGCTGTGGGGCGGGGTGCGCCCTACCATCGCCGCCGGGGCATCCGGGCGCCGGGTGGAGGGAGGGTTGTCGTCAGCCATGGCGAGGGGGCGATTCAGGCGCGGTGGCGGGGGCGCGGCAACAACTGGTTTTCAACAAGATGTTCCCATAAACACGAAGGCCGCGTCACTCGGACGCGGCCTTCGGTTGAATGGAAACCGGGATCAGGCCTGCTCCGTGGCGACCGGGACGATCGGGTTTTCCGAGACCACGTCGAAGTTGAGCTCGACGGTGACCTCGGGGTGCAGCTTCACCTTCACGGTGTGCTGGCCCAGGGTCTTGACCGGGGTGTGCAGCAGAATGCGGCGCTTCTCCAGCGTGACGCCGGCCGCGGTGAGCTTGTCGTGGACGTCGGAGGCCGTCACGGCGCCGAACATCTTGCCGCCCTCGCCCGTCTTCACGGCGAACGCGAGCGCGACCTTCTCCAGCTGCTTGGCGAGCGCCTGGGCGCCCGTGAGCTCCTCGGCTTCGCGCATGGCGCGGCGCTTTTTGAGCGCCTCGACCTGCTTGCGGTTGGCCCCGGTGAGCGGCACCGCAATGCCGCGGGGCAGGAGGTAGTTGCGCGCGTAACCGGCGCGGACTTTGACTTGATCGCCTTCGCCGCCGAGATTGTCGACGGGTTTGACTAGGAGGATTTCACTGGTGGCCATGAGATGGGTGAGTTGTCGGTTTAGGTTGTAAGGTGTCGCTTCCGGGCTCGCACGCGATGGGCGGGCGGCATCCGGTGTTAGGTTTCGTGCTTAAAACGGCACGTCTTCGTCGAGGTTTTCCTGCGCGACCGGCTTGGCCGCACCGCTGCGCGGCGGTGGCGCGTGGCGCTCCGGCGTCGTCTGGTCGATGCCATCCGCCGGGGCGGCGGCTCCGCCGGCGCCACCGGCGCCCGCACCGCGACTGGAGAGAAATTGCACGTTGTCCAAGACCACCTTGATCTTGCTGCGCTTCTGCCCGCTCGTCTTGTCTTCCCACTGGTCGAGCTTCAGGCGCCCTTCAACCATCGCCAAGCTGCCCTTGGTGAGGTACTTGGAAACAAGTTCGCCCTGCTTGCCCCAAGCCTCGATGTCCACGAAGGTCGTCTCATCGCGCGTCGCGCCAGACTCGTCCTTGAACTGGCGGTTGACCGCGATGCCGAACTGGCAGATGGCCGTGCCCTTCGGCGTGACCCGGAGCTCGGGATCGCGCGTGAGGTTGCCGATAAGGAAGACTTTGTTGAGGTAGGCCATGGGTGGGGCGCAACCGTCGAGCCCGGTCAGACGGACTGGACGAAGGTGCGGTAAACGCTGTGGTTGAGGCGGAGACGTTCCTTGAGCTGGCTGGGGCCCTCGCTGGGGGCGGAGAAGTTCACGTGCACGTAGGTCGCGCCGGTGAGCTTCTTGTCGGTGACGCGTACAAAGTCCTTCTTGCCGATGTTTTCCACGGCGGTGACGTCGCCCTGCACGGCGGCGATTTCCTTTTTGACGCCTTCGATGATCTGCTCGATGGAGTCGGCGTTGCCGCGGTTATCGAGGATGAAGGTCGCGCGGTAGTTGCGTTTGGAGGGTTTCATTTTGGATCTCTGCGATTAAGCTGGTTCATGGCCGTCTCAGCGCCGCGGGAGAGCAGCAGGTCGAGGCCTGAAAGGTAGTGGTCGAGGTGTTGAGTGAGGAGAAGCTGTTGGGCGGGGGTGAATTTTCCGAGGACGAAGTCCTTGAGGTCCATCTGCGGCGGGTCTTTCGGTCCGATGCCTAGGCGATAGCGGGTGAAGCCGTCGCCGAGGTGTTCGAGCAGGCTGGCGACGCCGTTGTGTCCGCCGGCGCTGCCGGTGACGGAGACTTTGACGAGCCCGAGATCGATCGTGAGGTCATCGTGGATGGCGATGACCGAGGTCACGGGCACCTTGTGGAACCGCACCAGGGCGCCGAGGGCGCTGCCGCTTTCGTTCATGAACGTCAGCGGCTTGGCGAAGTAGCAGGTGCGGCCCGGCGCGGGATCCCAGCGGGCCACCTCCGCCTGAAACTGGGGCTGCGCTTTCCACGCAAGACCCTGCTTCCTGGCAAAGGCATCGACTACGACCCAGCCCAGATTGTGGCGGGTTTTTTCGTAATCGCGGCCCGGGTTGCCGAGCCCGGCAACGAACGTGATGGACATGACTCAAAGAACAATCGTCACCGCCCGCCGCGGTCAAGCGGCGGACGGGACGGGGAAACTTACTTTTTGGCGGGAGCGGCCGGCTTGGCGGCCGCAACGCCGGCGGCGGGCTTCGCCCCGGCGGCAGGCTTGCCTCCGGCGGCCGGAGCGGCGGCACCAGCGGCCGGCGCAGCGCCACCGGCAGGGGCGGCGGCACCAGCGGCGGCACCCTCGGCGGGAGCGGCACCCGGGACGGCCCCTTCGACCGGCGCGGCGGTGGCGACGACTTCCTGGACGACCTCGGCCACCGGCTCGACGCACGAAACGACGGGCTGGCCCTTGGTGTCGAGGAACTCGACCCCGGCAATGGGCTTCATCTCACCGGCCTTGATGGTCTCGCCGACCTTGAGCTCGGTGACGTCCACCACGATGACCTCGGGGAGGTCCTTCGGGAGACAGCGCACGCGGAGCAAATGGGCGTTCATTTCCAACACGCCGCTCTGGTTCTTCACGCCGAACGACTCGCCGAAGACCTGCACGGGCACGCGCATCTCGAACTTCTCGTCGGGCTTGACCTCCTGAAAGTCGACATGGAGGTACTTGTCGGTGAGGGGATCGCGCTGGATCTCCTGGAGAATGGACAGGGCCTTGACCGGCTGGTCGGCGCGCTCGAGCTCGACGAGGACGGCGCGGCCGGCGACGGACTTGAGGAAGCGGACGAACTCCGGCCCCTCGATGGAGAGCGACTCCGGGCTGGTGTGCTTCCCGTAGAGGATCGCGGGAACGCGGTTGGCTTTGCGCAGGCGGCGGGAGGCGCTGCGGCCGGTCTGGGCGCGCGCTGCGACGTTAAGTTTGAACTGTTGTTTCATGGATTTCGTTCCCCCTGTCACCCCGGAATTGAGGGCAGGCGTAGTGGAAAAGAGGGTCAGGTGATAGGTTTGAACCGACCGAAAGCAACCAAAACTTTGGCCGACCGCTGATTTTCCCGCTCGCGGGGGAAAACGAGCATTGACAACCCGCTGGATGGCCCTGTTTTTCGTGCCTCTTTGGCCCGGCTCCGTCCGGGTCGAAAGCCACGTTGCCCGGTAGCTCAGTGGCAGAGCAGGTGACTGTTAATCACTTGGTCGTAGGTTCGATCCCTACCCGGGCAGCCATTTTAATGACCTCAACCCAAGTGGGTTGTAGTTTTTAAATGTCGGTTCACTAAATTGGCCTAAAATCCACTGGGCCATTTCTGGGCCACTATTAAACTCTGCGGCCTTGCGCTGGCTAACGCGACAACGAGCCACTGCTTCTGACGACTTCGACCCTCGTAGTCCGGTTTTCGTGGCTCTGTGGAGCGGACCGGCACAACTACTTCCCCACCCGATCCCGGGTGCCGCACGGAAAATGGCCTAGCCGCTTCTTAGCCTAGGGTACTTTGAAAGTTATCCATGCTATCGCCAGATTCGGTTCCGTTATCAGGCAACCAAGTCAGATATGACAAGGCGCGCGATTCGAACCAGGTCGGAGTTTTTTATGGCACCTCGTAGACCTCGATGAGCGCAACGCCGGTGGTGTTACCGACCCCGGAAGCCTTCGCGGAATACACCCCCGGCGGCAGGGTCACCAAAATCGCCGCGTCCTTGCTTGCGGCACTGCTCAGGGCAAAGGCCCCGACCGTGTTGGCCACCGACGTGATCTGTGCGTCACCGGCCCAATTGTCATTGGCCGCCACGACCACGTTGGCGCCGTTGATCGCCTGGGTGAGTTCCAACTGGGGATCCGCCAGCACCCCGCCCACCCCGTAGGTGGCGAGCGTCGGCCCAACCGCGCGGATCAGGACCGTGCGGGAGGCCGTGCCGTCGATGACAAAGCCGGCAATCAGGACCCCTTCGCCGGTGCCCACCTGCGCGCGGGCCGACAGGTTGATTAGCCGCGGCGTGGTGATGTTGTAGGAGGTGCTGGAGGCGTCGTAGATCTCGGCCAGGGCGATGCCCGTCGTGCCGCCCGTCCCCGTCACCTGCACCGTGTACACCCCGCTGGCGGGCGTCAGGTAAAGCGCGGCGTCCTTGCTCGCGGCACTGCTCAGCGGGAAGGCCCCGACCGCGTTGCCGACCGCCGTGAGTTGCGCGTCGCCGGCCCAGTCGTCGTTCGTGGCCAAAGGGGTGCTGGCGCCCTGCGGGATGAGCGCGAGGCTCGGGTCGGCCAGCGTGCCGGTGACCCCGTAGCTCGCGAGAGTCGGACCGACAGCCCGGACCAGCAACGGCTTGGCGCCGCTGGTGCCGGCGCCGCCGACGACGAAGCCGACGATCAGGGTGCGGTCGCCCGTGCCCGCGCCGATCCGGACCGACATGTTGCTCAGCCGGGTCGGCGGGGCGACGGTCAGGGGTGCAGACGGAGCCGAGGGGGGACCCTCGCCCAGGCTGTTGTTGGCCGTGACGGTGAAGGTGTAGACGGTGCCGTCGAGGAGGCCCGTGACGGTGATCGGCGACGAGGTGCCGGTGACCACCACGATCGTGGCGGTTGACGCCTGCGGACCCCGGCCGCGGGTCGCGAGGGCCCGGACGGTCCCGCTCG
>CAIKTR010000026.1 GCA_903830425.1 uncultured Opitutia bacterium
CTATGCCGGCTGCGCGTTCACCGTTTATCCCTCGCTGGCCGAGGGCTTCGGCCTGCCGGTGATCGAGAGCCTGGCCCATGGCCGGCCCTGCATCTGCTCCGCGCGCGGCGCCTTGGGCGAACACTCGCACCAGGGGGGCTGCCTCGCCCTCGACAGCGTCGCGGCCGACTCGCTCGCCCCGGCCATCGCCCGGCTCCTTGCGGCGCCGGACGAACTCGCCGCCCTCTCGGCCGCCGCCCGGGCCCGCACCTTCCCGACCTGGCGCACCTACGCCGGCGAACTCACCCGCTGGATGCAGTCGCTCCCGCGCCGCCGCTGAGATCGGGCGCGACCGCCCCGGCGAGGGTCTGGGCGGGCCTTTCCCGCCTTTCCATTTGCCAATCGGGGCCGCCTCATCCCATCGTCGCCCGTCCTCATGGCCATCTCCCTATTCGCCAACCATAAGAAAGGCATCCTCAACCGGTGCCGGGACGACTACGCCACGAAAATGCGGCTGAAGTATGCGCCGTATTACCTCGCGATGGAGGCGCAGAAGGACACGACGGTCCGGCTGGATGGCCGCGACATGATCATGCTGTCGAGCAACGACTATCTCGGCCTGTCGTTCCACCCCAAGGTCATCGAGGCCGCCAACGCCGCCACGCGCAAGTGGGGCACCAGCACCAACGGCGCCCGCTCCTCCAACGGCTCCCGCACCTTTCACGTCGAGCTGGAGGAAAAGCTCGCCGCCTTCCTCGGCCAGGAGGCCTGCCACGTCCACGCCGCCGGCTATCTCTCGGTGATGACCAGCATGGCCACGTTCGCCCAGAAGGGCGACGTCATCCTCGCGGACAAGAATCTCCACTCCTGCCTCTGGGACGGCATCCAGGTCTCCCGCGCCACGGTCGAGCGTTTTTCCCACAACAGCCCGGACGACCTGCGGGAGATCCTCATCGCCGCCAACTCCAGCGCCGCCAAGATGCTCGTCATCGAGGGGGTCTACTCGATGGAGGGGCACATCGCCCGGCTGCCCGAGCTGACCGCGATCGGCCAGGAATACGGCTGCTTCACCGTGCTCGACGATGCCCACGGCTTCGGCGTGCTGGGCCGCCAGGGCCGCGGCACCACCGACCACTTCGGGCTCAACAGCAAGGTCGACGTGATCTGCGGCAGCCTCTCCAAGTCCCTCGCCAGCACCGGCGGCTACGTCGCCGGCTCGCGCGACGTGATCGAGTATCTCCGGACCAACTCCAAGCAGACCATTTTCTCCGCCGCGATCAGCGCCGGCCAGGCCGCCGCCGCCATGGCCGCGCTCGAGCTCATGCAGACGGAGCCACAGCACCTGGAGCGGCTCTGGGCCAACACCAAGAAGTACAAGGCCCTGCTCAAACAGCTCGGCCTCGACACCTGGGAGAGCGAGACGCCCGCCGTCCCGATCGTGCTCGGCTCCAAGGAGCGCGTCTACCCGTTCTGGCGGAACCTGCTCGACAAGGGGGTCTTCACCGTCATGTCCATCGCCCCCGCCGTGCCCGCCGGCAAGGATCTCATTCGCACCGCCATCTCCGCGCTGCACACCGACGAGCAGTTGGAAAAGATCGCCGCGGCCATGGCCTACGCGGTGAAGAAGCTCTGAGCCCCGCCGGCCGGCGCTACCGCAGGCCCGCCGCCACCGTCTCCGCCGCCTGCGCCCAGGTGGGCAAGGTCCGCGCCCCGGCCTCCGCCGCCAGCCGCGCCGCCAGCGCGTCGTCGGTCAGGATCCGGCGCAGGGCCTGCTGCCAGGCGTCCCGGTCCCCCGGCGCCACCGTCAGGCACCCGCCCCCCGCGGCGTTCTCGCGCAGGGCCGGCAGGTCGCTGCCCACGCACGGCACGCCCCGCCAGAGCGACTCCAGCAGCGGCAGCCCGCAGCCTTCGGCCAGCGTCGGCAGCACACTCGCCCGCGCCGCCGCATAACCGGCCGCCACCGCGGCATCCGCCGCCGCCCCGTGATACCGCAGGCCCGGAAACTTCCCCTGCAGCGTCTTGATCCGGGCCGCGATCGGCCGGCCAAAGTGCGGGTTGACGCGCCCAACCAGGTGCAGCTCGAACTCCAGACCTTCCGTCCACAGGTCCGCGCACACCTCCACCAGCAGTTGCTGGTTCTTCCTCGGCTCGAGGATCCCGACGCAGAGCAGCTGCGGCGGCCGCTTCCCCTCCGGACCCGCCGCCCCTACCCGCACCACCCGCGGCGTCCCGTCGAAATCCGCCCCGAGCGCCAGCACCTCCACCACCGGGGTCCGGCTGACTCCCTGCCAGCGCCAGAAACCCGTCAGCTCGTCCCGGCTCGCCGCCGAGACCGCCCAGACGCGGTCAAAGGAGGCCAGCAGCTTCAGGTAGCCGGGATGCCGCGCCACGCTCTGCGGCCAGGTGAGGTGCGGGAGCTTGAGCGGGATGGCATCATGGAAAACGGCCGCCGTCCGGCCGCCCGACGCGCGGAGAAAGTCGCCGAGGCCCGGTCGCTCGGCCTCGGAAAAGAGCTCGCTGGTGAAAAACCAGTCCCCCGGCCCCATCCGTCGATTCCACGAGTCCCAGCGCACCGGCGTCGCCGCAGTCCCCAGCCCGGCGGCGAGCCGGGCGCTCACCCGGGTCAGGCCCGAGCGGTGTCCGGCGCCGCCGGTCTTGGTGACGTCAAAAAAAATCATGGGGACGTTGGGGAGGGGAAATCCGCCCAAGGGTTAACCACGGATTCGGCCGCTGGGCACGAATTTTCGATCCGGCCCCGGCCTCAGGGAGCCGCGATGGTCTGCTCAAACTGCCGGAGCAGCCGCGCGGCGTTCTGGTGCGCGTCGAAATTCTCCTCCACCCAGCGGTGGGCGGCGGTCCGCAGCCGCTCGGCCAGGGCGTCGTCGTTCGCCAGCCGGCGCAGCCCCGCCACCCAGGCCTCGGGCGAGGTCGCCGGCGCCACCAGGCCCGTAACCATGTCCGTGATGGCCTCCGTCGTGGCGGCGACCGGGGACGTCAGCACCAGCGTGCCAATGGACATCGCCTCCGGGATCACATTGGGCAGGCCGTCGCGGTCGCCGCTCGGCGCGATGACCCCGGTGTGCAGCAGCACGTCCGCCCACTCGAGCTGGCTCCAGACTTCGTGCTGCGGGAGGTGGCCGGTGAAGGACACGCGTGCGGCGATGCCGAGGCGTCCCGCCAGGGTTTCCAGCTCGGGCCGCAGGGGGCCGTCGCCCACGAGGTGCGCCGCAAAGTCGATGCCGGCGGACTGCAGCGCCGCATAGATGCGGAGCTGGTGGTCCAGGCCCTTCTTTTCCACCAGGCGGGCAACGCAGAGCAGGCGCAGGGGGGCGCGCCAGGCGCGCAGGGGCTTGAGCGGGGGCAGGCGGTCGAGGCCCCGGCGGATGCACAGGACCCGCTCGGCCGGCAAGCCCCGCTCCACCAGCGCGCGGCGGCCCATCTCGGTGGACGTGTGGATGAAGGCCGCGTGCTCCAGCTTGTCGCGCAGCCACCAGTCGCCGCCGTGCTCGTAGAGGTCGTAGGCATGTGCCGCGGCGCTGAAGCGGTGACCATCCATCCGCCAGAGCAGCCAGGCCGCGGTGGCCGGGGCCCCGCCCCAGGCGGCGTGGACCAGGGCGGGCCGCTGCCGCCGGAACTCGCCCGCGAACAGGCAGGCGAAGCCCGCGCCCAGCATGTTTTCCCAGAAATTCAGCCACGACGGCGGCCGGCGGGTGACCAGGCCGTGCAGCACCTGCCGCAGCACCTCCGGCCGGCGCCAGGACTCGTAGGGGATCATCCACAGCAGCGTCAGCAGCCGCCACTTGTTGAAGTGCGCCACCGGCAGCCCGCGAAAGGTCCCGCCCCCGCCCCAGAGCGAAAAGAGCCGCAGGTTCACGCCGTGCGCTTTCATGGCGATGATCTCGCGCTGCAGAAAGGTCTCCGTATTCTTCGGAAACGTGGTGAAGAGGTAGGCGATGACAGGCGGGGAGGCGGGCAAGGTGCCGCAACCTAGAGGCTCCCGCCCACCGCGGCCAAGCGGATTGCGCCAAAAAACGCCGGCCCGACCGGCCGGCTCAGCTGGAGCCGGACCCGGGGGAGCCCTCGACCCGGCCGGCCGCGGCGCCGTTTCCATTCACCGGCGGGAAGACGCGGCGGCTCAGCTGGGCCTGGCCGACTTCGTTCGCCAAACCGACCAACTCGTCGATGACCACGGTCGGGTCCTCGACGTAGCGGAGGCCGAGGAACTTCTCCCGCGCCTGCGCATAGGCCGCCGGGTCGGCCATCCAGCGGTCGATGATCGCGGCGAAGTCGGCGGTCCGCCCGATCTTCTCGGAACCCGCCCCGTTGTGGAAAAATTTCCAGGTCAGCTGCTCCTGCGGCATGATCCCGCCAAAGGCATTGAAGATGATCGGGCACTGGAGGTGCAGCGCCTTCGCGCACGTCGTGGTGCCGCCGCGGCTCACGATGACATCGCACACCTGCAGGAGCAGGTGGACGATCTCGGAGTAGCCCTCGAGGTAGCAGTGGAACTCGGGGTGGTTGGCCCGCCAGTGGACCAGCTCGTTGTAGGCCTGCTTGTTCTTGCCGCAGATGATGACCGCCTGCACGCGGTCCGCGTGCTTCACCAGCGCGGGCAGCAGGTCAAAGTGGTTGTTCGCCCCGTTGCCGCCGGTGGCGAGGAAAACGGTGAACCGGTCGGGCCGCAGGCCGAGCCGCTTCACCCGGAACGCCGCCCGCTCCGCCGGCGCGATCAGCTCCAGGTGCGCCCGCGGCAGCATCAGGTAGCCTCGGACCCGCGATTTTGCCGGGGCAATGCCCCGCTTGACGGCAAAGTCCCGCGCCGTCGGCGTGCGCGAGAGGTACAGGTCCACGCTCGGCTCGATCCAGTTGCGCGAATAGCCCCACCCGCCGGAAAACTCCCCGCAATAGGTCGCGCAGCGGACCTGGTCCGCCCCGAGGACTTTCCGCGCCAGCTGGAAAAAGCCGCGGTTGAGGCAGTCGTGGACGCTAAAAACCAGGTGCGGCCGATACTCGCGCAGCACGCTCACGTAATAACGGGACCCAAACGTCACCCGGCGGCGGTTCAGGTAACTGAGCCCCTCGACCAGCGTGTAGAACCAAATGTGGACCCACGGCGCGGCCTGCTGGAGCCGGTTGTACAGGTTCACCCCGGCGCGGTTCACGACCGAGGACTGCTCGAGCATCTGCTCGATGCGCACGTCCACGTCGTGCCGGTACAGTTGGAAGCACCACTCGGCAAAGGCCGCCGCCCGCGCATCATGACCGCCGCCGGTGCTTGAGGTCAGAACGAGGATGCGGAGCTTGGACATGGCTCAAGTGACGTCGAAATAACCGGCCTGGATACGGCGGCGCAGTCCCAGGGAGCCGAGGCGGGAGAGCAGCGGCGCCAGCACGGCCTGGAAGCAGCGCCCGGTGCGGACCGTGCCGCTCCGCCGGCGCAGCAGCGCGCGGCGCAGGTCGGCCGCCGCCTGCCCCGGCGCGGGGCCCGACTGCATCATCCGCGCAAACGCCGCCCAGGCCCGGGTCATCCGCGGCGTCTCCGCCCCGGGCGGGCGGCGCATCGCGCCCTCAAAGTCGGTGCGGTAGTCGCCCGGGCGGACGTCGAGGATGACGATGCCCGTGCCGGCGACCTCGACCATCAGGCTCTCGTTGAGCGCGGTCAGGCCGGCCTTGGCCATGTTGTAGGCGCTCTGGAACGGCAGGGGGAACTCCACCGCGAGCGACGAGATGTTGACGAGCGCGCCGGCCGGCCGGCCCGCCGGGCGGGCGCGCAGGTCGCGCAGGGCGGCGTGGGAGAGCCGGGCGGTGTTGAGCAGCATCACCTCCAACTGCTCCTGCCACACCGAAAAATCCGTCGCGGCAAAGTCCCCGAACACCCCGTAGCCCGCATTGTTCACCACCAGGTCAAAGCCCCCCGCGGTCTGCGCCGCCGCGTGAAACACCTCTTCCGCCCGGGCGCCGTCGCGCAGGTCGAGGGCCACGGCGGTGAAGGCGCGATGCCCCGCGAGCGGGGCCAGGCGGGCCGGGTCCCGCGCCGTGCCCCAGACGCTCACGCCCTCGGCCAGCAGCATCTCGGCGAACGCGCGGCCGAGGCCGGTGCTGGCGCCGGTGACAAACGCGGTGCGGTAGAGGGCGGAAACGCGCGGGGCGGTCACGGTTAGCGGGCCTGTTGGAAAACGAGCGAGACGTTGGCGCCGCCAAAGCCGCTGACGTTGTTGAGCACGACGCCGGGCTGCGCCGGCAGCGTGGAGCGGATGATGTTCAGCCCCTCGCAGGCGGGATCAAGCTGGGTGATGTGCGCCGAGCCGGGCATGAAGCCGTCGCGGATCGCCAGCGCGCAGAAGCCGCTCTCCATCGCCCCGGCCAGCGAAAGCCCATGGCCCGTGAGGGCCTTGGTGCTGCTGATGGCCGGACGGGCCGACGGGGTGGAAAAGACCGCCTTCAGGGCCCGCGCCTCGGACACATCCCCGATCGGCGTCGAGGTGGCATGGGCGTTGATGTAGTCCACGGCTTCCGGCGCGGTGCCGGTGGCGCGCAGGGCGTTCTCCATCGCGGCGCGCAGGCCGTGCCCTTCCGGGTGCGAGATCGCCACATTGTGCCCGTCCGAGGCCTGCCCCCAGCCCAGCACCTCGCAGTACGGCGTCACGCCGCGGCGGGCCACCTCGTCCTCGGTCTCCAGGACCAGCACGACGCCCCCGCCCGTGCCGACAAACCCGTCGCGCGCCACGTCAAAGGGCCGCGAGGCGAGGTTGGGGTCCGTCTGGAGCGACAGCGCCCGCATGCCGGCAAACGGCAGGATGGCGTCCGAATTCCCGTCCTCCGCCCCCACGACGAACATGCGCTTCTGGCGCCCCAGGGCGAGGTCGTCATAGGCAAACCCGAAGGCGTGCGAGGAGGAGGCGCAGGCCGAGGCAAAGCCGCAGGAGGAGCCCTTGATCTTGAAGTGGGCGACCAGGTTGAACTGCACCGTGCCCGAGATTGAGGCCACGATGCCCAGCGGCGAGCAGCGCATCACCCCCTGGGTGTGCATCCGCTGCAGCATGTGGCCCATCAGGTAGGGCGAGCCGCCCGACGCGGCGTACAGCCCGGTCTGGGCGTTGGAGACATCCGCGTCGGACAGCCGCGCATCCCCGATGGCCTGCTGCATGGCGCACCAGGCATAGACCCCGTGCGGCGCCATGCCCCGCAGCACCTCGCGCCGGATCGTGTACGGCGCGGGAAAGGTCCAGTCCTCGCAATCCGTGGAGTCCATCGCGAAGTCCCGCACCGGCGCGGCGACCTTGACCGGCACCGCGGGGTCCTGAAACGGCGGATAGAGGGTAAAACCGTGGCGGAGTTCGCAGAGGCTCCGGGTCACGCTGGCAACGTCATTGCCAATACTGGTGATGAAACCGAGGCCGGTGATGAAAACTCTGGGCATGCTGGGTAAGGACGGGAAAAAGGGCGGCGGTCGGCTCACAGACGAGCCGGGCCGGCGCCCTGCATAAAAAGTGATGACCTAAGATGAAGGCAGTTCAGCCGCGGTGGTCAACGCACCTGTTACAAAGGTGAAACACAACTGCCGGGCGGCAGGTGCCGCACCGACCCCTCACAACGTACGCTCAGACAAGCGATCCCGGCGCCACGGCTTGCCGCCCGCTAGGGGCAGAACGAAATCCAGAGGGCGTAAAATCTGCGGCTTCCGACCTGCTAGCTGGCCGGAAGCCCGAAATCCGAACGAGCCCCGTTCAGGCGCTCACCGCGGCGCGTACCGGCTCAGCCGCATGCGTGCCATTGGTGCCACCGATCGGCGCCGCGGCCGCCTTGGCCGGAACCGGCTGCTGGCTGGCCTCGGCATACCCGAAGGTCACGGTGATCTCCTCGGCCATCGCCGCTTTCTCCTGACCAACCCGGATCACGCCCTCAAACGTCGCGAGCGGCATCTTCATGCGCTTCAATTTGATGGAAAGCGTCAGAATATCCCCTGGCCGGCATACCCGGTGGGCGCGGACGCCCTCGCAACCGGTGAAGAAAATCGTGTTGGGGCTGATCACCTTGCCCGGCTCGGTCGTGGCTCCCTCCAGCAGGAACAGCACCGCCAGCTGACCCAGCGCCTCGAGCATGATCGACGCCGGCATGACCGGGTTGTCCTTGAAGTGACCCTGCAGGAAAAACTCCTGACCGCTGATCTTGTACTTGCCGTTGGCGCCACCGGAACTCACCGAGGCCTCGTTGATGAAAAGGAAGGGCGGCTGCACCGGCATGACCGCGGCGATATGCTCGATCGGCAGGAACTTGGTCGGCTTCGGCAACTCCAAGCCGCGCACCTTGCAGTCGATGAAGGTCTTGACGTCGCCAACCGTGCGCAAGTTCCGCAACTCGTCGTTGTTGATGGACATCTGTAGCACGTCCTCAACCAGGATGACGATTTCCATCATCGTCAGCGAATCAATGCCCAGATCCTCGATCAGGCGGAGATCATCGTCCGCGTTCTTGAGTTTGATGCGGAGGTCGGGTTCGACAAAGCGCTCAATGACGCCGATGACAACAGCCGGGAGGTGTTCAGGATTGCCGGTCTTGCGGAACTGAACCGCAGCCTCAAACGTGGATGGCGAACAACGCTTTAGGGCCTCGCGCAGGGCGACCTCGTCCTCGGGCGCAAACTGTTTGGCCGAGACGACAAACGGCTTATTACTTTCCAGATGAGATTTAACGACTTCTGGCATTGGAGCGGCCTAATACGCCAGAAGCCCACGGAAAGTAAAACCATTTCTTGCCCAGAAAGGCCCAAGCAGGGGTGACAACCCCGGGCCCATGCCTCCTGCTAGTGGCTCGCAGGGGAACGCGCACGACGCTTGCCAGCCCCGCCTTGAAAACCTTATTCCTCGCTGCCGCCCCACGCGCATGAGCGTTTCCTTCCCCTCCCCCTCCCTAACTGGGCCGGTTTACCTCATCACGCATGAGTTCTACCCCGTGCGCGGCGGCATCGCGACCTTCACCGAGGAAATCGCCAAAGCCTCTGCGGGGCTGGGCTACGATGTCGAGGTCTGGGCCCAGTCCGCCCTGCCGCAGCACGAACGCTCCTGGCCCTTCCGGCTGCGCCGCATGCGGCTCCGGGGTTCCCATGACCTCTGGTGCCAGCTGCGGCTCGCCTGGCAGCTGGTCAAAGCCCGGCACCAGCTCCGCCACGCCATCGTCTACCTGCCCGAGCCGGGGCCCATGATGGCGATGATGATGCTCCAGTTCTTCGGCGCGCGGCTCCCCCGGCGGCTCGTGCTGACCTTCCACGGCTCCGAGATCCTGAGTTTCTCCCGCAACCCCCTCCGGCGCTGGCTCGCCGGCCGCCTCATCCGCCATGCCACGCGGGTCAGCACCCTGACCAACTACACCCAGGAGCTCCTCCTCAGCTACTTCCCGGAGGCCGCGGACAAGATCTTTCTCACCCCCGGCGCCCTGCGCACCGACCTCGTGGTCCTGCCCACGCAGCCCGTTCGGCGGAAAAACAAGCTGATCGTCCTCACCGTCGGCCGCCTGCATCCGCGCAAGGGCCAGCTCCTCACCCTGCGCGCCCTCCAGGCCCTCGCCCCGGAGGTCCGCTCCCGGCTCGAGTACTGGATCGTCGGCAGCCAAAGCAAGGGCGGCTACGCCGCCACCCTCCGGACCGACGCCCAGGCGGCGGACTTTCCCGTGAAGTTCCTCGGCAACCTGCCCGACGACGAGCTCGCCGTCGTCTACGAGCGCGCCGACATCTTTGCCATGACCAGCGTCAACCACGCCCAGAGCATCGAGGGGTTCGGACTCGTCTACCTCGAGGCCGCCGCGCACGGGCTGCCGGTCGTGGCCCACGACGTCGGCGGGGTCTCCGAGGCGGTGCGCGATGGCGTCACCGGCCTGCTCGTGCCGCCCCACCGGCCCGCCCAGCTGGCCGCGGCCTTCGAGCGCCTGATCCACGACGACGAGCTGCGGCAGCGCATGGGCGACGCCGGGCGCGAATGGGCCGGGCGCAACTGCTGGAAGCAATCCGCCGAGGCGCTGTTTGGCGCCAACGCCCCCGACTCATGATCCAATCCCGCGCGCAGGTCACGGTCCGCTATGCCGAGACCGACATGATGGGCATCGTCTACCACGCGAATTATCTGCCGTGGTTCGAGGTCGCCCGCACCCAGCTGCTCCGCGAACAGGGCTTCCCCTACCGTCAGCTCGAGGCGGAGGGCTACCGCATCCCGGTGCTCGAGGTCGCCGCCAAGTTCGTCCGGCCGGCCCTCTACGACGACCTGCTGACCATCGTGGCCACGATCAAGGAAAAGCCGCTGCTGCGCATCCGCGTGGAATACGAGGTGCGCCGGGGCGAGGAACTGCTCGCCACCGGCTCGAGCGCCCACGCCTTCTGCGACCTGACCGGCCGGCCCACCCGGCCGCCCCCGGCCTTCGTGGCCCACATGAATCAGGCCTTCGCCTGACCGCGGCGACGCGGGCCGACCCAGGCCCGGGCGCCCGCCGGTTCAGCCCCCCACGGGCTCCACCTCGGCCGCGTATTCCTCCAGCACCGCGGCGTCGGTCTCCGCCGCCCGCGCCGCCGCCAGCAGCATCTCGCCGCCCAGCCGGCGCACCGCCCAGACCGCATGCGCCCGCACCAGCGCCCGTTCGTGGCCGGCCAGCCGGACCAGCAGCGGCAGCAGCGTGCGGTCGCCGGTATTGCCCGCCACCAGGCACGCGTTGCGCAGCAGCCCCGCCCACTTCAGCCGCTTGATCGACGTGCGCCGGAAGGTTGCCGCAAACTGCTCCGGCGTGAGCTCGAGCAGTTCCCGCAGCGTCAGCTGCGCCAGGTCGTGGCGGACGGTCAGCAGCAGCCGGCGGCCCACCTGCGCGAACCGGTTCCACGGGCAAACCTCCAGACAGGCGTCGCAGCCGAAGATCCGCCGGCCGATCCCCGCCCGCAGCTCCCGCGGGATCACGCCCTTGTTTTCAATCGTCTGGTAGGAAATGCACCGGCGCGCATCCACCACCCCGGGCGCCGGCAGCGCGTCCGTCGGGCACGCCGCCAGGCAGCGGGTGCACGTGCCGCACAGCCCGCCGACCGCGCGGTCGGCCTCCCCCGGGAGGCCGGCGAACTTCCGGCTGACCGGCTCGTCCGGCGCCAGCTCCACCCGCGTCAGGATCGACGCCAGAAACAGCCAGTTGCCATGGCGCCGCGAGATCAGCATCGCATTTTTCCCGACAAACCCCAGCCCCGCCCGCGCCGCCCAGCCGCGCTCCAGCACCGGGCCGGTGTCGGTGTAGCCGCGATAATCCTCGCGGCTCACCCCGTAGAGCTCCTCCAGCACCCGGCCCGCCTCCACCAGCGCCGGCTGCAGCGTGTCGTGATAATCCTCGTGCAGCGCATACCGCGCCCAGGTCGCCTCGCCCGCCGGCAGCGGGCCCGGCCAGTAATTCACCCCCAGCAGGATCACGCTGCGCGTCCCGGTCAGCACCCGCCCCGGGTCCAGCCGCTTCTCGGCGGTGCGCTCCATCCAGTGCATGTCCGCCTGCCGGCCCGCGGCCAGCCAGTCCCGCAGCCCCTCGCCCGGCAGCGCCGCCGCCACGGCAAACAGCACCTCGTCAAACCCCAGCGCCACCAGCCGGCGACGCAGTTCCTCCCGGCGCGCCGCCATGGTCACGGGGCCCCGGACGGGCGGCGGACAAAATCCTCCGCCTCCCGGCGCCAGGTCCGGATCACGTGCGCCACGATCTCCGGCAACGGCCGCGCATCGGTCAGGATCACCGTCCCGGCCCGCTTGTAGATCGCCTCCCGCTCGGCATACAGCGCCCGGATGCGCGCCGCGGGATCCTCCACGTTCAGCAGCGGCCGGTGCCGGTGGCGCGAGGTCCGCTCAAGGATCGTCTCGATCGCGGCATGCAGGCAGATGACCACGCCCCGCGCCTGCAGCAGCGCCAGCGCCCCGGGCTGGACGACGAGCCCGCCGCCGCAGGCGACCAGGGTGCGCTCGGCCGGATGGCCGCCGGTGACAAAGGCCAGCTCCCGCGCCCGGAACGCCGGCTCCCCCTCGTTGGCAAAGAGCTCCGCGATCGTGCGGCCGGTCAGCCGCTCGATCTCGTGGTCGCTGTCCACCACCTGAAATCCCAGCCGCTGCGCCACGGCGCGGCCCACGGTGCTCTTGCCCGTGCCCATGAACCCGACGAGGTAGAGATTGACGTCCGCTGCATTCATCGCGTGCGCTGTCACGAAACGCCGCCGGCGCCGCCTTGCCAAACACCAAAATCACCATGTCCCCCCGCGCCGACTACACGTTTGCCAGCGACAACACCGCCGGAATCTGCCCGGAGGCCTGGGCCGGGCTCGCCGCCGCCAATGCCGGCCGCGCCCCCAGCTACGGCGACGACGCCTGGACCGCCCGCGCCCGGCAGCGCGTCAGCGAGGTGTTCGCGACCGAGTGCGAGGTGTTCTTCGTCTTCAACGGCACCGCCGCCAACGCCCTCGCCCTCTCCGCCCGCTGCCAGCGCCATCACAGCATCCTCTGCCACGAGCTGGCGCATGCGGAGACCGACGAGTGCGGCGCCCCGGAATTCTTCACCGGCGGTTCCAAGGTCATCCCCCTCGCCGGCCCCGGCGCCAAGCTGCAGCCCGCCGCGGTCGAGGCCGCCATGCACCGCGGCCACGGCGTGCATTTCCCCAAGCCCGGCGTCCTGTCGCTCACCCAGTCCACCGAGTGGGGCACGGTCTACACGCCCGAGGAGGTGCGCGCCCTCGCCGCCGTGGCCCACGCCCACGGCCTCGCGGTGCACATGGACGGCGCCCGCTTCGCCAACGCCGCCGCCGCGCTCCAGCTCCGCGGCTGCGCCCCGGCCGACTTCACCTGGCGCGCCGGCGTCGACCTCCTCTGCTTCGGGGGCACCAAAAACGGCATGCACACGACCGAGGCCATCGTGTTCTTCAACCGCCCGCTCGCCGCCGAGTTTGACTACCGCGTCAAGCAGGGCGGCCAGCTCGCCTCGAAGATGCGCTTCGCCGCGGCCCAGTGGGACGCCATGCTGGCCGACGGCGCGTGGCTGCGCCACGGGGCCCACGCCAACGCCTGCGCCCGCCAGCTGGCCGCGGCGATGGCGGCCGTGCCGGGCGTGCGGCTCCTTGCCGCGCCCGAGGCCAACGGGGTGTTCGTCGAG
The DNA here is from genome assembly GCA_903830425.1 of uncultured Opitutia bacterium. Taxonomy (GTDB): domain Bacteria; phylum Verrucomicrobiota; class Verrucomicrobiia; order Opitutales; family Opitutaceae; genus Opi-474. The sequence goes on from CAIKTR010000026.1 coordinate 13,120, forward strand.
CTGCCCCCCGCCGTCTACGCCGACCTCACGGCGCGCGGCTGGCACTTCCACCGCTTCATCGGGGACCACGGGTACCGGCTGATGTGCGCCTGGGACACCACGGAGGCGGATCTTGCCGCCTTCGTCTCCGACCTGCAGGCCGCCGCCGCCGGCGCCTGACCCGCGCCCACCGGGCAAAAAAAAGCCCCCGGCAAGCCAGGGGCTGGAAGGACTGAATCGCGGGCCGGGATTACTTGGCCGCGGGGGCCGGGGCGGCCGGAGCCGCCGGGGTGGCCTTGATGTCGAGCAGCTCGATCTCGAAGACGAGGGTCGAGGCCGGCGGGATGCCGGGGCGGCCGTCGTCGCCGTAGGCCAGCTGCGGCGGGACGTAGAGCTTGATCTTGCCGCCCTTCGAAATCTTCTGGAGGCCTTCGGTCCAGCCCGGGATGACCTGGTCCAGCGGGAATTCCACCGGCTCGCCGCGTTTCACGGAGTTGTCGAACTCGGTGCCGTTGATGAGCGCGCCGATGTAGTGAACCTTGACGGTCTCGGTGGGCTTCGGGACCGGGCCTTCACCCGGCTTGATGATCTCGTAGCACAGGCCGCTGGGGAGGGTGACGACGCCGGCCTTCTGCTTGAGCGCGGTGAGGAAGGCGGCGGACTCCTGGAGGCCCTTCTGCTTGAGCTTGGAAATGTAGGTGTCCTGCTTGGCGGTCACGAAGGCCTGCACCTGCGCGCCGATCAGCTTGAGATCGTACGGGGCGCCCTTGCCCGCGAGGGCGGCGGCAAACCCGCGGGTCACCTCGTCGACCTGCTCCTTGGTGAATTCAAACGTGTCGGCCTGGCTGTTCTTGCCCATGAACCAGCCGATGGTCTCCAGGACCTGCGCCTGGGTGAAGGTGGGGGCCGGGGCGGCAGCCGCGGCGGCCGGGGTCTCGGCCTTGCCGGGCAGCTTGATTTCCTGTGCGTGAACCGCGACCGCGGTGCCAAGCGCAAGCAGGGAGGAGAGGAGGAGGGAGGGGAGTTTCATGCAGTGGAGGGTGAGTGCGATAGAGAAACGGACGGGGCCGGTTTGTGCCAGAAAGTTTTTGGATGTGCCAGCCACCCGCCGGGAATGCAACTAATTACTCCCCGCTTGTGTCTCCCTCCGCCTCCGGTCACAACTGACCCCTTTCCCGATGCAACCCGACCAATTTTGGACCAGCCTCGACGGTCAGATCCTGACCGTGAAGAACAAGGACGAGCACACGGTCGCCCTCACCCTCGCCTTTTGGCCCCGGAATCCGGCCGAGCTGGAGTTCCTGAAAACCTGCCTGCCCGCGCTCCACTTCACCGAGCGCAGCTCGCTCGCCCGCATCGGCATCGAGATGCTCACGCACGGCGCCCCCCACGTGGAGGGCAACCGGCTGGAGCTCGCGGCGGACGCCTTCCTCTTCGATCCCAGCTTCCCCAATTTCGCCTACTGGAAGAAGCTCCTCCGGTCCGGCGCGCCCGTCGGCCGGCTCTTCTACGCCCCCGCCGCCGCCAAGCTCTCCACCGGCGAAATCTGGGCCGCCATCAAGGGCAACGACCTCAAGCTGCCCAACACCATCAGCATCGACTCGCGCGGCCGCGTCTTCCTCACGCCGCACCAGGTCAGCTACACCCTGTCCACCAAGCTCCAGCGCCTGAACTTCGAGAACATCGTCAACGGCCACGCCGGCCGCAACTTCCTCGACAAGGTGCAGCTCCGGCACGACGCCTCGCCGCTCACCATCGCCCCCCGCTCCGGCATCCTCACCAGCTGCTCCATGTACCTCAAGGAGCACTATGTCGTGCTCAACCAAGGCGAGGGCAACTTCGGCCTCCACACCAGCGCCATCCTGCTCGACCCGGTCAAGACTTTCGGCACCAACGTGATGCTGGAGATCTACAACACCGGCGACCAGCCGGTCGTGAACCCCATGGTGTCGGTCGACATCTTCCGCGCCCCGCCCTTCACCGACCCCGAGGTCAAGACCCTCACCAAAAAGCGCCAGCGGCTCCTCTCCACCGCCAGCCACCTCTACCATAGCCTGGACAGCAGCCCGCCGGTCCACACCCCCGAGGCCCACCCCAAGACCAAGATCACCGTCCGCGGCCAGACCGGCACGATGGAGAACCGCAGCGTCTTCGTCCGCGCCGCCGAGGACCTGAAGAAGGTTATCGAGGGCGAGACCGCCCCCATCGGCAGCCGCACCATCATCCAGGCCCTCGACAACGCGCCCGCCGACGCCGACACGCTCATCATCGACTACTTCCCCGACCTGCTCGAGCACATCGAGCTCCTCACCCGCGTCGGCGACGTGAAGCTGCGGCGCATCATCTTCCGCCACGCCTCGCGCACCCACGGCTACTTCCTCTCGAGCAACGCCCACGCCCGCCTCGACACCTTCCACGCCATCGGCGTGCAGGTCTACTGGTACGACGAGATCACGAAGGACATCTACATCCACACCTACAAGAAGGACCACGGCTTTTTCGTGCGCGAGGAGATGGCGCGCAAGTTCCAGGAGACCACCCTGGTCGCCTTCTACGGGTCGGCCGTCGGCATCGACTCGGCCGACACCGCGCGCATCACCAGCCTCGTCCAGCAGCTCACCGGCTTCATCGGGCCCAACGTCGGCGTCCTCACCGGCGGCGGCGGCGGCGTGATGCGGCTCGCCACCGACCAGGCCCGCGGCAAGGGCGCCCTCACCGGCGCGTGCTTCCTCGAGCTCGAGGCCCAGCCCCCCGAGCTCGGCGTCGACTTCTTCAACACCTTCCAGGAATCGTCCCGCCACTTCCGCCAAAAATGGTTCGAGGCCGCCGATTTCTGCATCTTCAACGTCGGCGGCGTCGGCACTCTCGAGGAGATCGGCATCGAGATGTGCAACCTCAAGCTCGGCATCCGCCCGCGCGTGCCCTACGTCTTCTTCAACGCCACGTTCTGGGGCGACCTCCGCCACCAGGTGCAGGAGATGATCCGCACCCAGCGCGCCCCGGCCTGGATCGCCGACTACATCCTCTTCACCGACGACCCCGAGGAGGTCGTCGCCTTCTACCGCAAGAAACTGCAGGTGCTCTGAGCGCGCCGAGGCTTGCGGGCCGGCCCCGGCCTTCCCACATTCCGCCCCCGTGGCTTCCTCCTCCCTTCCCCGCTCCGTGCTCGTAGTCGGCTCCGGCGGACGCGAACACACCCTCGTCCGCTGCCTGCTCGCCTCGCCCGCCCGGCCCCGCGTCCTCTGCGCCCCGGGCAACGCCGGCATCGCCCAGGACGCGACCTGCGTGCCGGTCGCCGTCGAGGACGTCGCCGGCCTCGTCGCCCTGGCCCAGCGCGAGCAGGTCGAGTTCGTCGTCGTCGGCCCCGAGGTGCCCCTCTCGCTCGGCCTCGCCAACCAGCTGCTGGCCGCGGGCCTCCCGGTCTACGGCCCCACCGCCGACGGCGCGCGCCTCGAGGCCTCCAAGACCTTCACCAAGCAGCTGCTGCTGAAATACCGCATCCCGACCGCCGCGGCCGGCTTTTTCAGCGAGGTCGCCCCGGCCCTCGCCTACCTCCGCGCCCGGCCGGTGCCCATCGTCATCAAGGCCGACGGCCTCGCGGCCGGCAAGGGCGTGATCGTCGCCCAGACCGCCGCCGAGGCCGAGGCCGCCGTCCGCGACATGCTCGACGGCGGCAAGTTCGGCTCCGCCGGCCGCCTCATCCTGATCGAGGACTGCCTCGTCGGCGAGGAGACCTCCCTCCTCGTCGTCGTCTCGGGCCGCGACTACGTCATCCTGCCCACCGCCCAGGACCACAAGCGGGTCGGGGACGGCGACACCGGCCCCAACACCGGCGGCATGGGCACCTATTCCCCCGCCGAGGTGGTCACCCCCGCGCTCCTCGCGCGCATCGACCGCGAGATCGTCGCCCCGTCGGTCGCGGCCATCGCCGCGGAGGGCATGGCCTTCTGCGGCACCCTCTTCATCGGCCTCATGCTCACCGCGGACGGCCCGCGCGTGATCGAGTACAACACGCGCTTCGGCGATCCCGAGACCCAGGTCGTCCTGCCGCGGCTCGAGACCGACCTGCTCGCGCTGCTCTGGGCCGCCGCCCGCGGCCAGCTGGCGGGCTTCCCGCTCGCCGTCCGGCCCGAGCACAGCCTCTGCGTCGTCATCGCCGCGCGCGGTTATCCCGACGCCTACCCGAAGGGCGACGTCCTCACCCTCCCCCCCGCGCTCCCGCCCGGGGTCACAATATACCACGCGGGCACGGCCCGGAACGCCGCCGGCCAGCTCGTGACCCACGGGGGCCGCGTCCTCGGCGTGACCGCGCTCGCGCCCACCCTGGCGCAGGCCGCCGCCCTGGCCTACGCGGCCTGCGACGCCGTGCAGTGCGCCAGCAAGTATTTCCGGCGCGACATCGGGGCCCGCCAGCTCAACCGCCGATGAGAGTCGCCTGGGCCCTCCTCCTGCTCAGTCTCGCGCCGCTCACCCTCCCGGCCGCGCCGCCCGCCGGCGGCGAACGCGACCTGGGGCAGGGCCTCGCCTACCTCCGCGTCCACGCGCTCCCCGCCGACCTGCCGGCGAC
>CAIKTR010000027.1 GCA_903830425.1 uncultured Opitutia bacterium
GAGGCTGCCGCCGCAGCTGTCGTTACGGCCAATCAAGCTGCTGCTGCTTCCTCAAGGGGAAAAGGCAGCTGATCGCTGCGTGGAACTGCGGCGGGCGTGGTTTATACCCCTCGGCCGACTACTGGAAATCCAGTGGTCGCGGGACTTGACTGGGGTGGCCGAGGTCGTCCAGCAGGGAGCGGACTTTCTAAGCGCTACCAGCTTGGCAGAGTACGAAATCAAACGGGAATTTCGAGCGCTGGTCGCTCTGCTGGTAGCGATGGCCCGTACTGGATGTCGCTAGACGCTGGTGGACGCGTTAGCAGTTGAGCGACCGGCGACTTTCCTGTTCCCGTAGACTCTTGGTTTATAGCTGCTTATTCAGATGGTGGACCTTACTGGACTCGAACCAGTGACCTTTTCGATGTCAACGAAACGCTCTAACCAACTGAGCTAAAGGTCCAAAATCTGAGGTCGGCGAGTAACGCCAGCACCGCGCCTTAGCGCAAGGAAAAATCCGCAGCTGCCGCCGCTTGGTCCCGGGCAATCTGGGCCCGCAATTCCTCCACCCCGCTGAACTTTTGCTCCGGACGGAGAAAACGACGCCAGGTGACCGTCACCGTGTCCCCCGCCCCAAACGGGCAATCCCCGAGCACGTGAGCCTCCAGCAGCGGCCTCGTGGTCTGCTCCACCGTCGGGCGCAGCCCGTAATTGGCCACACCCGGCAGCGCCACGGAGCCGGACCGGCTGCCCGCGACCTGGACGACGTAGACGCCAAATCGGGGGCGCAGGTCCGGCGCCCACGCCACATTGAGCGTCGGAAAACCAAGCGTGCGGGCCAGTCGCTTGCCCGGCACCACCGGACCATCGGTAAAATAGGTGTACCCCAGCAGGGTGTTGGCCGCCGCCACCTCCCCACCCTCCAGCAAGGCCCGGATGCGGGTGCTGCTGATGGGCTCTCCGTCCTGCTGGACGCGGGGCGCGCTGTACACGGCCAAGCCGTGCTTCTGCCCCTCGGCCACCAGCTGCGTGATGTCCCCGGTGCGCCCCTGCCCAAACCGGAAGTTTTCTCCCGCATACAGGGCGGCGAGCTGCGGGGCCCGCTGCCGGAGCCAGGGCACGAAATCTCCGGCGGCGACCGCGGCGAACTCCGGCGTGAACGGCTGCACGATCAGGGTGTGCACCCCGAGGAGCTGAAGCACCCGCGCCTTGCTGGCGGCATCCAGAATCATGCGCGTCGGATCGTGCGGCCGGAACAGCACGCTCGGGTGCGGGGCAAAGGTCAGCACCGCGGCCACCCCGCCGCTGCGCTGGGCCGCTTGGACGGCCGCCATAATCACCGCCCGATGACCGCGGTGGACGCCATCAAACATGCCGATGGCCAGGTGCAGCGGACCCGGAGGCCAAACCGCTGCGGCCAGATCGGTGGCCTGCGGGAGCGGACTCACAGGGCCACGCTGGGGGCCGCCGCGTGCACGGGAATCAGGCGTTTTTCTATTTCCGTGATCGGCAGCGCCTCGATCGCATCCAGCGTCAGCGCCTGGGAGATATTAAACCGATCCGTGGCCGTGCGCCGGAGCGCGGACAGGTGCGCGCCGCAGCCCAGCTTCTGACCCAGGTCGTGGGCGATCGTGCGCACATAGGTCCCCTTGCTGCTGCGCAGGCGGAAATCGAGCTGGGGCGGGGCGAAGCGGGTCAGGTCGAAGCTCATCACCCGGATAAAACGGGGCTCGCGCACGATGTCCTCGCCCTTGCGGGCGCTCTTGTAGAGCGGCACGCCGTCAATCTTGATCGCGGAGAACATCGGCGGCATCTGGTACTGGTCGCCAAGGAAGGACTGCATCACCGCCCGCGCCTCCGCCTCCGTGAGCGGCGGGACCGGGCGGGTCTCCAGGACCTCGCCGTCGGCATCCTGCGAATCGGTCGTCTGGCCGAGCTGGATCGTGCCTTCGTACTCCTTGTCGAGACTGATGAGATACTGGGAAATGCGCGTGGCCTTCCCGATCAGCATGATGAGCAGGCCCGTCGCCATCGGGTCGAGCGTGCCGGCATGGCCGATCTTCCGCATGTTCAGCTTCCGGCGCAGGCGCGCCACCACGTCATGGGACGTGTGGTCGGTGGGCTTGTCCACCAGCAGCACGCCCTCCAGCTCCTTCACCTGCCCGATCATGGGGTGACCCCCCGGGTCCCGTCCACGAGGGCGATCTGGCGGGTCAGCGCCGTCACCAGCCGCGCCTCAAAGTCCTCCGCGCCCTGCGGGAGGTTGAGCCCGGCGGCACAGGCATGGCCGCCGCCGTTGAATTCCGCGGCGATCAAGTCGAGCCGGTACGCCGCCTCCTTGGCGCGCAGGCTGGCCTTCACCGCGCCGTCGCCGCGCGCCTCGATCAGCACGCCCACGTCCACGCCGTCAATCGACCGCGCGTAATCCACGAGCCCCTCGGTGTCCTCGGCCGTCGTGCCGGTGGACTCGAAGATCCCCTGTGCCAGGGAGCCGACGCACACGCGCCCGCCGCAATGGAGCCGCAACGACGCCAGGTAATGCTGCAGCAGCTTGAGCCGGCCGAGCGATTCCCGCTCGTAGAGTTCCAGCCCCACTTCGGGCGGGCGCGCCCCGCGGGCCAGCAGCTCGGCGGCCAGCAGGAAGGTGCGGCGCGAGGTGGAGGCAAAGCGGAACTGGCCGGTGTCGGTCACGATGCCGGCATACAGCCCCTGCGCCGACTGCGCATCGAGCGGCAGCCCCTGGTCCAGCACCAGCCCCGTCAAAATTTCCGCGGTCGCCGCCGAACCGCTGTCCACGAGGTTGATTTCCGCGTAGCCGATGTTCGAAAGGTGATGGTCAATGTTGCCCACCGGGGCGGGAAAACGCGCCTTGAGCCGCTCGCCGGGCCGGGCGTGGTCGGCGGAATCCACAAACACCGCCGCATAGTCCCCGGTGTCGGCCTGCATCGCCTCCGCCCGCAAAAACCTCATGCCCTGGGTCAGGAACTCCAGCCGGCGCGGCACGGCGTCGGCATTGACGCAGGTGACGTCATAGCCGGCGGCCCCGAGCACCCGGGCCAGGGCAATTTGGGAGCCGATGCAGTCGCCGTCCGGCCGGGCATGCCCGATCACGGCGACGCGGTGCCCGCGCAGGCGGGCCAGC
>CAIKTR010000028.1 GCA_903830425.1 uncultured Opitutia bacterium
CTGCTGCCGCACATCGACTATTTTCTGCCGAATGACGATGAGTCCGAGCTCATCACCGGGTGCGCGGATCCGCTCGACCAGTTGCGCTGGTTTCAGGCCAAGGGCGCGCGGACGGTCATCATCACCCGGGGTCCGGCCGGGACGTTGGCGGGGCGGGAGGGGCGGTACTGGCAGTGCGGCCCGTACCCGGCGCAGGCGGTCGACCCCTCCGGGTCGGGCGATGCGTTTGGGGCGGGCGTCATCGCAGCCATCCGCCGCGGCCACGATCTGGCCGGCCTGCTGCGCTACGGCAGTGCGCTGGGCGCGTCCGCGACCCGCGCGGTGGGCACCACCGACGGCGTGTTCACCGCGGCGGAGGCGGACGCTTTCATCGCCGCCCACCGACTGCCGGTCACCGAGGGCCAGCTGTGAACGGCGCGATGACCACGGACCACGCAAGCTCCGGGCCCGTCGTGGTGTCCAATCCCTGGGTGGCGGTGGTCATCGAAGATAGCGGGACGGCCGGCCAGCCGGCGTACGGCGTCCGCGCGCTGGCCCTGCAGTGCGCCGGGGAGTGGCAGCGGCTGCTCCACGGGTTGGACGGCCAGGAGTTCGCGACGTCCGTCGGGGCGGCCAGCGCCTCGGCCTGCACGACGCGCCGGACGGAGGACGGCGGCTGGGAAATTCGGCTCACCGGAGATTGCGCCGCGTGGACCGCCACCGCGGTCATCACCGTCCCGCCGGACCAGCCGGTGATCTGGCGCCGGCAGACCTATCGCTTCCACGCGGCCTGCCGCGCGGCGATTCATCCCGGGTTCCGGCTGCGGGCGGACGCCGGCCTGCGCTACACCTGTCCCCTCCACGTCCACGAGCAGCCCCTGGCGGGCCGGACGCACTTCCGCCCGGCGGTGGACTGGGCTCTGCCCTTTCCCTTCCACGTCTGGCACGACGGGCGCGCCGTCGCGATCTATGGCGTGGATCGGAGCGGTTCCGCCGGAACGGTGGAGTTCACGCCGGAGCCGGACGGCTCCGCTCGGCTCGGTGTCTATTATCCGGACACGGCCCTGCAGCCCGCCGGGGGCGTGCCCCATGCGTCGCCCACCACCGCCTCGTTCGCGGCCGGCGCCGAGCTGACGATCACCGAGGTGTTTGCGGCCCAGCAGCTGGCCGCCGGGGAGGAGCCCCTGCTTGAAGCCGAGCGTCTGGCCGCGGGGATCCTGCTGCGCCGGCCGCCGCCGCCAACGGACCCCCGGGCCGTGGCGGCGGGGCTGGCCGCCTTTTATCCGCGCTGCGAGCTGTGGGAGCCCAACGCGCTCGGGCCGGGGCGCGGCTGGTTCAGCAACATGTGGGTTCGCACCCAGACCGGCCCGGCCAAGAAGCGGGGCGAGATGAGCGGCTATTTCGACCTGGGCTGGGGCGAGGGCATCGCGGTGGAAATCTGGATGGGCGGCGTCCGGCACTGGCTGCGCACCGGCGACCGCGGCCTGCTGCCGTACATCGACGAGATGACGCGGAACCTGGACTGCTTCAAGCGGGGCGAGGGCGAGGCCGCGGCCTATTTCGACCGCAGCGACGGACAGAAGTACGGCGACTTCCTGATGGACCACGTGCCGGGCAGCCGGATCTGGACGCATTCGCTGGGGCACACCGGCAGCCAGCTGCTCCAGCTTTACCAGCTGGCCCCCGGCTATCCGGACGCCCCGACGCGCCAGCACTGGCTGGCCGCGGCCACGTCGATGGGCCACTTTCTGGCGGGCCAGCAGCGGGCCAACGGGGATTTGCCGGACATCGTCGACGCGCAGAACCAGGAGGTGAACCGCAAGCCGCACCGCATCGCCGCCCGCGCCGTGGTCGCGGGGCTGTGGACGCGGCTGGGGCAGGTCACGGGCGAGCCGGCGTGGACCCAGCGGGCCCTGCGTCTGGCGGAGTGCCTCGCGCCCGAGCTCGGACGCTACGAATATTACAACCAGATGCTCGACGGGATTATCGCCGCGGACCGGGAGTTCGTCGACGGCGAGGCGGCCTGTTACGTGCTGGAGGGGCTGGTGCCCCTGTATGTCGAGACCCGCCGGCCGGCCGTGCTCGCGCTCTGCCAGCAGGCCGCGGCCTTCGCGTTTGGGTGGACCTATTTCTACGACCTGCCGCACGCCCACCGCGGCATCGCGCGCGGGGGCCAATGCTGCCGCATGGATGATTATCCGCTCCTGTATCCGATCGGCCCCGCCAAGGCGATGGAGCCGGTCCTCGCGCTGGCCCAAGTGACCGGCGATCCGCTCTACCGGAAAATGGCGGACGAGATGGCCGCCTTTCTCGGCCACTGGCAGCTGGCGGCCCCCGGCCAGCCGTGGGACGGCGGGATGGTGCATGCCCTGGGGCAGTTCAGCGGCCAGCACTGGGGGCCGGATCTCGCCGGCCAGGTGGACAGCGGCATGGCCACCGGCAACAGCCTGGCGGCCCTGGAATGCTGGCTCGCGCACCCCAGGTAGCCTCTCCGCCCTCCGCGACCCAACCACCCCGACCCAAGCCCGAACATGGAAATCGAATTCAAGATGCCGGATCTCGCGACGACGGATTCCGAAATCAAGGTGATCCGCTGGTTCGTCGCGGCGGGCCAGTCCGTGATTCGGGGCCAGCCCCTGCTGGAGGTTGAAACCGACAAGGCGACGATGGAGGTGGAATCGATCGCCACGGGCCGGCTGCTGGCGATCCATGCGCAGCCGGGTGACGCGCTTTCCGCCGGGCAGCGGCTGGCGGTCATTGCGACCGAGGGCGGTCCCGCGACCCCGTCCGCGCCGCCGGTGCCCGACGGCGTCGCGGCGCCGGTTCCCGCGCCTCAGGCGGCGCCGCCGAAGCCGGCGGGGGGCCTGTTTGCCAAGAACCGCGCCGCGACGAACGCCCGGGCGGCCGAGGGAGCGCGTCCCTCCATCGCCCTGACCGCCGCGCACGCCACGGCCGCGCGCCGCCTGCAGCAGAGCAAGCAGACCGTCCCGCATTTCTACCTGCAGACCTCGGTCAACGCCGAGCCGCTGCTCCGGGCGCGGGTGGCCGCGGGCGCCAGTCCGCCGGCCTGGGATGCCTTCTTCGTCCACGCGGCGGGCCAGGCGCTGGCCAAATTCGACCGCCTGGGTTGCCGCTATGAGGGCGACCACCTCCGACCAGCGGAAACCGACGCCATCGGCGTCGCCGTGGACCACGAGGACGAGTTGTTCGTGCTGACCATTGCCAGTCCCGCCGCCAAAACGCCCGCCCAGATCTCCGCTGAACTCCGCACCCTGGTCGGCCAGTTGCGCGCCGGGGATCCCGCGGTCCGGCGCCTGCGTCCCGCGAGCCTGACGCTGACGAATCTCGGCAGCACCGGGGTCGAAGCCTTTGCCGCCATCATCAATCCGCCGGAAGCGGCGATCCTGGCCATCGGCCGGGCGGCGCCGGTGGCGGTGGTGCAGGCCGGCCAGGTGGTCCCGCAAACGCGGCTGACGCTGACCCTGTCGGTCGACCACCGCGTGGTGAACGGCAAATACGCCGCCCGCTTTCTGGATGAAATCGTCCGGGAACTCGAGTCGCTCGGATGACCCGGGGACCGGAACAACGCCGCGATCAACCCCTCCCACCCATGACGCTCGCCCCCTCCCAGCTGGAACCGGAACTGGCCGAAGCCTACCGCCAATGCGCCGACAAGAACGTGCTGGCGGCGCTGAACCCCAAGATATTCTTCGGCTATTTTTCCGTCTGCGCGGATCCGACGCAGGGCCACGGGCACGACACCACGTTTCCCGGGCTGGACTGGGGCCAGTCGGCCGAGGCGCTGCTGTGGCTGGGACGCCAGGCGGAGGTGCTGGCGAGCTGGGAGTACGTGAAGACCTTTCTGCGCGCGGACGGCCTGCTGCCCTTTGCGATTGTGCCGAGCCAGGCGGGCACGACGGTGCAGATGAGCCTGCCGAAAAAAACGGAGACCTATCCCTTTACCGTGTCCGCCAACGGCGGCGCCTACTGCCACTGGTTCCCGGGCAACCCGCTGCTGATGCTGCCGAACGTCACGTTCATCCAGCTGGCCGACGCGATTTTCCGGCACACGCAGGACTCGGGGTGGCTGGCCGCCCAGCGCCCGGTGCTGCGGCAGGTGACCGACTGGGTGCTGCGGCAGGTCACGCCCCTCGGGCTCGTGCCGGGAGGGGGCTTCTACGTCGAGCGGCCGACGCGCCTGGAGCACGACGGGGTCACGCAGTGCTACACCGCGCACGCCCTGCGGCTGGCGGCCCGGCTGACGGGCGAGCCCGGCTACGCGGCCGGGGCGGACCGCATCACGGCGGGCTTCCGCGAAAAATTCTGGGCCGGCGACCACTGCGTCGAGTATCTCAACGCGGAGCACGGGGCGATCTCGCATCACGGCCTGACGGATGTGGACTGGGCGGCGATCGCCACGGGCCTGGCCACGCCCGAGCAGGTGCAGGTGCTCTGGCCGCAGCTGCGCCACAACGGGGACTTCCGCTACCACGGGATTCCCACCGGCATCTCCACGCGTCCGGAGACCTACGAGGACTGGGAGATGATGTACCTCGATCGGCACGATCTGGCCGCCATGGGACGCGCGTGGTATCTGGAGGCGTGGGCGCGGTCCGTGATGGGTGACCGCGCCGGAGTGTTGGAATCGCTGCGGCAGGTGGCGCGCGTCGGGCGCGAGAACAACTGGTACTGGCGCGAGCGCTACTACTCCGAGCGCAGCGGGGATCTGGGCAGCTATCGCATCAACACGTACTGCGAGTACCCGGCCAACTTCATCCGGATCGTGCACCGGTTCGTGCTGGCGGGCTGAGAGCCATGAGCCGTCCCGCCGCGACCCCTGCCGTGCCGGACCGCCTGTGGGCGGAGTCGGCGGGGCCGTGGCGCGAGCCGGGCCAGTCGGTCGATGCCGCCTACCGGCGCGACGGCCGGCAGCGGTACGAGGCGGACGGCGGCGAAATCGTCGGCCGCAACGGCCCGTATTTCAACAACCGGCCGCTCTACTGCACGCTCAACACCGACGGGGCGGTGCTCGCCGGGGACCGACCGCTGGTGCGGCTCATCGCCAAGCCCCACCTGCTCGGGGCGCTGACCGTGGCCGTCGCCCGGGACGGCCGCGCGACCTGGCTGCACGACTGGGCGGAGGTTGAGTCCCGCTACCGCTGCGGCCGGATGACCTGGCGATGCGCGGATCCTGGGCTGCCGGGCGTGACGGTCACGCTGACGGTCGTGCCGCTGCGGGACGTCGCCGGCTTCGCCGCCCACCTCCAGCTTGCCGGGTCGCGGGCGGGCGACCAGGTCATCTGGGGTTTTGGCGGCGCGCGGTGGGAGGAGGGGGACCCGCGGCTGAACTGGGATCCGGTCATGCGGGGCAATCCGGACATCTGCCGGTCCGGCGATCCGCGGCGGCCGCTGCTGCGCCAGAGCCTGGTGCCGGAATTTTCGCTGGGGAATATCGCGACCCTGGCTCCGCCGGGCTTCCGGCTAGCCGCGACGGCCGACGCGACGCACGTCGCCACGGGCCAAGCGAGCCGGACGGACACGCTGCGGGTGGGCGACGCCGCGGCGGCCGCGGATCCGCTGGAGCTGGCGGCCGCGACGGCCGGCGCGCGGCCGATGGTCGTCGGGACCGCGCACCTGGCGGCGGGAGCGGACGAACTGTGGTTTGCCGTCGAAGGGGCCCCGGCCGGGGCGGCGACGGCCGGCCGGGCGAGTGCGGAGCCGGCGCGGGCCTTCGCGGCCGGGCTGGCCTATCTGGGCGAAGTCGAGCGCGTCCGGGTGGCGGGCCCGGATGCCTGGCTGGAGGCGGCGGTCGCGGCGGTCTGCCATGCGGTGGATGGAAACTGCGAGCGCGACCCCTACATCTTCCGCCACGGCTGCATGGCCTTCAGCTGCCGGTTTGTCGGGTGGCGCGTGATCTGTGGCGCCACGGCGCTGGGCTGGCACGAGCGGGTGCGGGGCAACGCGGGCTACACGATCGGCCTGCAGAAGACGGCCGACCCGGAGCGCACCCGGCCCGAGGCCAGCCGGGAGCGGCTGGGGTGCCACGAGGGCCCGGGGTCCCGGCTCTACGGCCGGGGGGCGCTCGATCGGGATTTTCCGATGTACGATGTGCAGACGCAGTTTTTCGACCAGACGATCCAGGACTGGCGGGCGACCGCCGACCCGGAGATGGAGCGGCTGCTGCGGCCGGCGCTGGAACTGCACCTGGAATGGATGCAGGACTGCTTCGATCCGGACGGCGACGGGCTCTACGAGAGCTACATCAACACGCTGCCGACGGACTCGGTGTGGTACAACGGCGGCGGCAGCGCGGAGCAGTCCGCCTATGCCTACACGGCGCATCGCGCGGCGGCGGACCTGGCGCGCCGCGCCGGCGACCGGCCGGCGGCGGACCGGCATCGGGCCCAGGCCGCCAAGATCCAGCGGGCGATGCGCGAGCGGCTCTGGCTGCCGGACCGCGGGCATTTCGGCCTGTACCGCGAGCAAGGCGGCCATGGCCGCGTGCATGCCGACGCCTGGGTGTACAGCGTGTTCCTGCCGATCGACGCGGGCCTGACGACGGCGGAGGAGGCGTTGCAGTCCCTCTATTACACGGAGTGGGGCCTGGAGCGGATCCGCCTGCCCTACGGCGGCGTGCTGTGCCAGCCGTCCAACTGGGTGCCGTGGAAATGGTCGGTGCGCGATGTGTTCGGCGGCGATCTCTGCCATCTGGCGCTGGCCTATTTTCAATCCGGCCTCGGCGATGCCGGCTACGAGCTGCTCGAGGGCGCGACGCGGGAGAGCGCCTATGCGAGCGCGGTGCCGGGCGGCTTCAGCCATATCGGGGCGGCGACGGATTTCGGGGACAACGTCCACATGTTCGCGCGCACGGTGGTCGAGGGCCTGTATGGCTACGCGCCGGACTACCCCAACGGGCGGGTCCGGCTCCAGCCGGCGTTTCCCTCGGCGTGGACCCGCGCCGCGATCGAGACGCCGGACTTTGCCCTGAGCTACCAGCAGGCGGATGACAGCGATCGCTACCGCCTGACCCTGGCGCGGACGGCGGACGTGGAGTTCCGCCTGCCGGTGCGCGCGGAAAAAATCCGCCGCCTCACGCTCAACGGCCGGCCGGTCGAGGGCGCGGTCGAGCCGGGATTCGGCTGCCCCTATCTGGTCCTGCGGGTGCCGTCCGGGACGACAGCCGAGCTCGTCATCGAACTCAGCGGCCGCCGGCCGCAGAGCGCGCCGATCGCGGTCGCCGGCCGGGTGGGCGAGGAGGTCTGCCTGCGGGTGGCGGCGGGCCGCGTGGACGAGTGGCGCGACCTGCACCACGTGCTGCTGGCGGCCGGGGCGGAGGGTTCTACCCTGCGCGGCCGGCTGGCCGCGCGGCCGGGCCACCACCTCGTGTTGGCCAAGTGCACGATCGGCGACCTGCCGCACTGGCAGGTCTTCCAACTGCACCTCACCGATCCCGTCGCCGAGCGGCGCCAGCTCGACCGGACGCCGCGCGCGGCCCATCCGGGGTCGACGTGGGCGTGCCTCGACCTGGCGCCCCAGCACAACGGCGACGTCCGGACCATCTTCCAGCAGCGCTACCTGTCCCCGCGCCCGGCCACCTGCTCGGTCCGGCTGGGGATCGACGGCTATTCGGCCTGGACGTTTCCCTACTGGAACCTGCCGCCCCCGGAGATCGATCTCAGCTTCGTGCCGAGCCTGACCGATGCGCCGGGGCGGCTGCGGACCCCGGCCAACGTCCCCTTCGCCCCCGTGGCGGCGTCGCGGAACATCGCCTTCACCTCGTTGTGGGACAACTGGCCCACGGCGGTGACGGTCCCGGTGGGGCGCGCCGCGGACACGATCTGGCTGCTGGTGGCGGGGTCGACCTTCCCGATGCAGACGCGGATCGCCAACGCCGAGTTTCGCTTCGACTACGCGGATGGCGTGACGGAGCGTCTGGCCTTGGTCCCGCCGTTCAACTTCTGGATGCTGTCGCCGTGGGGCGGCGGCGACTACAGCTATGAGCATGATGCGTTCTGCCTGCCTCCGCAGCCGCCGCCCCAGGTACAGCTGGGCCGCAACTGCCGGGCGATGGTGCTCGCGTGGAAACTGCGGGCCGGCGTGCCGCTGGCGAGCGTGACGCTGGAGACGCTTTCCCAGGACGTGGTCATCGGACTCATGGGCGTGAGCCTGGAAACGACATGAACCCGCGCCCCCCAACCCCTGCTGACCGGAGCAAGCCGGAGCTGTGCTTCGCGCTCCTCAACCACTGGAGCTACACCGGGATTGGCTGGAATCTCGGGCTGGAATCGTGCGCGCAGTCGCTTACGGACAGCCTCGACATGGCGGACTACGAGCCGAGCGTCAAAACCGGGATCAATCTGGATGCGCTGACCTACGAACTCGTGGCCGAGTGGTATCCGCACCTGATCCGGCGGCTCCGGCAGTATCTGGCCGCGGGCCGGGTGGAGATCATTGGCGGCACCTTCGGCCAGCCGATTGGGTCGATGGTTTCCGGCGAGTCCAACCTGCGCCAGCTGGTCGTGGGCCAGCAGACGATCACCCGGGTCCTGGGCCGGCCGGTCGCGGTGTTTCTCGAGGAGGAGGAAATGAGCCATCCGCAGATCCCGCAGCTGCTCGCCCTGACGGGCTACCGCTATGCGAGCCTGGCCCAGTGTGACACCTGGGGGCGGCACGGGGCCCCCTGCCTGGAGGAGCCGGTGATTTGGTGGGAGGGGGCGGATGGCACCCGGATGCTCGCCGTGCCGTTCAGTCCGCTGGTGTTTCATCCGCCGATGGTGACCCACGACATCGACTGGCTGTGGACGGAGGCCGGCCGGGCGGCGGTGCAGCGCCTGACGCGCGACCGGACGCCACTGGCCCTGAAGTGGACCGAGTTTGGCTGGGAGAAGTTGACCGGCCAGGCGATCAACAAATTCGACCCCGCGCGGTTCCGGACCCTCTCGGAAAAGTTTCAGGTCGAGTACGTGACGATCGAGCAATACCTCGACCGGCAGGTGGGCGGGGCGGGGGTGCCGCCGGTGCCGACGCGGCGGCTGGCGGTTGACGACTTTGCGAAGCTGCTCCCGTGGGGCATCGGGGGCGATCAACTCCGCCGGTTCGGGCGGGAGGTCGAGTCGGTCCTGCTGGCGGCGGAGCGGTTTGAGGCGATCGCGCACGTGCTGCAGCTGGGGGTGGAGGAGGTCGGAGCGCTGGGCGAGGCCTGGCGGCGCCTGCTGGCGGCGCAGAGCCACGATGTTTCCCTGTGCGAATACACCCGCCACCAAGGGGCGGCGCCGCCGGCCGATCCGGTGATGGACGCCCACTTCCAGACGTGGGGTTCCTACGGCTATCGCTTCATGGATGAGGCGATGGCGACGGGGCGCGCGGTGCTGCGCCGCTCGCTGGAGGCCATCGCGCAGACCGTCGACACCCGGCCGGCCGGCGGCGCCGGCGGCCTCGCGGCGGTGGTCTTCAACC
The DNA here is from genome assembly GCA_903830425.1 of uncultured Opitutia bacterium. Classification (GTDB taxonomy): domain Bacteria; phylum Verrucomicrobiota; class Verrucomicrobiia; order Opitutales; family Opitutaceae; genus Opi-474. The sequence continues at coordinate 9,436 of CAIKTR010000028.1, forward strand.
CCTGCGGCTTTGCGCGCGACGCCTTGGTCACGACCGGAACCCTGCAACTGGAGGAGTTTCCCGGCACCGCGGTGGAGGTGCGCAATGCCGCCGGCGAGCGGGTCCCGGTGCAAATCCTCTCCTGCGAGCGCGCCGCGGACGGCCGGCTGGTGTGCGCCGAGCTGGCGTTCCCGGCGCGGGCGCTGCCCTCGGTCGGCTACGACACCTACCAGCTGGAGCCGGTGGCGTCCGCCGCTGAGCTGCCCGGCACCGATCTGCGGGTCGAACCGGAGTCGCGGGTGCTCGAAAACGAATGGGTCCGGGTGGGGCTCGATCCGGTCAGCGGCGCGATCCGCAGCCTGGTGGATCGGCGCACCGGCCGGGAGCTGCTGCGCGGGGCGGATCGGCCCTTTCCGACCTTGACCGGGCAGGCGAACGGATCCTCGCCGCTGGCGCGGCCGGCGAACACCCCGGTCGAACCCTACAACACCGCCCACACCCAGGCGCAGTTTACCTGGCTCGAAACCGGACCGCTGCGCGCCCGGGTGCGGGCGACGCATCCCGAGACCCGGGGGCTGAGATTCGAGATCACCGTTGGGCTCACCGCGGGATCGCCGGAGGTCGAGGTGCAGGTGCGGGTTTTCCCGGATCTGCCGCCCAAGACCGGCGAGGCGAAGATCAACGGCTGGCAGTTCCCGTTGGAAATCACGGAGGGCTACTGGCTGGAATGGGCCCCGGCGTTCGCCGTGGAGACGGTGCTGCGCGACTACCCGTTCGGCGCCGAGCCCTCCCGCCAGCCCGCCCTCACGGCCCTGTCGTGGCTCGACCTGCTGGCGGCGGATGGCAGCGGCCTGCTGCTGATTCACAGCGGCACGCAGTATTTCAAGCGGCGGGAGGACGGGGCGTTTGCCAATCTGGTGGTGCGCGAATGGGAGTCCCATTTCACCGGCGAGTTCGGGTGGCCGAGGGCCTGCGCCTACCGCTACGTGCTCCGGCCGCATGGTCCCGGATTTTCCCCGGACGAGCGCTGGCAGGCGGTGGAGGCGTTCGATCAGAAGCCCCGCTGCCTGGTGGCGCGGCCGCAGGCGGGCGCGCGGCCGCCGCGGGCGAGCTTCATCGCGGTCGAGGGTCCGGGAGCCAGACTGTCCGCCCTGCGCCGGCCGGCGGCCGGGGCGGGGGGCTGCGAGCTCCGCTTGGTGGAAGGCGCCGGGCAGGAGGCGCCGGCCCGGGTGGTGACCTCGCTGCCGCTGCGGTCGCGCCAGTCGACCGACGCGCTGGCCCGGCCGGTGGGTGATCCGACGCCGGTCGCCCTCGCCGCCGGCCTGGCCCTGCGTCCCTGGGAAATCAAACATTTCAACCTGCAACCATGAACCTGCCCGCCTCCTCGCTGCCGCCGGCGCCCGCCGTCGGCGACGCCTCCCTCCTCCACCGCCACGACCGGGACTTCCTGCTCGGCCTCTATGAGCGGCTCGTGCTCATCCGCGAGTTCGAGGAGCGGGTGAAATTCCTGTTTTTGGAGGGCACCATGCCCGGCACGATCCACCAGTGCCAGGGGCAGGAGGCCACGGCGGTCGGCGTGTGTGCGGCGCTGCAGGCCGACGATTTCATCACCTCGACGTTTCGCGGCCATGGCCATGCCCTCGCGAAGGGCCTGACGGTGCAGGAGATGCTGGACGAGCTGTTCGGCGCCACCACGGGCTGCTGCAAGGGCAAGGGCGGCTCGATGCACCTGGGCAACATGGCGAAGGGAATGGTCCCGGGCATCGCCATCGTCGCCGGCGGCATCCCGCTCGCGGCGGGCATGGCGCTGGCGTTCAAGCTGCAGCGGCGCCCGCAGGTGGTGGCGTGCTTCTTCGGCGACGGCGCGGTGGCGGAGGGCGCCTTCCATGAGGGCGTGAACATGGCGGCCCTGTGGAATCTCCCCGTCGTGCTGGTGTGCGAGAACAACCTCTACGGTGCTTCGACGCGGATCGACAAGGTGATGAAGCACCCCTGTGTCGCGGCCCGGGCCGCGGCCTACGGGTTTCGCGGGGAGACGGTGGACGGCAACGACGTGCTCGCGGTGCACGCCGCGGCGCAGCGCGCGGTGGCGGAGTGCCGGGCCGGGCAGGGGCCGGTCCTGCTGGAACTGCTCACCTACCGGCGGACCGGACATTCCCGGCGCGATGCGTGCCACTACCAGGCCAAGGACGAGCGGGAGGCGTGGTTCGCGCGCGATCCGATCGAACGCTTCGGCGCGCAGCTGCTGGGACGGAGCGACGTCAGCGCGGCGGACCTGGCGGCGGTGAAGGCGCGCGTGGAGCAGCAGATCCAGACTGGCGTCGAGCGCGCCCGGCAGGCGCCGCAACCCACGATCGCAGACCTGACCACGGATGTCTTCGCCTAGGCGTGCCCCCAACCCAGAAAACCACCGGCTCGCAACCACCCACTATTTTTTCCCATGAAACGACAAGGCATAGCAGAGGCGCTCCGCGACGGCATCGCGGAGGAAATGACACGCGATCCGAGCGTATTTTGCATCGGTGAGGACATTGGCGTGCCCGGCGGCTGGGGCGGCGCGTTTACCGTCACCCTCGGGCTGGCGGAGAAATTCCCCGGCCGGGTCATCGACACCCCCATTGCCGAACTCGGCTTCACGGGCATGGCGGTGGGGGCCGCGATGATGGGCATGCGGCCCATTGCCGACGTGCAGTACGGCGACTTCCTGTTTCTCGCCAGCGACCAGTTGATCAACAACGCGGCGAAGATGCGCTACATGTCCGGGGGCACGGTGAAGGTGCCGATGGTCATGCGCGCCCCGATCGGCGCGACCGGACGCGGGTCCCAGCATGCCCAGAGCATGGAGCGGTACTTCATCGGCGTGCCCGGCCTGAAGGTCGTCGCGGTCTCCACCGCCTACGACGCGAAGGGGGTGCTCAAGGCGGCCGTGCGGGACGACAACCCGGTGATGATCTTCGAGCACAAGCTGCTCTACGGTTCCAAGGGCGCCCGGGCCGAGCCGGGCGCGGTGGACGCCACCAGCGAGATCCCGGACGGGGACTACGTCGTCCCGCTCGACCGGGCCGCCGTGCGCCGCGAGGGGAAGCATGTCACCCTGCTCGGGTGGCTGCTGATGGCGCACTACGCGATGGCCGCCGCGGACCTGCTCGCCGCCGAGGGCATCGAGGCCGAGGTGATCGACGTGCGCAGCCTGTCCCCCATCGACTACGACACGATCGGGGCGTCGGTCCGCAAGACGGGCCGGGTCCTGCTCGTGGAGGAGGGGCCGAAGACCGGCGGGGTCAGTGCCGAGATCGCCGCGGGCCTGATGGAGCACTGCGCCGACAGCCTGATGGCCCCCATCGTGCGGGTGGCGTCGGCCGATGTGCCGGTGCCGTTCACCCCGGTGCTGGAAAACGCCTACCGCCCGGATGTCGCCCGCATCGTGGCGGCGGCGCGGCGGCTGGCCCAGAGCTAACTCCGAGTTGTCATTCACCCCGAAATCAGGAATTCCATGGGGCTAAACCCGAGGCTCGGCGCGCCCGCTCACCGGAGCTGGCGCCGCGCTCCACCGGGTCGATCTCCCCACCTCAGCCCAACCTCATGATCACCACGAAAGAACTCAAACAATGGCAGGACGAAGCCTCCGCCTTTTTTCAGCAGGCGGGTTTGGTCATCACCCCGGCGGAACGAGCGCAGGTTGAGGTGGCGGACTTCGGCCTGAGCGAATTCACCCGCACCGGCCTCGGGGTGCTCGTCTATGTGAACACCCAGCGGTGCTGCGCGAAGGAGCTGGCGATGTGGCCGCGGCAGACCTGCCCGGAGCACCGGCATCCCACGGTCGGCGGCCAGCCGGGCAAGGAGGAGACCTTCCGCTGCCGCTGGGGCCGGGTCTATCTGTATGTCGAGGGCGCGCCGACGGCGCAGCCGTCGTGCCGTCCGCCGGCGGGTCGCGAGTCGGCCTACACCGTCTGGCACGAGGTGGTGCTCCAGCCCGGCGACCAGTACACGATCCAGCCGGACACCAAACACTGGTTCCAAGCCGGGGAGCAGGGCGCGGTGGTGTCGGAATTCTCCACCCACAGCACCGACGAGAACGATATTTTCACGGACGCCACGATCGGCCGCGCCACCCAGGTGGCCCCCGGGAAGTAAGACCCCTCGTCCTCCGTCCCCCGCCCGCCCTATTACCATGAGCACGACGAAAAAACGCCTGGTCCATTATACGCTGAGCACCCACTGGGATCGCGAGTGGCGCGAACCCGGCCAGGGCATCCGCTATGCCCTGGTGGGACTGATGGACCGCGTCCTCGCGGGACTGGCGGACGGCCGGCTGCAGGGGCCGTTCCAGACGGACGGACAGTCCATCCTCCTGGACGACTATCTGGAAATTCGGCCCGAGCGCCGGGCGCAGGTGGAGGCCCTGGCCCGCGAGGGTAAACTTGTGATCGGCCCCTGGTACTCGATGCCCGATGAGTTCACCGTCTCGGGCGAGGCGCTGGTCCGCAATCTCCGGGTGGGCCGCCAGAGTGCCCGGGACTTCGGGGGCACGCCGTCGATCGCCGGCTATGTGCCCGACATGTTCGGGCATACCAGCCAGCTCCCGCAGATCTTTGCGGGTTTCGGCATCCCCGTGGGCTACCTCTGGCGCGGGATCAACCTGGCGCACCGGAACTTCCTCTGGCGCGGGGCGGACGGCACGGAGATGCCCTGCCACAAATTCGGCAATGTGGGCTACGGCTCGTTTGCCCACCAGGTGAACCGCGGGCATGAATACGACGCAGACATCGAGGACCGGCCGGCGGAACTGGCCCGCCGGGCCCGGGAATTCCTGGCGCAGGAGGCGGCGGCCACGGCCGTGGATGCGATCCTGGTCCACGAGTCCTGCGACCACCAGGAATGGAACCCGCGGCGCTATGCGCTGCTGTTTGCCGAGTTTGCGAAGAGCCGGAACTACCGGGTCGTGCACACCAGCCTCGATGCCTACCTCCTCGAGCTGCTGGCCCAGCGCGACCGCATCACCACGGTGCTCGAGGGTGAATTGCGCGCGGCGGGACGGGAGCATGTACAGCCGGACGTCACGGCCTACTGCAACCAGTGGGTCATCCCCGGGGTGCTCTCGAGCCGCGTGCGGCTGAAGCAGGCCAACGGCCACTGCCAGACGCTCCTGTGCCACTGGGCCGAGCCGTTCACGACTTTTGCGCATGCCGCGCTCGGCGCGGAATTCGCCCCGGGCTTCCTCGAGGTCGCCTGGCGGTGGCTGATGCAGAATCATGCGCACGACTCGATCGATGGCTGCAGCCCGGACCAGGTGCACAAGGACATGGCGTACCGCTTCGACCAGTGCCGGATGATCGCGGAGAAGCTGACGGTCGACGCCACCCACCGCCTCGCGGCGAGCGTGGCCGGCGGGCTGACCGCGGATGAACTGCGCGTCACGGTGTTCAATCCGCTCCCCCGGGATTTCAACGGGGTGACCGAGCTGACGCTCGAGATTCCCACCACCTGGCCAACGTTCAACGAGTTCTTCGGCTTTGAACCCAAGCCGGGGTTTCTCCTTCAGGATGCGGCCGGCCGGGAGGTGCCCTATCAGCGCCTGGGGCAGACGCTCAACCGGATCCGCCAGCGCATCCGCCCGACCAAATTCCCCGAGGTGGTCATGAGCCACCACATCCCGGTCGCGCTGCAACTCGCGGTGCCCGCCCAGGGCTACACGACCCTGACGGTGCGGGCGGTCGCGGCGGGCCGACCCACGCGTTATCCCGACGACGCAGGCCTGGCCACGGGCCCGGGCGCGATGGCCAACGAACGGCTGGCCGTCGTGATCGAAAGCAACGGCACGCTGACGCTGACCGACCGCCGCTCCGGGCGCAGCTACCCCCAACTCCTCACGTTCGAGGACCGCGCCGACATTGGCGACGGCTGGTACCACGGTCCGGCGGTCAACGATCAGATCTATTACTCCACCGCCTGCCGGGCGGATGTGGTGCTGGTCCACAACGGGCCCCAGCTGACGACCTTCCGGGTGCGTACGACGCTGCCGGTGCCGGCGGAGTTCCAGTCCGACGGCATGGTTCGCTCGCAACGCCTGGTGCCGATGATCCTGGACAGCCTGGTGAGCCTGCGGCCGGGCCAGGCCTATCTGGACATCACGACGACGGTGGACAACCCGGCGGACGACCACCGGGTGCGGGTGCTGTTCCCCAGCGGAGCCCGGACGGAGACGTACCTCACGGACACGGCGTTTGACGTGGTTGAGCGGCCGATTGCGCTGCCGAAGGACAACCATGAGTACCGCGAATTGAACGTCGAAACCCAGCCGCAGCAGAGCTGGACCGCGGTGCATGACCGCCAGTCAGGTCTGGCGGTGATCGCGGCCGGGCTGCTGGAAACGGCGGTGCCGGACACGGCGGAGCGTCCCGTGGCCCTGACCCTGTTCCGCGGCACGCGCCGCACGGTGTTCACCGATGGCGAGCCGGACGGCCAGATGCGCGGGCCGATGACGTTTCATTATTATGTCCTGCCGCTGACGGGTGAACCCGACCGCACGCAACTCTGCGAACTCGGCCAGCGGATCGCCGCCGGGCTGCGGGCGGTGCAACTCCGGGCCGCGGATCTGGCAATCTACCGGTCGGAGCGGAGCCTGCCGGCGACCGCGGGCTTTTTCCGCCTGGAAGGACCGGCGGTGATCACCAGCACGCGGCAGGTGGGCCCCGCGATCGAAATCCGGATGTTCAACCCCCACCGGAAAAAAATCGCGGCGAAGCTGCACCTCGCCGGCCCGGGAGGTGGCGGCCGAGCGGTGCGCAAAGTCCAGCGCGTTGACTTGGAGGGGACCCCGCTGGGCCCTGTGGCCGTGGCGGGCGGAGTCGTGACGGTTGCGCTGAAGCCGAAGCAAATCCTCACCCTGAGCCTGGCGTAAAGGGGCGTCGCTCGGTGCAGCGGTGTTGGCCGTTCGCACGAGGGCGCCTCTGGGCCAGCGGGCGCATAGCGTCGCAGCAAGTCGGTTGCAACTTGGGGCGAAGCGGTGCTCCCTGTTGCCCGTAGCTGCGCGACCCACGATGATCTCCACCCAGCGTCACCTAGAGTTTGCCACAGGCTACCTGGAACTCGGCATGGTGACGGCCGCCGCTGAAGAACTGGAGGCCATCGTCGGGTCGGACCGACTTTCCGACGAGGTCATGGGGGTGCGGGCGAATCTCCACCTCGAGGCGAAGCAGTGGGACTTGCTGCTGGCGGTCGCCCGGGAACTCACGCGGCGGTGTCCGGCGAATGAGCAAGGCTGGGTGCACGCGGCTTACGCGCTGCGGGAATTGGGCCGCATCGCAGAGGCGAAGGCAGTCCTGCTGGAGGCCGCGCCCCTGCATGGCCGGCGGTGCGCCGTTCTCCACTACAATCTGGCCTGCTATTACTGCCTGCTGGGCGAGTGCACCGAGGCCAAGCGCGAGCTTTCGCTGGCTTGCCAGATGAACGCGGAGTGGCGGCGGGCCGCCCTGGACGACGATGACCTGAAGGCGATGTGGACGGAGATCGCCGCCATGGGGTAGGGTGCAACTGTCACGGGTCTGGTCGCTGCGCATCCGGGGATGTCGGGACGAGGTTTTCTCCCTTCTCTCCCCGTCCCCGTTGCCTATTCTGCGACCTTGATGACAAGGATGACCCCCTAGGCGACGGAATAGAATGACGACGGCCCGCCGAACTTTCGATTGCTGGCGCTATGTCGGCCTGATGATGGTCGCCGCTGCGTCCGTCTGGGCGGGCAGTCCAGCGGGGCAGGTTCCGGGAACGACCGGCGAGGACCAGGTGGTCGTGATGCGACCCTTCGAGGTGCAGATCGCGGTGCTCGGGTCGATCGGCGTGAGGTTCACGCTCAACGGTGATGACGCCGACGATCTGGCGGCGCAGATCGTCTGGGCGAGCCTCACGGATGTGCCGGCCGGGGGCCCGGGCGCCCGGGCCGGCTTGAAGGCCGGGGACGAACTGATTCGTCTGAACGACCGCCTGATCCGCGGGTTGACGATCCCGCAGTTGGCCGGACTGATTCGGCGGAATCGCGAGCGGGGTAATCTTGTCTGGACGGTGCGCCGCGGCGTGCTGGGGGTCACCTTTACAACGGTTTTCAATGGCAAACCGGAAAGCGAGGCCCGCTCGCTGTCGAGGCCGACGGCTTCTCCGCGGCTGCTTCAGGGCAGGACCAATCTGGAGTGCGCGACCGGGGTGGCACCGTCCGCACTCCCGCCGCTGCCGCTTGTCGCGTCGCAGGTCGAGTTGATGGAGCCGTTCAGTGTGCGGGAGACCTGGACGGAGGCGATCGAGGTCCGGTTCATGCTCAGCGGGAAAAACCTGACCAGCACGCTCGACGATCCCATGCGGGAGGCGAATATCGCCTCGGTGCAGGGGGTCGGGGCTGGCACCCGCCAAGGCCTGCAAACGGGCGATGTCCTCGTCCGGTTGAACGGCACGGCGCTGCAGGGTCTGACGATCCGCCAACTCGGTGCCCTGGTCGCGGGGATGCGGAAAAAAGGGGACCTCGTTTGGGAGGTCCGCCGGGGCCTCACCTTTTTCTCCCGACGTTATAATGGCAAGTGGACCAAGCCCCTGCCGCTGCCGGCGGGCAGCTAGTGCCTAGGGACCATAGGTGATGGTCCGGGTCCCGGCGATGCCGCTGACGGTGATCGCCTCACCTTGGGTGTAGTTGTCCGGATAGTTTTCATTGGCCACGAGATTCAGCGTCTTCACGTAGCTCAACGAGCCCACGAGGCTGCCGATGGCCACGGTCGTGTCGCCGCTTTCCAAGTAGTATTGGTCGGCGGCGGACGAGAGTTGGCGGGCGTTGTTGAAGACCGCCCGGTCCTGCGACGTCTGGCGGATCCTCTGAAAAGCGGGCAGCGCGAGGGAGGAGAGGAGGCCGATGATCACGCAGACAATCATGATTTCAACGATGGTGAAACCGGAGGGAGGGAGGTTGGTGCGCGGCATGGGTCCAGCCGTCCAGCACCAGCCGCCGGGCGTGCCACAGATATCGGCTCAATTTGTCCGAACCGGACAAGGAAAACAGCTGAGGAGGGATTCTACCGCCGTTGGGAAATTGCCGGCCACCCCGGAAGGGGATGGCCGCTGAAGCGCTCATACCACTGGGGAGGGAAGCCCCTGCGGTCGAACTCCTGCCGACAAGCGCCGGCTTATCGGGGTGGGGTGGGCTGTGAGCGGTCTGCCTGCTCGGTGCGAGTCCTGCTCCTGAGACCAGAGGGTGTGGCGAAATTGCTTGTCACCCTCTCGGCGCAAAGCCTAATACCCGCCACTCGTCTCCACAGGATAAGTGTCTCTTTTGCCGAGCTAGCTCAGTTGGTAGAGCAACGCTTTCGTAAAGCGTGGGTCATCGGTTCAAATCCGATGCTCGGCTCCATTTCCAAGGTGCTTCACCGGTTCAACCGGTGAAGCATCTTTTGTTTGGTGGCCCCCCGCTGATGGTCCGCGAGGTGTGTGGCGCGCGTGGCCTAGGTGGCAGGCTAAGCTGGGTTCAATTATCCGCGATTCGCTCGTCGGACAGTCCGTTCTGAAGCTTGCGCTGGAGGCGCAAGGCCTCGATGTCAGCGCGCAGTTGCTGGGCAAAGAGTTCGAGTCGCCGGCCGACATTCAGCGTTTCCAGGAGTTTTTGTTTCAGGGCGCTGTTTTCACAGAGGCTGAAGGCCGCCAGGTCGATGAAAACCTCCGGGTCCTCCACCGTGCGGAGAAACTCAGCCATTTCGGCTGAAACGGGCGCGCCGAACTTTTGTTTCAGTCCGATCAGCCGGGTGAGCTCCCTTTGGAGCCGGAGGTTCTCGGCCGCATCGGTGACGGGCTCGCTTGCCAGCGCACGGATGCGGACGCGGCGATAGGGTTGGTCATCCAGAATTGCCAGAAACTCGACGCGGCAGAGTCCCTGCAGGAGTAGGTTGGAGGTGCCATTCTCGTTTTTTTGACAGGCGCGGACGATGCCGATGCTGGCGACGTGGTGGGGCGGCTCGAACTGGTCGCCGTCGTTAGCTAGCTTGGGATTGAGGCCGCTGACGGCGAAGAGACGGTTGCCGGCGAGCACGTCTTGCACCATTTGCCGGTAGCGCGGCTCAAAGATGCGGAGTGGGAGCAGCGCCTGAGGAAATAAAGCCACATTGGGCAGGGTCATGACCGGCACTTCGTCCGGCAGGATAATTTCCATCTCCATGGCGTGACCGTATGAGGTTACCCGTCTTATTCAACTTGGGATGGGACGGCGAAGTGCGGGGACATACTGCGGTCAAGGATATGGAGGGTGACGCCCTTCGTGCCGCCTGTGTGACGATTCTCCGGATAGGTTTGTGCCATCACTGTCACACTAGAGCGGCCAAGACTTGAAAATATGTGCCATTATGGCGTTACGTTGGGACATGTGTATTAAATCTGAGATAATGGATATCTTTTAAATAACTGTATAATAACTATCTACGAGTTTTCCTAAACGGAGGCATGCCCATTGCTATGCGGGCTGTCTCTATGAGTAAGATTTTAGGCATCGATCTAGGCACCACCAACTCCTGCATGTCCGTCATGGAAGGCGGTGAGCCGGTGGTAATTCCCAATGCTGAAGGTGCACGCACCACGCCTTCTGTTGTCGCCTTCACCAAGTCTGGTGAACGTCTCGTTGGACAAGCGGCGAAGCGCCAAGCCGTCACCAATCCGAGCAACACGGTTTTTTCGGCCAAGCGTCTGATCGGTCGCAAATTCTCCGAGGTTAGTGCGGAGGCCAAGAACATGCCGTTCAAGGTAGTTGAGGGCAAGAATGGCGATGCCTACATCGAGGTAAGGTCCGGAGACAAGACGGAGCAGTTCGCGCCTCAGCAAATCGCCGCGTTTGTGCTCGGCAAGCTGAAGGCCGACGCTGAGGCGTTTCTGGGTGAAAAGGTCACGCAGGCCGTCATCACCGTGCCCGCCTACTTCAACGACTCGCAGCGCCAGGCCACCAAGGACGCCGGCAAGATCGCCGGCCTGGATGTCCTCCGCATCATCAACGAGCCGACGGCTGCGTCACTCGCCTACGGTCTCGACAAAAAGAAGGACGAAAAGATTGCGGTCTTCGATTTGGGTGGTGGCACGTTCGATGTGTCCGTGCTTGAAATCGGTGACGGTGTCTTCGAGGTGAAGGCCACCAACGGCGACACCCACCTCGGCGGCGACAACTGGGACGATGCGCTCATCGGCTGGCTGGTCGATACGTTCAAGAAAGACAACGGCATCGATCTGCGCAAAGACCCGATGGCGCTCCAGCGGTTGAAAGAGGAAGCCGAAAAGGCCAAGATCGCGCTCTCGTCCACCCAGTCGGTCGACATCAACCTGCCGTTCATCACGGCTGACGCGTCCGGCCCCAAGCACCTCAACGTGCAACTGAGCCGCGCCAAGATGGAGCAGATCTGCGAACCGCTGTTTGAGCGCTGTCTGCAGCCTTTCCGCAGTTGTCTCAAGGACTCCGATCTCACATCTGCGCAGATTGACGAACTGGTGCTGGTGGGCGGCATGACCCGCATGCCCAAAGTCGTCGACATTGCCAAAACACTCGGTGGAAAACCGCCGCATCAGGGGGTGAACCCCGATGAGGTCGTGGCGGTGGGTGCCGCCATCCAGGGGGGTGTGCTCAAGGGCGATGTGCGTGATGTACTGCTCCTCGACGTGACCCCTTTGACCCTGGGCATCATGACGGCCGGTGATGTGTCGACGGCGATGATTCCGCGCAACACGACGATTCCGTCGAAGAAAACCCAGGTGTTTTCAACCTACAGCGACAATCAGCCGGGCGTTGAAATCGTGGTCCTGCAGGGCGAGAGATCTATGGCCAAGGACAACAAGACGCTCGGGACGTTCAAGCTAGACGGCATCCCGCCCGCCCCGCGCGGTGCGCCTCAAATCGAGGTGACCTTTGATATTGATGCGAATGGCATTCTCCACGTTTCGGCCAAGGACCTGGGAACGGGCAAAGACCAGAAGATTACGATCCAGGGTTCCTCCGGCCTCTCCAAAGATGAGGTCGAGAAAATGACCAAGGATGCCGAGCTTCACGCGGAGGAAGACAAGAAGCGGAAGGAGGCGGTCGAAACCAAAAACCAGCTTGATAGCGCCGTCTACCAGATCGAAAAGACGCTGAAGGAGGCGGGGGATAAGATCCCAGCTGACAAGAAGACGACGATCGAAGCGGCGATTGCGGACGCGAAGAAGGACCTGGAGAGCAACGATGGCGCCCGCATGAAGGCCGCCTTGGAAAAACTCACGGTCCTCGGGGGCGAACTCTACGCTGAAGCGCAGAAGTCCGCCCAAGCAGCCGGCGCGGCTACCGCCGACGGGGCGACAGAGCCTGCGCCTGAAAAGAAGTCCGAAAAAAAGGCCGATGTGGTCGACGCTGACTTCGAGGTCATCGACGAAGACAAAGGCAAAAAATAACTTTCAAGCTTGGCACGCCGGCGGCGGGTTACGCCGCGGGCGTGTTTTGCTGAAAAATCCATAAACTCCACCCTTCAACCCAAACCCACATATATGGCTAACATTAAGATCAAACCTATCGGTGATCGTGTTCTCGTTGAGCACATCGAAGAAAAAGAGCAGGTCCGCGGAGGCATCATCATCCCGGACAGCGCCAAAGAAAAGCCCCAGGAGGCCAAAGTCATCGCCCTTGGCACCGGCAAGAAAGACGAGGACGGCAAGGTTACGCCCTTCGAAGTGAAGGTCGGCGACACCGTGCTCATCAGCAAGTACGGCGGCACCGAGGTGAAGCTGGGCGACAAAAAATACACGCTCGTCCGCGAGGACGACATCCTTGGCGTCATTGGCTGAACCCGGCGTCCCACCCTCACAATCCACTAAAATAATCTATCACTATGCCTGCTAAACAAATCCTCTTTGACGAGGCCGCTCGTCAGAAAATCCTTAAGGGCGTGGAGCTTCTCTCCCGCGCCGTCAAAGTGACCCTCGGTCCGAAGGGTCGCAATGTCGTCATCGACAAGAAATTCGGCTCCCCGACTGTCACCAAGGACGGCGTGACCGTCGCCAAGGAAGTCGAACTGCCGGATCCGTACGAGAACATCGGCGCGCAGCTGGTGAAGGAAGTCGCCTCCAAGACCTCCGATGCCGCGGGCGACGGCACCACCACCGCGACCGTGCTCGCCGAGGGCATCTACCGCGAGGGCCTCAAGAGCGTCACCGCAGGTGCCAACCCGATCTACCTCAAGCGTGGCATCGACAAGGCCGTCGGGGCCGCGGTTGCCGAACTGGCGAAGATCTCCAAGAAGGTCAACGACACCGAAGAAATCCGCCAGGTCGCCACGGTCTCCGCCAACTGGGATACCGAGATTGGCGGCAAGATTGCCGAAGCGATGGACAAGGTCGGCAAGGACGGGACCATCACGGTCGAAGAATCCAAGTCGATCGAGACCACGCTCGACGTCGTTGAGGGCATGGAGTTCGACAAGGGTTACCTCTCGGCCTACTTTGCGACCAACGCCGAGAGCCAGCAGGCCATCCTCGAGGACGCCTACGTGCTCATCCACGAGAAGAAGATCTCCAATCTCCAGGAGTTCCTCCCGATCCTCCAGACCACGGCCAAGACCGGCAAGCCGCTCCTCATCATTGCGGAAGAGGTGGAGGGCGAAGCCCTCGCCGCGCTCGTGGTGAACAAGCTCCGGGGTACGCTGAATGTCGCCGCCGTCAAGGCGCCCGGCTTCGGTGACCGTCGCAAGTCCATCCTCGAGGACATCGCCATCCTGACCGGTGGCCGCTGCATCACCGAGGACCTTGGCCTGAAGCTGGAAAACATCCAGATCAGCGACCTCGGCAAGGCTAAGCGCATTGTCGTCGACAAGGAAAAGACCACGATTGTGGAAGGCGGCGGCAAGTCGTCTGACATCCAGGGCCGGGTGAAGCTCATCCGTCGCCAGATCGACGAGACCACGTCCGACTACGATCGCGAGAAGCTCCAGGAGCGTCTTGCCAAGCTCGCGGGCGGTGTTGCCGTCATCAATGTCGGCGCTGCGACTGAGGCCGAGATGAAAGAGAAGAAGGCCCGGGTCGAAGACGCGCTCCACGCCACCCGTGCGGCCGTCGAAGAGGGCATCGTCGCCGGCGGTGGTGTCGCGCTGCTCCGCACCGCGAAGATCATCGACGGGCTCAAACTGGAAGGCGATGAGGCCATTGGGGCCCAGATCGTCCGCCGGGCCATCGAACATCCGCTCCGTCAGCTCTGCTTCAATGCGGGTGTCGAGGGTGCGGTGGTCGTCGGCAACGTGCTGGCCGGCAAGGGCAGCTACGGCTACAATGTCGCCACCGGCGAATACGAAGACCTCGTGAAGGCTGGCGTGGTGGACCCGACGAAGGTCACCCGCACGGCGCTGCAAAACGCGGCTTCGATCGCTGGCCTGCTCCTGACCACCGAGGCCATCATCACCGAGATTCCGGAAAAGAAGGAATCGCATCCGGCCCCCGGCGGCGGCGGCGGCATGGGCGGCATGGGCGACTACTAAGCCAGGCCATCGATCCAAGTAATTCCAAGGCGCCCCGCGAAAGCGGGGCGCCTTTTTTTGTCTGCTTATCACGCCGGCACCCAGCGACCAGCGCAGGACGACACCGAATGCGGGTGGCGTCCCCGTGCCTTTCACGCCACCTGTACCAATGGTCAGCTAGGCGGGCTGCGCCCATCTGCTAAGATGAGGGTATGCGCTGGATGTGTCATGGTGGTCTGGGTCTGGTATTGTGGGGGTGCGCTTTCCATGGATTCGCTCTGGCAGAAGCTCCGTCCCGAATTGCCGCCCTCCGGACAGAGCTCAGCTACCATGACGAACTCTATTTCCGGAAATCAGCCCCTGCGATCTCGGACGCGGCTTACGACCAGCTCAAACAGGAGCTAGAGCGTTTGGAACAGGCAGACGCGTCCAAGGTGAGGGAGAGTTTTCCCCGCAGTTCCCTAGGCGACGACCGGACAGGTGTTTTGCCCACTTACCGGCATCGCGAGCGGATGCTCAGTCTCGACAAGGGCTGCTCCGAAGCTGATTTGCAGTCGTTCTACTCGAAAATGACCAAGATCGCTGGTGACCGAGGCGTCACGTGTGTGGTGGAGCCGAAGTACGATGGTTTGGCCATCAGCGTCACCTATGAAGATGGCGTGCTCATCCATGCCACTACCCGCGGCAACGGGGAGGAGGGAGACGATGTCACGACAAATGCTTTGGCCATGCCTACGCTACCAAGGCGGTTACGCTCAGTAGCGGCTGATGGCACAGTGAATCCGATCCCATCGCTCATCGAACTGCGAGGAGAGGTCTATCTCCCGTTGCCGGAGTTCGAGCGGCTCAATCACGAAAGAGAGTTGGCGGGTGAGCCCGGGTATGCCCATCCCCGCAACGTAGCCGCGGCGACGCTGCGGCAGCAGAATACCGGCGCAGTGGCTCAGCGGCGGCTTGCGGTGGTATTTTATGGCTGGGGTGCGTGTGCTCCGGAGAGCGACCGGCCGGGGAGTCAGCGTGCGTTCCATCATCTGGTGAAGCAATGGGGCTTACCAGGGGTGGAGCGTTTCCATGTGGTGAGCACGGCGGAAGAAGCCTGGGCGTCAGTCCAGGCGTTTCAGGGCTACCGGCAAAACTTGAAGGCTCCGACAGACGGCGTGGTGGTTAAACTCGACGCAACCGCGAGCCAGTTGGTCGCAGGCGTGACGGCGCAGGCCCCGCGTTGGGCCATGGCGATCAAGTATCCGGCGTTGCGCAGTGAAACGCGGGTGGAGGCGATCACGTTGCAGGTCGGGCGCACGGGAGTGATCACGCCGGTCGCGGAAATCACGCCGGTGGAGATTGATGGCGCGAAGATTGCGCGAGCCACGTTACACAACCGGCGCGAGATTGCCCGGCAGGATATCCGGGTGGGGGATTGGGTTTATGTGCAGAGAGCGGGGGAAGTCATTCCCGACGTCGTGGGGGTCAATCTAGCGCGTCGTCCGCCCGACAGCGAGATATTCACCTTTCCGTCCGACTGCCCGGTGTGTCGGTCCCGACTCACCCAGCGCACCGATGAGGTGGCGGTGCGGTGTCCAAATTATGATTGTCCCGGGCAGCTCAGGAGACGGTTGGAGCATTTCGGGTCGGAAGCCTGCGTGGATATCGCCGGGCTGGGACCGGAGATGATCGAGGCCTTGGTTCGCGAGGGTGGGGTCAGGGGCATCCCGGATCTCTATCGATTCAAGCGCGGAGGTACCGTCATGGGGGCTCCAAGCCTGGTTTCTGGCCAGGCGGGGGCCCGGTTGCAGGAAGCGATGGAGCAGAGCAAGCGGGCGGAGTTGTGGCGGTTCATTTGCGGCTTGGGTATCCCGCACGTGGGGCCGGTCACAGCCCAAGATCTGGCCGGCCGATTTGACGGTCTGAAGGAACTGATGGCGGCATGCACCCATCCGGATGTTCAGGTGAAGGAGGTGACAATGAGGGATCTCAGCCCGACGGTCGTTAAGTCATTGGCGACCTATTTTTCTGAACCACGAAACCGGGAGCTCATCACTGAACTGATCGCGTTGGGAGTGCAGCCGACCTCACGGCCCAGCCGAAAAACAGCGGCGACTCGGGCGACATTTCTCGGTGCCAAGGTGGATAGGGCGAACGCGCATGCGCAGGGTTTGAGCGGTCCGTGATGGGAATCATTTTTGGTGTTGGTGGAAGACGGATGAACGGGAGGAAAGGCGGGGTGGGGCGCGGTGACGCGCCCCACCTTTGCCCTTCACTTTGATGGTCCCTGGGTGTTCCGTGGGGGCTCCACCATGGAAGTTGTTTTTCTCGGCACAGGCACCTCGCAGGGCGTGCCGATGATTGCGTGCGACTGCGATGTCTGCACTTCGGATGACCCGCGCAATCGCCGGTCCCGCACCTCGGTTCATGTGGTGATGGATGGTCTGCATATCCAGGTGGATGCTGCCCCTGAGTTTCGACTGCAGTGTTTGAGGGAAAATATCCGCGAACTGGACATATTCATCCTCACCCACGGCCATGCCGACCACATTACGGGGATGGATGACCTGAGGCGTTTCTGCGATCTCATCGGCGGCCGTGCGCTGACGGTTTACACGACGGATGAAGGGATGCGACGGGTGCAGGCGGTCTTTCCCTATGCGATAGCTGAACGGCCCGTGTCTAAAGGCTACGCGGCCTTCAAGCCCGTGGCGATGCCAGCGGCTCTAGAACTTCCCCAAGGCACCATCCAGTCTACCTTACTGCCTCACGGCGGAGTGGAGACTCTTGGTCTGGTCTTCACGGAGCGAAGCAGCGGCAAAAAACTCGCCTACTACACAGACTGTAAATGTCTTACTGATGAAGCGATTGCGTTAGCAAAAGGGGCCGATGGCGTAGTATTGGACGGGCTACGCCCACAGCCTCATCCCTCGCATATGAGCATCCCAGAGGCAGTCGCTGCCGCTCATAAAATCGGTGCTGCTCAGGCATGGTTGACCCACCTCACTCATGTCACCGACCATGGTCCGACCGACGCTGGGCTACCAACTGGCATCAAACTGGCGTACGATGGGCTTAGATTGATGCTGTAGGGGACTAGGGCGGGTTTCTGGGTGTCTTGACCCCCTTTCCCGATGGGATGCGAGAATGGAGTAATAATTGCTTGCCTTAAACTATACCTAAGCAATGTAGATTAACTGAGTATTATAAATGAAGCTCTCGAAAAAAGGCGAATACGCGCTGCGGTCTCTGATCAATCTCGGCATTGCGGCTGAGGTAGGCCGTTCCTTGGTGCAGGTCACGGAACTGGCCGACACCGAGCAGCTCCCGATTAAGTTTCTGGAGCAGATCATGTCGGCGCTGAAGGAAGCCGGCCTGGTGATCAGCGCCCGGGGAAAGTTCGGCGGCTACCGCTTGGCCAAACCGGCCAAGCGCATCACCATTGGGGAGGTAGTCCGACTCATTGATGGCCCGCTGGCGCCGCTCGGCTGCGTCAGCCAGACCGCGTACCAAAAATGCACCTGCCCCGATGAGGCGCACTGTGGATTGCGGATGCTGATGCTGGATGTACGCAACGCCATCTCGGGCATTCTCGACCGCTACACGCTGGCGGACGTGGTTGAAGTCACGCTCCGCAAGCTGCGCCGGGACAATGTCCCGCTGCCCTTTTCCCCCGAGGCGGAGCACGCGGCCACACCGCTGCGCGTCCCTGCCCGGCATGCCCGCAAAAATGCCCGTCAAGCCGGAGTCTCCCGCCTCGATGAGACCGAGGGAGTGCTCCACCAACTGCTCGGCGACTACGCCATATAATCACCCCACCATGTCCCAACTAGCAAATCCCTCGCCTGCTCCGTCATCGGTTCCCGACTGGGTAGCGATCACCCGTGAGAAAGTTGAGAGCCTGCGTTTCGGCGTGGTGCAACTGCTCGTGCATGACGGCCGTGTGACACAAATCGAGCGCACGGAGAAAACGCGCCTGCCGTCCTACCCAGATACGCCGGTTGTCCGCTGACCCATCTTGCGACCGCCGCATGGTCGGTGGTCTCTCGAATCACCCACCCCCACCTGCGTCCTGAATTTCAGTTCGTCCACGCCCTCTCCGATTTTTTCCGTCATGAAAGTTAAACCTCTTCTCTTGGGCGTTCTGGCCTTGGCTGCCAGTGCCGGTGCCTCAGCCAAGACGGTCGAACTGCTCAACGTCTCCTACGACCCCACCCGCGAGTTGTACGTCGAGTACAACCGGGCGTTCGCCCGCTACTGGAAGGCCAAGACCGGCGATGACGTTACGGTCAAGCAGTCGCACGGCGGCTCGGGTAAGCAGGCCCGGGGCGTCATCGATGGCCTCCCGGCGGATGTGGTCACGCTCGCGCTGGCGGCGGACATCGATGCCATTTGCGAGCACAGCCAGCAACTGCCCAAGCAGTGGCAGCAGTTGCTGCCGAACAACTCGGCCCCCTATACGAGCACCATCGTTTTCCTCGTCCGCCAGGGCAACCCGAAGGGCATCCGGGACTGGGACGACCTCGTGAAGCCGGGCGTCAGCGTCATCACGCCGAATCCGAAGACCTCCGGCGGCGCGAGGTGGAACTATCTGGCCGCCTGGGCCTACGCCCGGCGCAAGCTGGGCGGGGACGCCGCCGCCCAGGAGTTTGTGGCCAAACTGCTGAAGAACGTCCCGGTGCTGGACTCCGGAGCGCGCGGTTCAACCACGACCTTCGTGCAACGCGAAATCGGCGATGTGGCGATCTCCTGGGAAAACGAAGCGTTTCTCGTCCAGAAGGAGTTTGGCGCGGACAAATATGAGATCGTGGTGCCGTCACTCAGTATTCTGGCCGAACCGCCGGTGGCCGTGGTCGACCGGGTGGTCAGGAAAAAAGGCACCGCCGAGGTTGCCCAGGCATACCTCCAGTATCTGTATTCCGAGGAAGGGCAGGACATCGCCGGCCGCCATTTTTACCGCCCGCGCAATCCGACCATTGCGGCCAAGTATGCCAAAAAGCTGCCGCCGCTCGAACTCGTCACGATCGATGCCGAATTCGGCGGCTGGGCCAAGGCGCAGAAAACGCATTTCGCCGATGGCGGCACCTTCGACCAGGTCTATCTGAACAAATAGCCGCCGCCACAGGGTGCGGGCCCTCGTGGTTCGCGCCCGGCCACACCTCCCTGCACCCCATGCCCCTCCCACACGCGACCATGAGCCCGTTACCCTCCCGCCAGGCAGCGTTGGCGCCGGAGCGGGCGCCGGTCCCCGTCCCGCCGGATTCGATTACCGCGCAGCTCAGCGCGCTCTATGAAGTGGCGCAGAAAAATGGTCATGTGTTTGCCTCGCCTCTCGGACTGTTCGAATCCGGCAGCGGGCCCGGCCACCTGCCGCGGTTCGTGTTCTTTGGCCCTCATGCCACCGATGAATCCTGGCGGCTCGCCTTTCTGGCCGGGTTTGACCGGCAGGAGTTGCGGGCCAGCCGGGCGCTGCTGCAACTGCTCCAGACTTTGGCCGACCACGCGGAGGCCGGGCATGGCCTCAACCTCACGTTCTTTCCGCTCATCGACGTTGCCCGCTTGCTCCCGGGGGCCGCGCCGCGCCGGCTGGATCAGGCGCACTGGGCGCAGTCCACGGCCCCGGAGATTGAACTCCTGGAAAGGGACGCCCGGCTCCGTGGCTATCACGGCTTTGTCCGGGTGGTGTCCACCACGGATGACGACGACCTCGTCTCCGTACGGGTGCGGGCCCCGGCGAATTTTCCGCTCTCGCCCGACGTGGAACTGATTTCGTCCGAGGAAACCGCGCCGTTGCCAGTGCGGTTTGAGCGCGCGGCCTCGCATGCGGTCGCCGGCGGCCCGCTGACCATTGCGGACGACCTGCTGGTCCAGCCGTTCGAGCTCACGTTGGGCATTCCGGCCGCCTGGCCCGACGACCGTTATCAGGCCGCCGTGGTGGCCATCCTCACCCGCTTCATCATCCGCTACCGTGCCTTGCAGGCCTACGGTCAGCATCTCTGAAGCCGTCATGGACTTTCCCAGTCACGATCCGTCTCCTGCGCCGAACCAGACACGGGTCTGGTCGGGCGAATGAGCTGACTCGGCCGCGCCCCCATGGTCATGCTCAACACGTCCGACCCCGCCTCGCCGCAGCGGCTGCGCCGCCTGTGCGGGCCGTTCCTGACGTTGGCCGAAGAGTGCCCGGAGGTGGTGGGCACCGTCGCGGGATCGTTTGAGGTGGGGGACCGGCACTACCTGCTGCCGCGCTTCGTTTTTCATGGCCCGGACACGGGCATGCCGCCGATCCGCCTGGGGCTGTTTGCCCTGGTGCACGGCGACGAGCCCGCCGGGGCGCTGGCGCTCCAGCACCTGCTGCGCCGGCTGGTCGCACAGCCCGGCCTGGCCCGGGGCTATGAGCTGTGGTTTTACCCGCTGTGTAACCCCACTGGCTACGAGGACGGCACCCGCCACAACCGCGCGGGCTTTGATCTCAATCGCGAATTCTGGCGCGACTCCGCCCAGCCGGAGATCCGGATTCTGGAGGAGGAGTTGCGTACCCAGCAGTTTGACGGGGTCATCGCGCTGCATGCGGACGACACCAGTGACGGCCTGTACGGGTACACCCAGGGCCGGGTGTTGAATGAGAACCTGCTGGTTCCCGCGCTCCGCGCCTCCGCCCAGATCCTGCCCGTCAACACCCGTGCCATCATCGACGGGTTTACGGCCCGCGCGGGCCTGATTGACGACTGTTACTCGGGCGTGCTGGCACCTCCGCCCGGCCAGCGGCCGCGGCCGTTCGAGATCATTTTCGAGACGCCGGCGGCGGCGCCGCTGACCCAACAGGCCGAAGCTACCTGTTGCGCGCTGGAATCCGTGCTCACAGAGTACCGGGGCTTTATCGCCCAAGGAGCCAACCTGTGAGCCTCGCCGTCCCCGTCCCCCAATCCCCGCGCCGCGTCCTGCCCGGCTTTGGGCTCTCGCTCGGGTTCACCCTAGCCTATCTCGGATTGATCGTGCTGATTCCGCTCGCCGCGGCGTTTTTGAAGACCGCCGGCATGAGCTGGGACGAATTCACCGCGGCGGTCGCCGCGCCCCGCGTGCTGGCGTCCTATCGGCTGAGCTTTTTCGCGTCGTTCGCGGCGGGTCTGGTCAACATCTTCTTCGGGCTGATCGTGGCCTGGGTGCTGGTGCGGTATGCGTTTCCCGGCCGGCGGATCGTGGACGCGCTGGTGGACCTGCCGTTCGCCCTGCCGACGGCCGTGGCGGGCATCGCGCTGACCGCGATCTATGCCAAGAACGGCTGGGTGGGGCAGTGGCTCGAGCCGCTCGGCATCAAGGTGGCCTTCACCGAGATCGGCGTGTTTGTGGCGCTGACCTTCATCGGCCTGCCCTTTGTGGTCCGCACCCTGCAGCCGGTCCTGCTGGAACTGGAACCCGAGATTGAGGAGGCCGCCGCGAGCCTGGGGGCGAACCGGTGGGAGACGATCACCCGCGTGATCCTGCCCGAGCTGTTTCCCGCGATGCTGACCGGCTTTGCGCTGGCCTTCGCCCGGGCGCTCGGGGAATACGGCTCGGTCGTCTTCATCTCGGGCAACATGCCCATGCGGACCGAGATCACCCCCCTGCTCATCATCACCAAGCTGGAGCAGTATGACTACCGCGGGGCCACGGCCATCGCGGTGGTGATGCTGGTCACGTCGTTCCTGCTGCTGCTGCTCATCAACCTGCTCCAGAAATGGAGCCGTCGGTACCACCGGATCTGACCATGGCCGCCGTTTTTGCCCGGGCCCTTGCCACCTCGCCGCATGCCGCCGGCCCCGCTCCGCGCGCCACGCAGGATCCGGCGTGGGTGCGCTGGACGCTCACGGCGGTGGCGCTGCTGTTCCTGCTGTTTTTCCTCGTGCTGCCGTTGGCGGCGGTTTTCACCGAGGCGCTGCGACGCGGGCTGGGGGCGTATTTCGCCGCCTTCCGCGACCCGGCCGCTCTGGCCTCGATCAAGCTCACCCTGATTGCGGCGGGCATTGCGGTGCCCGCCAATCTGGTCTTCGGCGTGGCCGCGGCCTGGCTGATCGCCAAATTCAAGTTCCGCGGCAAGAGCGTGCTCACCACGCTCATCGACCTGCCCTTTGCCGTTTCCCCGGTCATCTCCGGCCTCATCTACGTGCTCGTCTTCGGCCTGCAGGGCTGGTGGGGGGAGTGGCTCCTGGCGCACAACCTCACGGTCATCTTTGCCGTGCCGGGCATCGTGCTGGCGACGATGTTCGTGACGTTTCCGTTTGTGGCGCGGGAGCTGATCCCGCTGATGCAGGCGCAGGGCGCGGACGAGGAATACGCGGCCATCACGCTGGGGGCGAACGGCTGGCAGACCTTCTGGCGGGTCACCCTGCCGAACATCAAGTGGGGCCTGCTCTACGGTGTCATCCTGTGCAACGCCCGGGCGATGGGCGAGTTCGGCGCGGTCTCGGTCGTCAGCGGCCACATCCGGGGCGAGACGAACACGATGCCCCTGCACGTCGAGATCCTCTACAACGAGTACAACTTCGTCGCGGCCTTCGCCGTGGCCTCGCTGCTGGCCCTGCTGGCCATCGTCACCCTGGTGCTGAAGGCCCTCGTCGAATGGCGCCATGCCCAGAGCCGGACGCTCTGATCCTCCCATGAGCATCAACGTGACCAACATTCACAAGACCTTCGGGGCCTTCACGGCGCTCGATGGCGTGGACCTGACCGTGCCGCGGGGCAAGCTCGTGGCGCTGCTGGGCCCGTCGGGCTCGGGCAAGACGACCCTCCTGCGGATCATCGCGGGGCTGGACCACGCGGACGCGGGGAGCGGCCGGATCGAGTTCCACGGCGAGGATGTGACCCGGGTGCGCGCCGGCCGCCGCAAGGTGGGATTTGTGTTCCAGCACTACGCGCTGTTCCGGCACATGACGGTGCTGGAGAACATCGCTTTCGGCCTGCGGGTCCGCCCGCGGCGCGAACGGCCCGCCGCCGGAGAGATTCTCGACCGGGTGCACCGGCTGCTCAAGCTGGTGCAGCTGGAGGGCCTGGACGCCCGCTATCCCAACCAGCTGTCCGGCGGGCAGCGGCAGCGCGTGGCGCTCGCGCGGGCGCTGGCGGTCGAGCCCAAGGTGCTGCTGCTGGACGAGCCGTTTGGGGCGCTCGACGCCAAGGTGCGCAAGGAACTCCGCCGCTGGCTGCGGCGCTTCCATGACGAGATCCAGCTGACGACGCTGTTTGTGACGCATGACCAGGAGGAGGCGCTCGAGATCGCCGACGAGGTCGTGATCATGAACCAGGCGAAGATCGAGCAGGTGGGGACGCCCCAGGAGGTGTATGACCGCCCCGCGACGCCGTTTGTCTATCAGTTTCTCGGCAACGTGAACGTGCTGCGCGGACAGGTGCTGGAGCAGGTGGGCGCCCCGCGCGACCGGCCGGGGACGCTGGTCGCGGACGGCCTGATTTATGTGCGGCCCCACGACATCGAGCTGGCGGCCTACGTGCCCGGCGCGGGCGGGGCGGCGGCCGTCGTCCGCTATCTCCATCTGGCCGGACCGCAGGCGCGCCTGTCGGTCGAGCTGGTCCAAACCCACGAAAATGTGGAGGTGGAGGTCTCCCGCACCGAGCTCGCCGGCCTCGGCCTGGCCGTGGGCGACGTGGTTCGCCTGCGCCTGCGGCAGGGGCACGCGTGAGCGGACGGCGCGGCGATCTAGATTTTCCCAACTGCTATCAACCCAAACTGACATGGCCAAAATCCACAACGACATCACCGAGACCATCGGCAACACGCCCCTGGTCCGCCTCAACCGAACCGCCGCCGCCCACGGGGCGCAGGCGGAGATCCTCCTCAAGCTCGAGTTCTTCAATCCGCTGTCGAGCGTCAAGGACCGCATCGGCTTCGCGATGATCGACGACGCGCTGAAGAGCGGCAAAATCAACGCGAGCACCATCCTGATCGAGCCGACCAGCGGCAACACCGGCATTGCCCTCGCGTTTGTCGCCGCCGCCAAGGGCCTCCGGCTCATCCTCACCATGCCGGAGACAATGAGCACCGAGCGCCGCAAGCTGCTCAAGATCCTGGGTGCCCGGCTGGTCCTGACCGAGGGACCGAAGGGCATGAAGGGCGCGATCGCCAAGGCCGAGGAGCTGCAGGCCAAGATTCCGAACAGCGTCATCCTGCAGCAGTTCGCCAACCCGGCGAATCCCGCCGTCCACCGCCGGACGACGGCCGAGGAAATCTGGCGCGATACCGACGGCAAGGTGGACATCCTGGTCTCCGGCATCGGCACGGGCGGGACCATCACGGGCGTGGGCGAGGCCCTGAAGGCCAAAAACCCCTTGATCAAAATCGTCGCCTTGGAGCCCGATGCCTCCCCCGTCCTCTCCGGCGGCGCCCCGGGGCCGCACAAGATCCAGGGCATTGGCGCGGGCTTTGTGCCGGCGGTGCTCAACACCAAGATCTACGACGAGATCATCCGCGTGAAGGAGGCCGACTCCGGCCCGGTGTCCAAGCAGGTCAACCAGCTGGACGGCATCCCGATCGGCATCTCGTCCGGGGCGGCCGTCTGGGCGGCCCTCCAGCTCGCCAAGCGCCCGGAAAACAAGGGCAAGCAGATCGTCGCGATCATCCCGTCGAGCAGCGAGCGCTACCTCTCCACGTGGCTGTTTGCCGACGTGAGCCCGGAGAGCGATTCGCTGGACGATCTGTTCGTCCCGCCCGCGGCCACCTGAGCGGGGCCTGTCTTCCCGGTCAGCGGCTGGCGTGCAAGGCCTCCTTCCCCGCACGGGAGGGAGGCCTGGTCGTGTCCGTAGCAGGGACTCGCCGTCTTCCGCGCGAGGCCCGACCGCCGGCTAGGGCCGGCGCGCACCGGCCAGCTTCATCCGGGCGAGCCGGGAAATCTTTTCGACCGCGCGGGCGATGCCCCGGCGGGTGACTGGCGAAAGCTCGGTGCCGAAGCCGAACTGCACCGCGGGAACGGTGAGCAGCCACCCCGGAGGGGTGCGCCCGTAGACATCGCGCGCCAGCGCCAGGAGGGTGCGCGGCTCGGCCGCGTGGGTGGTCACCTGCGAGGATTCGCCGGGCCGGACCCGCCGGAGCCGGGGTTCCTGGTCCGGGCCGGCCTGGGCATCGACAAACACGACACCGCGGGACTGCGCCACGGCCTCGGCGTGCTCGGGCGAGAGCTGCGGGCTCACCAGCGTGACGACGCCGGGCAGGCTTGCGGCCTCGATCTCCTCCGCGACGGCGGGCCCGGCCTGGTCGTCCTGCCGCAGCGTGTTGCCGTAACCGATGACCAGCAGTGCGGCAGGGGTGGCGGCCGGGGGGGGCATGACGGGGTCTCAGTCGCGCCGCACCTCGTGCAGCACGCGGCCATCCGGGGCGATCATGCGCACCAGAAGTGCCATGCGGCCGGCGGCGTGGGTGGAGCAGCTCAGGCAGGGGTCGTAGCAGCGGATGCCGTGCTCGATCCGGTTGAGCATGGCCTCGGTGATTTCCGGGCCGCGGGCGAAATGCTGGGCGATCTGCGCCACCGTGCGGTTCATCGCGAGGTTGTTCTGGCCCGTGGCGACGATGAGGTTCACCTTCTGCAGGAGCCCGTTGCGGTCGACGGTGTAGTCGTGGAAGAGCGTGCCGCGCGGGGCCTCGCTGGCCCCCACGCCGCGCAGGCTGTTGATGCCGGCGTCGGCGCGCAGGTCCTGGCTGAACAAGTCCGCGTCATCCAGGTAGCGCTCGATCCATTCCAGCGAAGCCAGAATCTCGATCAGCCGGGCATAGTGGTAGAGGAAGGACGAGGTCACGGCGCCGTGGCCGAAGCTCTTGAAGTTCTTCAGCTCGGCGTCCGCCTGCGAGACCCCCATGTGGGTGCAGATGTTGAGCCGGGCGAGGGGCCCGACCCGGTATACGCCGTCGGTGGAGCCGAGCGGCAGGTAATACGGCGACTTGAGGTAGGAGTTGTCCTGCACCGACTCGCCGATGACGCTGAGGTAGTCCTTGGGCGCGATCTGGTCGGCGATGATGCTGCCGCTGCTGTCCATGAAGCGCAGGTTGCCGCCATGGTGCTCCCAGCCGCCGTCGGCGGCGACCAGGCCCATGAAGAGGGAGGGAAAGTTCCCGTAGAGCTGCACCTCGTGCTGGTGGGTGGAGAGCACGCGCTTGAACAGGTCGAGGGCGGTGCGGGTGGTGGCGAAGGCCTCGGGCAGCCAGGCGCGGATCTTCTCGGCCCCTTCCTTGCTCAGCGGGCTGCGCACGCCGCCGGGCACGGCCCAGGCCGGGTGGATCTTCCGGGCGCCGAGCACCTCGATGATTTCCTGGCCAAACTGCCGCAGCCGGATCCCCGCGCGGGCGAGGTCGGCATGATTCGCGATCAGCCCGAAGACGTTGCGCTGGGCGGCCGGGGAGTCCCAGCCCAGCAGGAAGTCGGGCGCGCTGAGGTGGAAGAAGCTCAGCGCGTGGCTTTGCACGAGCTGGCCAAGGTTCATCAGCCGGCGCAGCTTGTCGGCGGCCACCGGGATGTTCACCGCCATGATCGCATCGCCAGCCTTGGCGGAAGCGAGCAGGTGGCTCACCGGGCAAATGCCGCAGATGCGCGGCGTGATCCCGGGCATCTCCGTATAGGGGCGGCCCTCGCAGAACTTCTCAAAGCCCCTGAATTCAACGACATGGAACTCGGCGCCGGATACATTTCCGGCGTCGTCCACAAAGACGCTGATTTTGGCGTGGCCTTCAATGCGGGTGACCGGGTCGATGACAATGCGCTGGGACATAGGAAGCGGGGTTCAGCCGAATTTGATCTGGCGGCCAGAGAGCTGGGGCGTGGTGCCGGCCAGGACCTGGGTCAGGAAGGCTTTGATGTTGGCGGCCGCGGGAGGGCAGCCGGGCAGGAAGTATTCCACCGCCACGACCTCGTGCACGGGCATGACGCGGGGGAGCAGGGCAGGCACGATGCCCGCGGTCGAGGGCCGCCGCGGGTTCTCCTGGGCGTGCTCGATGTAGGCGCACTGCAGCACGTTCGCCACGTTGTCGGGGCCGAGCTGGTTGCGCATGGCGGGAACGTTGCCGGTCACGGCGCAGTCCCCGAACGACACCAGCACCTTCGTCCGCGCGCGGATTTTGTGCAGGAGCTCGAGGTTGTCCTCGTTGCAGATCGCACCCTCGATCAGGCAGAGATCCACGTTTTCCGGATACTCCTTGCAGTCGATGATCGGGCTGTAGACCAGGTCGACCAGGCCGGCGAGATCGATGAGGAATTCGTCGAGGTCGAGGAACGACATGTGGCAGCCGGCGCAGCCGCCGAACCAGACCGTGGCAATTTTTAGACGCTCCATTGTTTTTTCTCCCGGGCGTTGACGATGAACTCGAGTTTCGAGCGATCGTGTTGCATTTCGGAAACGGTGGAACCCTTGGCGGAGAGGGCGCCGGTGGGGCAGGCGCTGACGCACTTGCCGCAGGCGGTGCAGGTCTCGGAGTTTCCCCAGGGCTCGTTGAGATCGGTGATGATCATCGATTTGCCGCCGCGGCCGGCGACATTCTTGGTGCCGGCGCCCTCGATGTGCCAGCAGGCGCGGACGCAGCGGGTGCAGAGGATGCAGCGATTGTGATCCATGCCGAAGAGGCGGTGGGTGGCGTCGACGCCCCATTTCGGCGAGCAGTAGTCGTAGCGCACGTGGTCCATGCCCAGGCTGTAGGCCAGGGTCTGCAGTTCGCAGTGGC
Source organism: uncultured Opitutia bacterium (assembly GCA_903830425.1). Taxonomy (GTDB): domain Bacteria; phylum Verrucomicrobiota; class Verrucomicrobiia; order Opitutales; family Opitutaceae; genus Opi-474. The sequence continues at coordinate 37,561 of CAIKTR010000028.1, forward strand.
CGTTGGACACGCAAACGGCGCACACATGGTTGCGCTCGGCGAAGAGGAGCTCGAGGGTCATGCGGCGGTACTTCCGCAGCCGCTCGCTGTCGGTCGCGACCTCCATGCCCTCGTAGACCCGCGTGGTGCAGGCGGGCAGGAGCTTGGCCGTGCCCTTGACCTCCACCAGGCAAAGGCGGCAGGCGCCCACGTCGTAGACGCCCTCGAGGTGGCAGAGGGTGGGGATTTTCACTCCGGCCTCCGTGGCGGCTTGCAGCACGGTGATGTGGTTTTCGGCACTGATCTGGGTGCCGTCGATGGTAAGGGTTTTCGCAGCCATAAGCGTCCGGGGTGGTTAGTTCGCCGCGGTCAGGGGCGGAACAGGGGTGGCAGGGGTGCGCGGGCCATGGGGATCAGGCTGGAGCAACTCCTCGTATTCGTGGCGGAAGAAACGGAGCGTGCTGAGCACGGGGTTGGGCGCGGTCTGGCCGAGGCCGCAGAGGCTGGTGTTTTTGACCATGTCGCAGAGCTCCTCGAGCTTGGCGAGGTCGCGGGCGGTGGCCTGGCGGGCGAGGATCTTCTCCAGCAGGTGGTGCATCTGCACGGTGCCGGCGCGGCAGGGGATGCACTTGCCGCAGGACTCATCCATGCAGAATTCCATGAAGAACCGGGCCACATCGACCATGCGCGTGGTCTCGTCCATGACGATCATACCGCCCGAGCCCATGATGGAGCCCAGCTTGGTCAGGGACTCGTAGTCCACGGGGGTGTCGAGGTGCTGCCGGGGGATGCAGCCGCCGGACGGCCCGCCGGTTTGCACGGCCTTGATCCGACCGCCGTCGGGGGCTCCGCCGCCCATGTGCTCGACGATGGTGCTGAGCGGGGTGCCCATCGGCACCTCGATCAGGCCGGTATTCTGGATCTTGCCCGCCAGGGCGAAGACCTTGGTGCCCTTGCTTTTTTCCGTGCCGATGCCGGCAAACCAGTCGGCGCCGCGGCGCAGGATCGGCGCAATGTTGGCAAAGGTCTCGACGTTGTTGATCAGGGTGGGGCAGTCCCAGAGGCCGCGCTCGGCCGGGAAGGGCGGGCGGGGGCGCGGGGTGCCGCGCTTGCCCTCGACCGAGGCCATCAGGGCCGTCTCCTCGCCGCACACGAAGGCGCCGGCGCCGATGCGGATGTCGATGGTGAAGTTGAACGGGGACTCAAAGATGCCGCTGCCCAGCAGGCCCACCCGCTTGGCTTGGCGAATGGCGTTGTGCAGCCGGCTGATGGCCAGGGGATACTCGGCGCGCACATAGATGAAGCCCTGGTCCGCGCCGACGGCGTAGGCGGCGATCGCCATGCCCTCGAGGATGCTGTGCGGGTCGCTCTCCAGGACGCTGCGGTCCATGAATGCGCCCGGGTCGCCTTCATCGGCGTTGCAGATGATGTATTTCTTGACCCCGGGGGACTTCGCCACCGTGCCCCACTTCAGCCCGGTGGGGAAACCGGCGCCGCCGCGGCCCCGCAGCCCGCTTTTAACGATGGTGTCCACCACATCCTTGGGGGTCATCTCGACCAGCACCTCATGCAGCGCCTGATAGCCGTCTGCGGCGATGTAGGCCTCGATGCGCTCGGGATCGATCACGCCGCAGTTCGTGAGCACAATCGACTGCTGCAGGGTGAAGAACGGTGAGTGGGGATCGGCCTGGGCCAGGGTGGACCGTCCGCCCTTGAGGGCGGCGACGATGGCCGGCGCATTGTCCGGGGTCACCTTCACATACAGGGCGTCCGACGGATCGGCCTGCACAAGCGGTCCCTCGCAGCAGAGCTTCATGCAGCCCACGCCGCGCACCTCGACCTCGTTCTGGAGGCCGGCCTCGGCGACGGCCTTTTCCAGCCGCTCCTTCACGCCCTTGGAGTCCGACGACGTGCAGCCGGCCGCCTGACAGCAGCGCAGGACAATTTTCTTTCGGGCGGCGATTTCCGCCTCCTTGGTTTGATGCAGATCGTTAAGGGTCATGGTGTCACCCACTGGTTGATTTGGGCCAAAGCGGATTCCGGCGACTGGCGCGGTGTGACGGTGCCGTCGTAGACGACGGCCGGGGCGATGCCGCAGGCGCCGATGCAGCGCGCGGTGAGGAGGGAGACCTGGTTGTCGGGGGTGGTCTCCCCAGCCTTGATGTGCAGCTGCTGCTCCACCGCCGCCAGCACGCGGTTGGCGCCCTTCACGTAGCAGGCGGTGCCGAGGCAGACGACGCAGGTGTGCGCCCCCTGCGGCTTGAGGGTGAAGAAATGGTAGAAGGTGGCCACGCCGTAGACGCGGCTGGCCGGCAGCTTGAGCTGGGCGGCGACGTAGCGGAGGACGTCATCCTCGAGGTAGCCGAAGAGCTCCTGGGCCTTGTGCAGCACCTCGATCAGGGCATCGTGCCGGTGCTGGAACTTCTTGATGTGCGCCTCGAGGATCTTGAAGCGCTTGTCGCCTGCGGCCTGCGGCAGGTAGCGGGCGGCGATCCGGGGCTTTTCGGGTGAGGGCGGGAGGGCCATGGTCGGGATGCGTTAGGTAGATTCCGGCCCACAGAGGCCGGCTGCCGGGGGTGGGGTCGTGGGCAACAAGTCCACTCTCTCCGCGTGGTGCTTGCAGAGCGAATGAGGTGGCACCTGGCTCGGGGTTTTAGCCAAGCACACCGCCAGTGTGCCCGGGTTCTTCAATGCATGATCAGTATGCCCGAAAACTTTTCCCGCTACTGCTCATCGCTTGGCCAATGTAAGGCGTATCTTGTGCACCGCGGGACCGGCCGTCGTTCTCGCCGCTGTCCGGCCCGGCGCGTCGCGCCCCCAGCATCGCCGACGCGGCGGCGACACGCCGCGGACACCCTAAAAAACTAACCGGCCACGGGCACCTTTCGGTGCACCGTGGCCGGTGTTTATTGGGATAACTAAACTGACGGAGTCTTACAGGGCGTAGGTCAGGGAGACGTAGGCCTGCGGACCATGGAAGTTGGTCTTGCCGCCGGTCGTGTCGTTCGCGCTGTCGAAGTAACCGACCTTGGCATCGCCAACCACCCGATCCGAGAACTTGTGCTTCAGGCCGACGGTCACCGAGGTCTCCTCGACCATCATCCCGTAGGGGACGGTCCAGGCGGCCAGGGCGACATCGCTGTTGTCGGCCTTGTAGTAGTTGAACTGGATCTGGAGGTCGTCCGCCGCGGAGAGCGTCGTGCCGCACAGCAGCGTCATGGTGACGTAGTCGTTCTTGGCATCCTGCAGCACCTTGTTGGCGTCCCACGCGATATTCGTCACTGTTGCGGCCACCGTGCCGGCCCGCGGATAGACCGTGTTGATGTTGTTGAACACGAAGTTCACGTTCGCCTGGGCGTAGAACTGCTGGTTGGGATTCCAGTCGATCGTCTCAGAGATCGTGTGGTTGATCGTGTTGCCCGCGGGATACTCGGGGAAGGCCGGCAGATAACCGGTCACCGAGGACTGACCCGACTGGTAGATGTACCGCGTGGTGGAGGTGATCATGTCCGTCGGCTTGACGACCGACGTGACCTTCCAGCCCGTGAAGTTGTAGTCGAGATTGTAGAAATCCGCGGCCCGGGCGCCATAGCCCACGTAGCCGTTCTGGTGGCTCTTCTGGAACATCTCAACCCGGGTGGTGAGGAACGTGGAGGGCTTCCAGTTCGCACCGACCGTGTAGTTGCCATGGGCCTCGGAGATGTTGTTGAGGGCGTTCGTGCCGCTGATGGCGGTGAGCGGGTTGAAGGCCGAGGTGTTCTTCTCCTGGCCCGTGACCGACGCCTTGCTGTAGTTGGCGTAGATCGTCACGTCCCGGAAGCCGGTGTAGCGCACGCCGACCTCGGGGGTCGTGATCTTCTCCATGCCGTGCGACCAGCCGCTGCGGGGGGTCGTGGCCACCGTGGTGGCGGGGGTGCCGCTGGCGGCCGAGGCATTGAAAGCCACATCGCTGCGGAGGTACTCCTCCTGGCGCTTCACCGCGAAGTTCAAGGACCAATCCTTGCTCGGGGCGTAGGTCAGCGAGGTGTTGCCCGCGTAGGACAGGATGCGGGAACCGCCGACCAGACCCTGATAGTTGAAGGTGTTGATCGGAATCACACCTGTGGCCGTCGGGGTCTGCGTGACGAGGGAGCGGTCGCCGCTCAGGTCGGCATGAACGAGTTCGTAGATCAGGCCGCACTTGAGGGTGAGCTGGTCGTTGAACTTGGTCTCCGTGGTGAACGTGGAGATGGTGGCCTTGGAGTCGATGCCATCGCCCTGGACGTAGGAGATCTGGTTGTTCATCTGCGCCGCCGGCATGAGCAGGGTGGAAGCCGGGCTCGGGAAGGGCTTGGCCTCACCGGGGAAGCGGGTGACGAACCGGGTGTCGAAGTTCTTGATCTGCTCGCCCAGCAGCGTGAGCTGCAGGGTCGTGTTGCCGATCGTGTGCTTCGCGGTGAACTCAAGGCTCTGCGACTCTTCGTCCAGCTTGATGTAGCTGGGGACGATTTTGCGGACCTGCGAGATCGGGGGGTTGTTGTTCGGCAGACCGGTGAAGTCGGTGTCACCCCAGATCGTGGAGTCCTTCTTGCCCTCGCGCTTCTCGTTCGCGTAGCGGAGCGTGAAGACCGGGGCATTCGGCAACGCGATCGTGGCCTCGGCCCACAGCTTGCTGCGGTCCACATGCAGGTCGCGATTCGTCAGGGGCTGCCAATTCCCGTTGAGCGGGAAGAAGCCGCCGATGCCGTCATAGAACGTGCGGAAGCTCTTGTAGCCGATGTCGGCTGAACCGAACTCGTTCTTGGTGAGCTTGATCTGGCCGAGGTAGTCCTCAGAGCCAGTCAGGGCGCGTCCATTGATCTCGGTGGTGGTTTCCTTCGATTCCTTGATGTAATGAAGGTCCTCGATGCCAATGCCGCCGCTCTTGGACTGCTGCATGCGGCGTTGGTAGGCGCTTTCGTCGCCATTGATGGACGGCGCTTGGCCGGTGACCTTGATGTAGCTCTCGAAGGTCGGGAAGGCATCGGCGGCGACCGCCTTATCCGATCCGCGGACCGTGAGGGCCGTGAGGGCCGCCAGCAGGCTGGCGCCCCGGACGATGGTGGAGAATTTTGCTTTCATGTCTGGTAAGGGTCGGGGGTCAGTAGCGGAAGTGGTAGCTGGCGTTGGATCCGTGGGGAGCCTCGTGGCAGCCGGCGCTCCAGCAGGTACCCTGCATGAGGCGCGAGTTATGATTTTCAGTGGTCGAGCGGATCGAGTTGGCGTTGATTTCGCCCGCATTCGGAACCGACGGCGTCTCCAGGTGGCAGCGCAGGCAGAGGTTGGCGTCGCGGGCGACCAGCATCTTGGCGTTCACGGAACCGTGCGGGTTGTGGCAGGCCGTGCAGCCTTCCTTCATCGCGCCGTGCTCGTAGACGAACGGACCCTTCTGGGCCGTATGGCACTTGGTGCAGGTGGCGACCTCGTTCTCGAGCGCCGCGCCCGTGCCCTTGACCGCCGTGCTCTCGTGGACGTCATGGCAGTCCACGCAGCTGACCTTGCCGGCCAGCACCGGGTGGCTGTTCGGGAGATTGAACTGGCCCTGCTTGTCCGTATGGCACTGGAAGCAGGCCTCGGGGGACTTGCCGGGGTTCACGATCGAACCCTTGCCGCCGCCCGCGGCGACGTGGATGCTGCCCGGGCCGTGGCAGGATTCGCAGCTCGTGTCACCGAGCTTGGAGTCCGCCACCGCGACCTTGGCGTGGGTCGAGGAGCCGAAATGACCGGTGACCTCCTCATGGCATTGGGTGCACTCCTTGGTGCCGACATAAGAAGCTCCCGCAATTTTCGGCGGAGCGACGACGGTGCGATTCACCATCACGCAGGAGATGAGCAGCAGGCCCCAGGCCGCGGCTCCTCCGAAGATGAGGGTTTGTTTGGTCCAGTTTAGGCGCATTTTCATGACAGGTTGTGTTAGGTAGGTACGAGAGGGTACGAGGCGGGGTTAAAAACCTTATTGGTGATTCTTAGTATCGGAAATTTCCGATAACCTGACTGCGCATAAATTGCCAAGTCAGCAGCAAATGTTGCCGAATCTGAGGACCACCACCCAGCATTAGCGTTTGTTACACCGGGCATTCCGGTGGCTCACAGACGCTACTTTACGGGGTCTTTTCCGCCGGGACTGCGCGGGAGCCGCCGCGCCAGCCGCCCCGGGCCTTGGTGAAGACCAGGGACACGGCCAGCAGCACGGTGCCGAGCACCAGGAAGCTGATGATGCGGTAGGTGGGGGCGAGCTGGGTGACGCCGACGACCACAACGTAGAGCACGGTGAGCAGCAGGGTGAGATGGCCCATCCAGCGGTACTTCACGTTGCGCACCACGAGATTCATCAGGTAATAGACGACGGCCACGCCGATCCACGAGACGCTGACGTAGACGCGCGGGACCAGATGGTACAGCGCGTAGGGGAACACGACGAAGGCGCAGGCGAGGTACGCGTTGCGCATGAGGCCGGTCCGCAGCTCCAGCCGCTCGCTTTTCCAGTTCAGGATGCGCGCTGTGAGCAGGGCCACGACGCCGAACCCGAGGCTGACTCCCGCCTCCCGGTCGGTCGTGATCATGTAGCCGAGCACCACCGTCACGAAGATCAGGAAGTTGGCCACCACGATGAAGCGGGAGCGGAACCACAGGGCGGTGGCGACGACCAGCAGGCTCTGGAGCGAGAGCCACATGAAGACGTCGGGCGCGGCAAACGCCTTCAGGATGGCCACGCTCAGGGCCAGATAGCCGGTCATGGCGTAGAAGAAGGTCGACACGCGGCTTTCCTCCCGCCGCCAGAAGGCCATGGCCAGCCCGAGGAACACCAGGGTGGCGACCAGGTTGGCCGGCACGAGGTCCTGGGGGAACCGCAGGAGGCTGTGCAGGAGGAACAGCCCGTAGCCGGCGCCGCAGTTGAAGATCGCGGTCAGGATGGTCAGCTGGTCCTCGGATGACCGGTTGCGGCGCAGCAGGGGGCCGATGCCGATGATCACGGCATAGAGGAGCAGGAAATAGACGCTGCCGGCCGGGGTGGAGACGACGAGCAACGGGCGGCCGGCCCAGGGGTTGCCGATCATCCAGAGCAGGTGCGCGAGATAGCTGAACGGGATGGCCAGCAGCAGCAGGGCGGGGGCGCTCCGGCGGTTGGCGGCCGCGGCGATCAGGCCCGAGAGCAGGGTGACGCCGGCGAACAGCCACCCGGGGGAATTGGGCACCACGGCCGTCACATAGCCCGTCAACAGGGCCAGCACCACCAAGGCGCCCGAGCTCTGCCGCAGGGCCACCACGAGGTTGAGCGCGACCGCGGCGAGCAGGACGGTCCGGCTCAGGCCGGAGTCGATGCTGAGCAC
>CAIKTR010000029.1 GCA_903830425.1 uncultured Opitutia bacterium
CCCGGCCGGACCCCGGGTGATGATGACCGTCCGCGCGCCCTTGGCCTGAAACCAGCGCAACTGGTCGAGCGGATCCGCGCACCCGGTGATGAGCTCGGACTCATCGTCATTCGGCAGAAAATAGTCGATGTGCGGCAGCAGCGCCGTGAGGCCCTCGCGGCCGGACCAGGCCTGCGGCACCACGACGTCGACCACGGTGGTCACCCCCCGAGACCGGGCGAAGGCCAGCAGTTCGCGCAGCTCGTCGAGGTCGATGCCCGGCAGGGCGCACAGGCCGCCGAAATAGAACAGCTTCAGGCCCGCCACCCACTCGCGCCGCAGGTGACCGACGGTAAGGGCCCGATTGGCCCCGAAGACATGGAGGTAGCGCCGGTCCTGCCCGGCCACGAGGAGGATCACCGTCCGGCTGGTGGGATGCTCGGCCGTATGCGCCAGCTGGCGGCAATCGACCCCCTGCTGCTCGAGGCTGGCCTGCAGCGCCCGGGCGGCGGCGTCCTCGCCGAGACAGCCGAGCACCTCGACCGCGCAGCCCTGCCGGGCGAGGTCGATCGCCACATTGGCCGCGCAGCCGCCGGCCTTGACCGGCAGGCCGTCGATGGCCACCAGCTGGCCCTCGGGCGGGAGTTCGCGCAAGGGACCGCAGAAGGTGTCCTCCACTAGGATGCCGGCGCAGCCGATGTCAGCCATGGTTCAGGCCCTCCCGCCACAGCCGAGGTTATCGATGCGCTCCAGCACCGCGTCGCGCACCGCGTGCCGGCCGGCGACCAGCACATCCCGGGGCCCCCCGAGGCCGAGCAGTTCATGGGGATTGGGCTCGTCCGTCGCCAGCGCCGCGCGCACCGCACGCAGGTAACGCTGCTTGAGGTAAGTCCCGTAGTTGACCTTGGTCACCCCCAGTCCGATCGCCTGCCGCAGCGCCTCCGCCGCAATCCCCGTGCCCCCGTGCAGCACCAGGGGCCGGTCGACCCGCCGCTGGATCGCCGCCAGCCGCTCCAGGTCCAGGCCCTGGGCGCCGGACAGCTTGATGTGCACGTTGCCCACGCTCACCGCGAGCAGGTCCACGTCGGTGGCCGCGACGAAGCGCGCGGCGGCTTCCGGGTCCGTCATCTCACCGCCCGGCGCCGTCGAGCCCCCGGCGCCGCAGGGCAGCTCGCCGAGCTCGGCCTCCACCGCCACCCCCAGCGCATGCGCGTGCCGCGTGAGCGCCTGCACCCGCCGCACATAGTCGTCATGCGGCGCCGCCGGGTCGGCCGGCATGATCAGGTTGAAGCCGGCCCCGGCCGCCCGCCGCACCCAGTCGTCACTCGGGCACTCGTTGAAAATCAGCCCGCACGGCACGGCCGCAGAGGCGGCGGCCGCCCGCCCGAGGGCGGCGTACCAGTCCAGCCGCTCGGCCGCCGCCCGCTCCGGGCGGCTGAGGAAGTCGCCGTTGAACCCGATGATGATCGGGGCCCGCACGGCCTCGGCCGCGTCAATCACGCCCTGCAACGACTCGAGGTTCCAGCTCTCGAAATAGCCCAGCGCATAGCCGCCCGCGCGGGCCCGGGCCATCAGCACCGGAATGGATTCAAGCGGCATGGGGGCTCCTCCCGGCCGGCACGGCGGTGTCCGCGATGTGCACCTGGCATCCCGCCTTCTCCAGCGCGGCCAGATCCGCGCGGCGCGGGGCCCGGTCGGTCACGACCGCATGGATCTGGGCGGGGTCCAGCACCTTGCTGAGGGCCCGCTGGCCGAACTTGGTGTGGTCCACCAGCAGCACCAGCTCGACGCACTGGCGGGCGATCAGCTGCTTGATGCGGAAGTTGGGCAGCGACGACTCATAGGTGCCCTTGCCCGGCAGGAAGCCCTTCGTGCTGACGAAGGCCAGGTCCACAAAGAGGGTCTTGGCCCCGTCCTCCGCCTGCGGTCCGACGTAGCACAGGCTGTCCGCATCGTAGTGGCCGCCGATCCCGGTGACCGTGTGGGCGCTGCCCTGGCCCAGCTCCACGCACGCCAGCACCGAGTTCGTCACGATCGTCAGGCCCCGGCGTTCCCGCGCCAGCAGCCGGGCCAGCTCCAGGCAGGTGGTGCTGCCGTCGAGAAAGATCGTCGGCTGGCCGGTGATCAGGTCGAGCGCGCGGCGGGCAATGGCGCGCTTCGCCTCCCGCTGCACCCCGACCCGGGAGTGGAGCGCGGTCTCGTACAGGTACGACGGGGCGTGGGCCCGCTGCACCCCGCCCACCGTCTTGATCACGCGCCCCTGCTGCACCAGCTCCTCCAGGTCCCGCCGGATCGTCATGGTCGAGACGCTGACCGCCGCCGCCAGCTCCTCGTAGGAACAGGCGCCCGCCTGCTCCAGGCGGTCCTGGATGAAGTGGCGACGTTCAAGCGGGGTCATGGCGCGGGAGGGGACGGCGTTGGCTGGAAGCCGTTGCGTTTATTTATAACAAGTTGATGTTATATATTAACACCGCCAGCTAAAAATGGTCCGGCGCCCAAAACCGCCCGCCCGCCGCGCAACACAGGATTGACGTGGATTTTGCCGTCCCGTTTCCTCCCACCATGCACGCCTCCAAGCCCGCTCCTGCCCGGGTTAAATACAAGCGCATCGTCCTCAAGCTCAGCGGCGAGGTCCTCCGCAACGGGACCAACGGCGACCCGATCGATGCCCCCACGCTCGAGCGAATCAGCCTGCAGGTGAAGGAAATCCACAACCTCGGCGTCCAGGTCTGCGTCGTGATCGGCGGCGGCAACATCTTCCGCGGGCTCAACGGCGAGAAAAAGGGCGTCGACCGGACCACCGGCGACTACATGGGCATGCTCGCCACGGTCATCAACGGCCTCGCCCTGATGGACTGCCTGGAAAAAATGGGCGTCACCACCCGCGTCCAAAGCGCGATCCCGATGAACCAGATCGCCGAGCCGTTCATCCTGCGCCGCGCCATGCGCCACCTCGAGAAGCTGCGCGTGGTCATCTTCGTCGCCGGCACCGGCAACCCCTACTTCTCCACCGACACCACCGCCGCCCTGCGCGCCTCCGAACTGCACGCCGACATCATCATGAAGGCCACCAAGGTCGACGGCATCTACGACAAGGACCCGAAGAAACATCCCGACGCGGTCAAGTACGAGGAGCTCTCCTTCGTCGACGCGCTCAAGCAGCGGCTCAATGTCATGGACTCGACCGCCTTCTCCCTCTGCCTCGACAACAACGTGCCCATCCTCGTGTTCAACCTCAACGACGAGCACGCCATCCGCCGCGCCGTCCTCGGCGAGAAGATCGGCACGCTCGTCAAGAACTGACGGCGGCCCTGACCCCAGCCCGGGGCGCCCCGCCCGGCACCCGCCAACTCCTCGACTTTTCACCGGATAGATTGCAGCGTTCGCCTCCCGACTCCCTCCCCCATGTCCCACCCGATCCTCACTGACGCCACCGCCAAGATGAAGAAGGCCGTTGATTACACGCTGCATGAGTTCAGCGCGATCCACACCGGCAAGGCCACGCCCGCCATGGTCGAGAGCGTCCTGGTCGAGGCCTACGGGTCGACCATGCGGCTGAAGGAGTGCGCCGCCATCAGCACCCCCGACGCCCGCATGATCCAGATCCAGCCCTGGGACGCCGGCCTCGCCAAGGCGATCGCCAAGGGCATCCAGGAGGCCAACCTCGGCTTCAACCCGATCGTCGACGGCAAGCTCATCCGCATCCCGCTCCCCGAGATGAGCCGCGAGCGGCGCCTCGAGTTCGTCAAGACCGCCCACAAGCTGGCCGAGGACGGCCGCGTCCACGTCCGCAATGTCCGCCGCGACAGCTTGGAGGCCCTCAAGAAGGCCAAGCCGCCCGAGGACGAGGCCAAGCGCCTCGAGAAGGACATCCAGACTCTGACCGACAAGGCGATCAAGGACATCGGCGAGCATCTGGCCAACAAGGAACGGGACCTGCTCGCGGTGTAGGTGCGTCCGCGCGCCGCCTCGGCCGGGCCCGGCCCGTTCCCCGAGTCGGCGGCCCCGCCGCCCATGGCCCACCCCTTCCCGCTCAACGCCTCCACCGCGCGCCCCCGGCGCGTGGTCGTGAAGCTCGGCACCGGCGTCCTGACCTCCGGCATCGGCGAGCTCAACACCCCGCGCATCGCCGCGGTCTGCGCCAGCCTCGCCGCCCTCCGCGCGCGCGGCACCGAGGTCATCGTGGTCTCCTCCGGCGCCGTCGGCCTCGGCATGGGCCAGCTCGGCCTGGCCAGGCGCCCCAAGGAGATCGCGCAGCAGCAGGCCTGCGCCGCTATCGGCCAGTCGCGCCTCATGCAGACCTGGCAGGCCGGCTTCGCCCCGCACGGCCTCACCGTCGCCCAGGTCCTGCTCACCCACGACGACCTCCGCCTGCGGTCCCGCTACCTCGGCGTGCAGGCCACCCTCCGCCAGCTGCTCCGCTACGGCACCATCCCGGTCATCAACGAAAATGACACCGTCAGCGCCGCCGAGATCAAGTTCGGCGACAACGACACCCTCTCCGCCCTGGTCGCGAGCCTCACCGGCGCCCAGTACCTCATCATCCTCTCCACCGCCCCGGGCCTGGTCGACCGGTGCGGCACCGGCGAGATCGTCCCCCTCGTCAAGCGCATCACCCCCGAGATCGAGGCGATGGCCGGCGGCACCACCAGCGAGACCGCCACCGGCGGCATGATTTCCAAGCTCGCCGCCGCCAAGCTCGCCACCAAGTCCGGCTGCGGCGTCTTCATCGCCAGCGGCGCCGAGCCCGAGATCCTCGCCAAGCTGCTCTCCGGCCGCGGCCCCGGCACCTTCTTTGTCCCCAGCGGCCTCCCGCTGGAGGCGAAGAAACACTGGCTCGCCTACTTCCAGCGCCCCACCGGCACCCTCCTGGTCAACGCCTGCGCCGTGCCGGTCCTGCGCGAACAGGGCCGCAGCCTCCTCGCCGTCGGCGTGACCGGCACCCGGGGCGAATTCGCCGCCGGCGACATCGTCAACCTCGCCGGCCCCGACGGCCTCGTCTTCGCCCGCGGCCGGGTCGCCTTCGCCAGCGACGAGATCCCCGCCCTCGCCGGCCAGCAGCGCGCCGCCGTCGCCGCGCTCTACCCCGCCCGCAAGCGCCTCGAGGTCATCCATCGCAACGACCTCGTGCTGCTCTGAGCCCGGGCCCCGCGGCCGCCGGGACGGGTCCGCGAGTCCGCCGGCCGCCCCGCCGGGACCGCCGGATTCACTTTCTCTTTGCGCCGGCGGCGCCTTTTTGCGGCCATCACCCCCTTCGCCCATGGAACTCTCCCTCGACGCTCCGCGCCCACCCGACGGCATCCCGCCGATCGATTTTCGCGCGCAGCTCAATGACGAGCAGTTCGCCGCCGTCACCGCCCCGCCCGGGCCCCTGCTCGTGCTCGCCGGCGCCGGCTCCGGCAAGACCCGCACCCTCACCTACCGCGTCGCCTACCTCCTCTCCCAGGGCGTGCGCCCCGGCGAGATCCTCCTCCTGACCTTCACCAACAAGGCCGCGAAGGAAATGCTCCACCGCGTCCAGGACCTCACCGGCATCGAGCCGCCGCGGTTCTGGGGCGGCACCTTCCACTCCCTCGGCCACCGCGCCCTCCGCATCTACGGCGAGGCCGTCGGCCTGCCCCGCAACTTCACCATCCTCGACGCCGACGAGTCCGAGTCGCTGCTCAAGCAGACCGTCGAGGCCGAGGACAAGCTCTTCTTCAAGGACAAGACCAACCCCCGCCCCGGCCCCCTCTTCAGCGTCCTCTCCCTCGCCCGCAACACCCAGTCCACGCTCGCCGCCACCGTCACGGCCAATTTCCCGCAGTACGCCGAGATCAGCCACCGCTTCCCCGCCTTCGCCGCCGCCTACGCCGCCCGCAAGCGCGCCCAGAACGTCGTGGACTACGACGACCTCCTCGAACTCTGGCTCGCCCTGCTCACCCAGGCCCCCGAGGTCGCGCAGTATTTCGCCCACCGGTTCCGCCATGTCCTCGTCGACGAGTACCAGGACACCAACACCCTCCAGGCCCAGATCGTCGACCGGCTCGCCGCCCACCACTGCGTCATGGCCGTCGGCGACGACGCCCAGTGCATCTATTCGTGGCGCGGGGCGGACTTCGAAAACATCATGACGTTTCCCGACCGCCACCCGGGCACCGTCATCCACCGCATCGAGACCAACTACCGCTCGACCCCCGAGATCCTCAACCTCGCCAACGGCGTCCTGCTCGCCCAGCCCAAGGGCCGCCATTTCGACAAGGAGCTGCGCGCCTCCCGCGGCCACGCGCAGAAGCCCTTCCTCGTCCAGACCATGGACGACCGCGAGCAGGCCGAGTTCATCCTCAAGCGCATCCGCTCCCTCGTCGAGGACGACGGCGTCTCGCTCAACGAGATCGCGATCCTCTACCGCTCGCACTTCCTCGCGCTGGAGGTGCAGCTGGCGCTCTCCCGCGCCGGGCTGCCCTACCACATCACCAGCGGCGTGAAGTTTTTCGAGCGCCAGCACATCCGCGACGCCGTCGCGCTGCTGCGCTTCGTCTACAATCCCGGCGACGCCCAGGCCTGGCAGCGCGTCGCCGTCCTGCTGCCGAAAATCGGGGAGAAGGGCGCGCAGAAGATCTACACCGCGGCCCACGAGCAGGCGCGCCTGCTGCGGCAGGACTTCCTCGCCGTGCTCCCGAGCGACGACGTGAAGAGCAAGGTGGCGAAGGACGCGCGCGACGACTGGCAGAGTTTCTGCGACTCCCTCCAGCAGGTGGCCGCGGTCATGCAGACCGGCCAGCCCAGCGCGGCGGTCGAGACCGCGATCGACGGCTGGTACGGCGACTACCTCAAGGGCGCGTTCGCCGACTACGTGGACCGGCTGGAGGAATTGAAGGCGCTCATCGGCTTCGCCAGCCGCTTTGAGGAGATGTCGGACTTCCTCGCGCAGATCATGCTGCTCAACTCGGAGACCAGCGACCGCCAGGTCGACCCGGACGCCGACGCGGTCAAGCTCACCACCGTGCACCAGGCCAAGGGCCTCGAGTACGACGTGGTCTTTCTCATCGGCCTCGCCGACGGCCAGTTTCCGGGCCGGCGGTCGATCGAGGCCGGCGACGTCGAGGAGGAGCGGCGGCTGTTCTATGTGGCCGTCACCCGGGCGCGCAACGAGCTCTACCTCAGCTACCCGAAAATCGCCTCCCGCGCCGGCCCGGGCGGCATGATGCTCACCCCCAGCCGCTTCCTCCTCGAACTGCCCCCCGGCCTCTACGAGCCCCTCAAGGTCAAGCGCAGCTACGCCTGGTGAACCCCCTCCCCACTCTGCTCCGGATCGTGCTGCTCGCCGGCGGCCTCCCGCTCCTGTCGCTCGCCGCGCCGGGCCCGGCGCCCGCCGGCGTGATCGTCCACCGCGACTTCGCCTACGACGCCCACCCGCGGCAGAAACTCGACCTCTACCTGCCCATCGGCCGCCTGACCCAGCCCCGTCCGCTCATCATCTACCTCCACGGCGGCGGCTGGCGCCAGGGCAGCAAGGACGACGGCCGCCCGCTGGCGCTCCGCTTCGTCGCCCAGGGCTACGCCGTCGCCTGCGTCGACTACCGGCTGAGCGGCGACGCCGGCTATCCCGCCCAGCTCGAGGACGCCAAGGCCGCCGTCCGCTGGCTGCGCGGCAGCGCCGAACGCTACGGACTCGACCGCGATCACTTCGGGATCCTCGGCGTGGCGGCCGGCGGGCACCTCGCCGCGCTGCTCGGCGCCATGAATTCCTGCCGCCTGTACGAGAGCGGCGCCGCCCTGGACCAGCCCAGCCGCGTGCAGGCGGTGGTCGACTGCTCCGGGCCGGTGGACCTGCTCCAGCTGTTTGACGACGCGCAGCGCCGCGGCACCCCCGTGGCGGGCGAAATCGTCCAGCTGCTCGGCGGCGAACCGCGCCAGGTACCCGTGCCCGCCGGCGCCTCGAACCCCATCCAGTTTGCCGACGTGGAAACGCCGCCGTTCCTGATCATCCACGGGGACCAGGATCCCGCCGTGCCGCTCGGGCAAAGCCGGCTGCTGTACGACGCTCTGGTCGCCAAGGGCCTGTGCGCCCACCTGCACATCATCCACGGCGCCGGCCACGGCGGGCCGGCCTTCACCGCCCCCGGCGTCAACGCCCTCGTGGACGAGTTCTTCGCCCAGACCCTGAAAAAGGGCGGCCAGCCGCCGGAACTCGAGCCCGCGGCGATCACCGAGAGCCGCGCCGCCCAAGAGTAGCCGCGGCCGGACCCCCGCGCCTCGGCTCCGGACCCCGGGCGCCGCCGGCCCTAGTCCGGCCGCTGGGCCCGCGCCAGCAAGCGGAGCGTGTTGCCGCCCCAGATCTTTTCCAGGTCGGCCGGGGTGAACCCGCGCGCCAGCAGCGCCGCCGTCAGGTTGGGATACTCGCTGACGTCGTTGAGCCCCGCGACGCCCCCGCCGCCGTCGAAATCACACCCGATCCCCACGTGGTCGATCCCGGCCACCCGCACCGCGTGCTCGAGGTGCTGCACGTAGTCGTCGAGCGTCGCCCGCGGGTTGGGATAGGCCTGCTCGATCCGGTGCCACGCCTCCTCCGCCCTGGCCAGCACGGCGGGCGTCAGCACGGACTCGCCGAGCTGCAGCAGCATCGCCGACAGCGCCGCCGTCCGCCCGTCCTCCCGGGTGGGCACCACCGCGATGGGCAGCGCATTGAGCTGGATGACCCCGCCCTGGGCCGCCAGCGCGCGAAGCCGGTCGTCGTCGAGGTTGCGCGGATGATCGCAGACCGCCCGGCAGCCGCTGTGCGAGAGGATCACCGGGGCCCGCGAAAGCCGCAGCAGTTCGTCCAGCGCGGCGTCCGAGGCGTGCGAGGCATCCAGCGCGATCCCGAGGCGGTTGCATTCCGCCAGCACCTCCCGGCCCCACGGGCTCAGGCCGCCCCATTCCGGCCCGCGGGGGTCGGTCGACGAATCCGCCAGGTCGTTGTTCAGCATGTGCGTGAGCCCCAGCATCCGCACGCCCAGGTCGTAAAATTTCCGGACGTTCCCCAGGTCGCGCCCCAGCGAGTAGCTGTTCTCGATGCTGAGGTAGATCGCCCGCCGGCCCCCGGCCTTGAGCCGCGGCCCGTCCGCCGCCGTCAGGGCCAGCCCGCAGCGGTCGGCGTTCCGGTCCACCACCGCGCGCGTCCGGGCCAGCACCCGGAGCGCCCGCTCGGTCGCCTGGTCATATCCGGCCGCCACCCGCGCCGCCTGCGTGCTGTAGACGGCCCAGACCATCGCATCGATCCCGCCCGCCACCATCCGCGGCAGGTCGCACTGCGTGCCGTCGCCGGCGAACGTATGGCCCGCGCCAAACTCCCAGCCGTCCCGCATCAGGCTCGTCGTCGGGGTGTCGCCATGGGTGTCGAGCGTGAACAGCCGTTCGTGGAGCGCCGCGGGGTCGGACATGCGGGCGCCAGTCAACACCGCCTCCCCGGCCGCCGGCAATGGAGGAAACTTTCGCGCCCAGACCGGCCGCCCGCGGGCCCGGTCGTAAAAATCCCGGCAATTTCCGCGGCCCACATCTCCGGAGTTGCACCGGCCGGGATGTTGGGCTCAGTTCCCGCAGATCCTATGTCCGACCCTATCGAAAACGTCGTCATCATCGGCACCGGCTGCGCCGGCCTCACCGCCGCCATTTACACCGCCCGCTCCAGCCTCAATCCGCTGGTGCTGGAGGGCTCGCTGCCCGGCGGCCAGCTCACGACCACCAGCGAAGTCGAGAACTTCCCCGGCTTCCCCCACGGCGTCGACGGCTTCCAGCTCACCCAGAACATGCGCGAGCAGGCCACCCGGTTCGGCGCGCGGTTCGAGCAGGCGCTCGTCCACTCCGTCGACTTCACCTCCCTGCCGCGCAAGCTGCACCTCGGCGACCGCACCATCCTCGCCAAGACCGTGATTGTCGCCACCGGCGCCTCGCCGCGCATGACCGGCATTCCGGGCGAGAAGGAGCTCTACGGCGGCAAGGGCGTCACCACCTGCGCCACCTGCGACGGCGCCTTCTACCGCAAGATGGAGGTGGCGGTCCTCGGCGGCGGCGACAGCGCCGCGGAAGAGGCGCTGTTCCTCACCCGTTTTGCCAGCAAGGTTTACCTCGTGCACCGCCGCGACACCCTGCGCGCCTCGAAGATCATGGCGGAGCGCGCCACGACCCACGAGAAGATCCAGCTGGTCTGGGACAGCGTGCCGGTTGAGGTGCTCGGCGTGAAGGAAGGCGCCGTCAGCGGGCTCAAGGTCCGCCACCTGAAGACCAACGCCGAGTCGGTGCTGCCCGTGAAGGGCATTTTCGTGGCCATCGGCCACCAGCCCAACACCGGCCCGTTCGCCCCGCCGCTCGAGGTGGACGAGGGCGGCTACTTCAAGCCCCGCCCCGGTTCGCAGGTCCAGACCAACGTCCCCGGCGTCTATGTCGCCGGCGATTGCGCGGACCACGTCTACCGTCAGGCCATCACGGCCGCCGGCATGGGCTGCGCCGCCGCCATCGAGGCCGAGCGCTGGCTCGCCGAGCACGGGGCCTGACCGGCCGGCCGCCCCTGCCAGCACTCCGGGGTCGCTCCGTTCTCCTCGCCGGGTCCAGCGTGGGCGGCGGCGCGTCATTGCGCTGCTGGAGCGGCGGACCGGACGCAAAAAACGCCGCCCACAGTCGCGGGCGGCGTTGCGAGAAAATCCGGTCCGGCCGGGATTACTTCAGCACGTCGGCGTGGAACTCCTGCCAGCTGTCGAGATCGTTCAGGCGCACGGCGTCCTTGACGGAGCCGTCATCGGGCAGGCCATTGTTCTTGAGGATGCCCTGGCGGGTGGCGTCGTCGTGATTGTAGCCGCGGACGGAGGCGTTGTGTTTCTCGATGGTGGCCGCGTCGAGTTTCACTCCGGGCTGCTGCTTGATCCAGGCCTCGAACTGCGGATAGGTCGGGCGGCTGTTCTTGAGGTAGGCCAGCACGGCGTCGCGGTTCAGGCCGAGGGCATTCAGGGTCATCTGGTCGTAGCCGAGGCCGCAGCCGGGATAGCGGGAGTCGAGCTTGCCGCAGGCTTCGAGCGAGGCCTTGAGCCAGAAGCGGGGTAGATGCAGCACGCCGAGGGGACCGGCGGTGCCGGAGCTGATGAGAGGAACGAACTTGCTCACGATTTTTTCAGGATTGGGGGTTGGTTGACTGCGGTCGGGTTGACTGCAGGGCCGGCACGTTAGGTGATGAGCCGGGTTTGTCTAGGGCCCGGCGCAGAAATATCCCGCCGCGCGATGTCCTCGACCCCGCCCAGCCGATGGTATCTGGTCGCCCCATGCCGGCTTTTTCCCGGGGACAACTCCGCCAACTCCACCGCCGCCTCGGCATCCCGGCCGACTATGGCGTGCAGCGGCACCTGCCGTGGCAGCGGGAAGCCGCGCGGCTCGTCACCATCGGCCCGGCGGCCGATGACGGCCAACCCGTCCGCCTCGCCCCGCGCGCCGCCGCCGCCTGGGCCCGCATGCAGGCCGCCGCCGCGCGCGAGGGCGTGATCCTGCTCCCGCTCTCCGGCTACCGCAGCGTCCAGCGCCAGGCAAAAATCGTCCGCGCCAAACTCGCCGCAGGTCACTCCATCGGCCACCTCCTCCGCCTGGTCGCCGCCCCCGGCTGCAGCGAGCACCACACCGGCCGCGCACTCGACATCGGATCACCCTCCAACCTCAAACTTGAGGCCGGATTCGGTCGGACCCGGGAGTACCGCTGGCTCAAAGGCCAAGCCTCCCACTTCGGTTTTCACCTCTCATATCCGCCCAATAATCGCCATGGAATCAGCTATGAGCCATGGCATTGGTGTTTCAATAATTGATATGTAACTGTATATAAAAGAGATGCAATTCTCTTTGTAATAGGTCTAAATCTCACTTGAAACTTAGAACCATTACAATTATCTAAATTCTTCGATCATGATTTCAACCGCTGTCACCACCCCGGACGCCTTGGCCCAACGCCTGGCCAATAGCGGTCTTCGCTTCACGCCGCAGCGTGAGGTCATCTATGACGTGCTCCTCAGCAAGCGCGATCACCCCACCGCCGACGAAGTGTATGCCCGGGTGCGCACCGACATGCCGAACATCTCGCTCGCGACGGTCTACAACTGCCTCGAAACCCTCGTGCAGTGCAATCTGGTCCGGGCGGTCAACTTTGAGCGGGGGCCCACGCGCTACTGCCCCAACCTCCATCCCCACGCCCATTTTCACGACGAACAGAGCGGCTCGACCCACGACATCGACCTGCCCGCCGAGCTGCTTGAAAAAGTGAGCGCCGTCCTGCCGCCGGGCTACGACGCCAAGTCCGTCGAGATCATTTTCCGCGGCAAGGCCCAGCCCAGGGTCGACCCGGCCGCCCCCTGATTTTCACCCTTTAACCTTCCCCCCGCATGTCCCTGCTCGAAATCAAAGACCTCCACGTCGCCATTGGCGAGAAACCGATCGTCAAGGGCCTCACCCTCACCGTGCGCAGCGGCGAGGTGCACGCCATCATGGGGCCGAACGGCACCGGCAAGTCCACGCTCGCCAAGGCCGTGGCCGGCCACCCCAGCTATACCATCACCTCGGGTGACGTGCTGCTCGACGGCCGCTCCCTCCTCGCGATGCAGCCCGACGAGCGCGCCCGCGCCGGCCTCTTCCTCGCGTTCCAGTACCCCAGCGAGATCCCCGGCGTCTCCATCGCCAACTTCCTCCGCGCCGCGGTCCAGGCCCGCCTCGGCGAGGGCGAGGAACTCGACGCCAGCGGCTACTACCGGCGGCTCTACGCCAAGATGGACCTGCTCCAGATCGACCGGAAGTTCACCTCCCGCGCGATCAACGATGGCTTCTCCGGCGGGGAAAAGAAGCGCTGCGAGATCCTCCAGATGGCCATGCTCGAGCCCCGCTTCGCCCTCATGGACGAGACTGACTCCGGCCTCGACATCGACGCGCTCCGCATCGTCGCCGACGGCGTCAACGCCCTCCGCCGCACCGACCTCGGCGTCCTCATGATCACCCATTACCAGCGCCTGCTGAGCTACATCGTCCCCGACCACGTGCACGTCATGTGGGATGGCCGGATCGTCAAGAGCGGCGACAAGTCCCTCGCCCTCGAGCTCGAGGCCAAGGGCTACGACTGGGTCAAAAACGAACTGGTCTCCGCCTAGGCCCGGCCTCCCGCCGCCCCCCGCGCCCCCTCTGCCATGAGCCTACCTCCCGACGCCGCCACGCTGCCTCCGCCGCTCGACGCTGCCTCCCCGGCCAATCCGGTCATGGGCATCGACCAGGCCGCCGGCAATTTCAGCTACAAGATGGACTACGAGTTCGACGCGGGCACCGGCCTGTCCGAAAAGACCGTCCGCTACATCAGCGCCGTGAAAAAGGAGGCGCCGTGGATCCTCGAGTTCCGCCTGAACGCCCTGCAGCAGTTCCTCGCCAAGCCCCTGCCCACCCACTGGGCGACGCCGGACCTCGCCAACATCAACTTCGACAAGATCCGGTACTACCTCGCCAGCGGCCAAAAGCCCAAGCGCACCTGGGACGAGGTGCCGGATGACATCAAGCGGACTTTCGAGCGCCTCGGCATCCCGGAGCAGGAGCGCCGCTTCCTCGCCGGGGTCGAGGCCCAGTTCGACTCCGAGGCCGCCTACTCCAACATCAAGGACGTCGTCGCCAAGCAGGGCGTCATCTTCGCCAACTCCACCGAGGCCCTCCGCGAGCACCCCGAGATTTTCCGCAAGTTCTTCGGCAAGGTCATCCCCACCGGCGACAACAAGTTCTCGGCCCTCAACAGCGCCGTGTTCTCCGGCGGCTCCTTCATCTACGTCCCCAAGGGCGTGAAGGTCTCCCACCCGCTGCAGGCCTACTTCCGCATCAACGCCGAGAACTTCGGCCAGTTCGAGCGCACCCTCATCATCGCCGACGAGGGCTCCGAGCTCACCTACATGGAGGGCTGCACCGCACCGAAATTCTCCACCTCGACCCTCCACTCCGCCGTGGTCGAGCTCGTCGCCCTCAAGGGCGCCAAGATCCAGTACATCACCGTCCAGAACTGGGCCAACAACGTCTTCAACCTCGTCACCAAGCGCGGCGTCGCCCACGAGGAGGCCGAGATCAAGTGGATCGACTGCAACATCGGCAGCCGCCTCACGATGAAGTACCCCGGCGTCGTCCTCAAGGGCCGCAAGGCCCGCGGCGAGGTCATCTCCATCGCCCTCGCCAACGACGGCCAGCACCAGGACACCGGCGCCAAGATGATCCACGCCGCCGACGAGACGACCTCCAACATCGTCGCCAAGTCCATCTCCGTCGGCCAGGGCCGCAGCACCTACCGCGG
The DNA here is from genome assembly GCA_903830425.1 of uncultured Opitutia bacterium. GTDB lineage: Bacteria > Verrucomicrobiota > Verrucomicrobiia > Opitutales > Opitutaceae > Opi-474. The sequence goes on from CAIKTR010000029.1 coordinate 14,279, forward strand.
CGTCGTGCACATTCCCAAGCACCTCAAGGGCTGCAAAAACAACACCGAGTGTGACGCGCTCCTGATCAACACCAACAGCCGCACCGACACCTACCCCGCCATCACCGTCCGCGGCGACGCCAACAGCGTCCAGCACGAGGCGAGCGTCTCCAAGGTCAGCGAGGAGCAGATTTTCTACATGCAGCAGCGCGGCCTCACCGAGGGCCAGGCCATGAGCCTCTCGGTCAACGGCTTCGTCAACGACCTCGCGAGCCAGTTTCCCATGGAGTATTCCGTCGAGCTGAAGCGCCTCATCGACCTCGAGATGGAGGGCTCGGTCGGCTGACGCCGACGCGCCCCGGATCCCGGCCGCCCTCCCCTCCCTCTCCGCCCTTCTCCGATGTCCTCTCTGACTGAAACCAACCGCCTCGTGGGCAGCTTCACGCCCGAGTTCTTTGCCGCGCACCTGGCCTCCGTCTCGCACCTGCCGGGGTGGTGGCTCGACCGCAAGCGCGCGGCCTACGAGCAGTTCGCCTCGCTCCCCCTGCCGCGGCGCACGGACGAGTCCTGGCGCTTCGCCACGCTCGCCGGGCTCCGGCTCGACGGCTATTGCCGGCCGGCCCCGGTCGCCCGCGCCGACCTGGCCCACGCCCCCGTCGAGCTCGCCCAGTCCGGCCAGCTGCTGTTCGCCAACAACCGCCTCGTGGCCCGGGAAAACCTGGCCGCCGGTCTCGCGGAACGCGGGGTGATCTTCGACACGCTCCACCACGCCCTGCAGCACCACGGCGACCTGGTGCAGGCGCACCTCCTCGCGCAGCCGGTGCCCCCGGGCGCCGAGAAGTTCACCGCCCTGCACACCGCCCTGCTCGACGACGGCGCCTTCCTCTACCTGCCGCGCGGCGTCGACCTCCCCGCCCCCCTCGTCGTGCTGCATTACGCCCACGGCGCCGGCGCCGCCGTTTTCCCCCACACCCTCGTCATCGCCGAGCAGGACACCCGGGCCACCCTCGTCGACTGCTTCCGCTCGTCCGGCGCCGACCGCCACTTCGCCTGCGGCCGCAACGACCTCCACGCCGGCCACGGCGCCCAGCTCACCTACGCCGCCGCCCAGACCTGGTCGCGCGAGACGCTCTCCTTCCAGTCCAACGCCACGGTCGTGCGCCGCGACGCCCGCGTCCAGTCGCTCAACCTCCACCTCGGCGGCCGGCAGTCGCGGCACGAGAGCCACAGCCAGCTCCAGGCCCCCGGCGCCCAGAGCGAAATGCTCGCCCTCACCGTCGCCCACGGCCAGCAGGAGTTCGACCAGCGCACCCTCCAGACCCACCAGGCGCCGCACACCAGCTCCAACCTGCTCTACAAAAACGCCCTCCTCGACCAGGCGAAGACCATCTTCTCGGGGCTGATCGTCGTCGACGCCGACGCGCAGAAGACCGACGCCTACCAGAGCAACCGCAACCTGATGCTCAGCGACGACGCCGAGGCGAACTCGCTCCCCGGCCTCGAGATCCAGGCCAACGACGTCCGCTGCTCCCACGGCGCCACCAGCAGCCGGATCGACCCCGAGCAGGAGTTCTATCTCCAGGCCCGCGGCATCCGCAAGGGCGACGCCGACGAGCTCCTCACCTTCGGCTTCTTCGAGGAGGTCCTCAGCCAGCTCGCCAGCGAGGCGCTGCACGACTCCTTCCGCGACCTGATCAAGGCGAAATTCCGGAAATAGTCGCCCCCCCCGGGCCGGGCATTTCTGGATCGCCCCCGCCCCCCGGCTTGCTACTCACTTCTCGCCTACCGCATGAACACCGACCGCCTCCTCTCCCGTGAGGTCACCGCCACGCAGATTCCCTCCGGCGACAAGACGCCCCTCGCGGCGGGCACCCGCGTCACCCTCACCCAGACCCTCGGCGGCACCTACACCGTGTCCACCGACTTCGGCCTCTTCCGCATCGAGGCCAAGGACGGCGACGCCCTCGGCGAGACCGTGGTCGCCCCCGCCGTCCAGGCCGCCACGCTCGCCGGCGGCGCCCCCGACCCCGAGGCCATCTGGACGCAGCTGCGCCACGTCTTTGATCCCGAGATTCCCGTCAACATCGTCGACCTCGGCCTGGTCTATTCGATGGACGTGTCGGGCGACGCCGCCGCCGGCTTCAAGGTGGATGTGGCCATGACCCTCACCGCCCCGGGCTGCGGCATGGGCCCGGCGATCGCCGAGGATGCCAAGACCAAGATTCTCCTCGTGCCGGGCGTCGCCAACGCCGACGTCCGCATCACGTGGGAGCCGGCCTGGAACCAGTCCATGATCAGCGAAGAGGGCAAGATGAAGCTCGGCCTGATCTGACCGGCCGGGCCGCGCTACCGCCCGGCCCCCGGCCCCGGAGTTGCCGCCGCCGGCGGCGTCGGCTTCGGCCGCCAGACCCGCACCGGGCTGTGCCCGAAATAGGTGTAATAGTCCACCTGCTCGACCTTGTCATAGTGCTTCCGGAGCAGCTCCGCGCTGCAGAAATAGGGGTCGTCGAACTCGGTCAGCACCAGGCCGTAGGTCCGCGCCTCGACCTTCGTCCGCACCTCGGCCTCCGTCTCCTCATACTTCCGCGCCAGCGCGCCGACCGCCGGGTCGTGCACCGCGCGGTCGTCCGCAAAGGCGAACCCCATGAACATGGTGTTGCCGTTGTGCAGCACCCGGCGGCTGTCGCGCTCGAAGATATCCGCCACGGACGCGATGCCCAGCACCTCGCGGTGGGTGTCAAACACCAGCCGCTCCAGCCGCCGGTAGGGCGCCACCGAGTCCGGCACGTCCGGCCGGTCCACCCAGGCCAGGAAAAATCCGATCAGCAGGAGCCCGCAGGCGATCCGCAGCCACCGGTGACCGACCGCCTGCGCCGCCAGCACGAAGAGCAGCGGCATGAGCAGGTGGAGGTGATAGGTGAAATACGCGCCGGCGTTGCGGCCCATGTAAAAGTACACCACGGCGAGAAAGATGACGAACACCGCGGCCAGCGCCACGTGGCGCAGTTCGTCGCGCCGGAAGAGTTCAACCGGGCGGCCGGTGCGCGCCGCCTCCCGCCGGGCCCGCCGCCGCCGCCAGAACCAGCCGGCCAGCCCGCCCAGCACCATCAGGCCGAACGGCCAGCCCCGCTCAAACAGCATGATCGTGTGCATGATCGAGATGTCATCGCGTGAATTCACGAGGGCTCCGCCCCGCTGCACGATGATCGTCTCGATGAAGAAATAGGGGTAGAGATAGCAGGAAATCCCGAACGTCAGCCCCACCAGGGCGAAATACCCGACGCCCAGCCAGCAGGCCTCCCGCCGGTCGCGCACCAGAAAATGCCCCAGCAGCGTCGCGCAGCCCGCGAGGGCGAAATACGACTTCGCATTGAAGGCGACCAGGGCGCAGACCAGCCCGAAGACCGTCGACCCCAGGCTGTAGTTGCGCTCCCACGGGATCAGGATGCCCAGCAGGAAGAAAAACAGGCCGAGCGTGTCGGGCCGGGCCGTGATCTCAATATTGTTCAGGCTCAGCCAATAGTAGAAAACCACGGAGAGCACCGCGATGCCCAGGCCCGCCCCCGTCCGCTGCATCGCCCGCAGCATCACCCCGAGCGAGCCCAGCAGGAAGATCAGCACCACCATGCGGTGCGCCGGATAGTCGAGCCCGAGCAGCGGCTTGCAGGCCAGGACCACATAGTTGTAGAGCGGCCCGAAGCAGTAGGCCCCGCCCGGCAGTTCCTCGATGGTGTAGGGATTGCGGCCGTGGTCCAGCTGCCAGGTCGCGTGCCAGATGGCCGGCTCGTTGAACTCCTGCGGGCCCGGCTGGGTGATGATCTTGAAATGGACGAAGAGCAGCGCGAGGAACATCACCCCCCCGATGGCGACGCCCGCCAGGTTCACCGCCTGGGCCAGGTGCTCGACCGAGCGCCGCCGCCAGCAGCTGCGCAGCCAGGCCGGCAGGCCGGTCAGACCAGCCCGCAGGCTGGCCGGCAGGGCGGCAAACTGGACGACGGATTTCCCAAGCTTCAGCATAGGCGGCGGGTGACGGTGCGGGCGACAGTTTCTCGGCCGACCGCCCCGAGGCAATGGCGAATGCCGGCCGCCGCGGGCGCGCTCAGCCGGACAGCGGCAGGAAGGCCCACTGGGATCCGGAGAAGAGGCCGCGGTCGCTGAGCTTCAGGTCGGGAATGACCAGCAGGGCCATGAACGACAGGGTCATGAAGGGTGCGTCCAGCCGCGACCCCAGCTGCTTCGCCCGGGCATCCAGCGCCGTGTACCGCCGCGCGACCGTCCGGCCGTCCCGGTCCGACATCAGCCCGGCGATCGGCAGCGGCAGCACCGCCCGCCGCCCTTCCCCGACCACGCTGAGCCCGCCGCGCTGCGCGATCACCAGGTTCACCGCGGCCGCGAGCGAGGCGTCGTCCACGCCCACCGCCACGATGTTGTGCGAGTCGTGGGCCACCGACGAGGCCAGCGCCCCCGCCCGCAGGCCGAACCCCCGGACGAAGCCCAGCGCGACGGGCGCCTGCGGCGCATAGCGGTTGACGACCGCGATCTTCAGCAGGTCCCGGGCGGGATCGGCGACCGCCTGGCCGGCCCGCACCTGGGCGCGCAGCCGCCGGTGGCGGGTGATCAGCTGTCCATTGCACGCCTCGATCACGTTGAGCCGCCCCCGGCCCGCCGGCACCGCAAAATCCGCGGGGCGCCGCGGGCGGGCGCGAAACTGGTTCACCACGGGGGACGGCTGGCGCGGCAGCCGGCTGCGGCCGCGCGCGGCCACCAGCCGGCCCGCGAGCCAGGTGCGGCGCACGCGGAAATCCTCCCAGCTTTCCACCTCGATGAAGTCCGCCGGATCGCCCGGCTGCAGCAGGCCCACGTCGAGGCCGTAGTGCCGCACCGGGTTGACCGAGGCGCAGGCCAGCACGTCGAACCGGTCGATGCCCAGCGCGAGGGCGCGGCGGACGTGCTCGTCGAGGTGCCGCACCTGCAGCAGGTCCGGATGCAGGTCGTCGCAGCAGAACATGCACCGGTCGGCGGCGGTCCGGAGCAGCGGCGCCAGGGCGGCGAAATTCCGCGCCGCCGAGCCCTCGCGGATCAGCACCTTCATGCCGGCCGCCAGCTTGTCCTGCGCCTCCGCCAGCGTGAAGCACTCGTGGTCGGTCGTGATGCCCGCCGCGGCGTAGCGCGCCGCGTCCCGGCCCCGCAGGCCCGGCGCGTGGCCATCCACCGGCTTGCCCAGCTTTTTCGCGGCGGCCATCATGGCGCCGAGCGACGGGTCGCGGTTCAGCACGCCGGGGAAGTTCATCACCTCGGCCAGGAACCTCACCTCGGGCCGCGCCAGCAGCCGGCCCACCGCCCGGGCGTCCAGCGCCGCGCCCGCCGTCTCAAACGCCGTCGCCGGCACGCACGACGGCGCCCCGAAGTAGAACTTGAACGGCGTCCGGCGGCCGTCCGCGATCATGTAGCGGACCCCCGCCGCGCCCAGGACGTTGGCAATCTCATGCGGGTCGGACACCGTCGCCACCGTCCCGTGCACCACCGCCTGGCGGGCAAATTCCGCCGGCGGCAGCAGGGAGCTCTCAATGTGTATGTGGGCGTCGACCAGCCCCGGCAGCAGCAGGTGCCGCCCGCGGACCCGGCCGTCCCGGATGATCCGGCGGATGCGCCCCGCCTCCACCTCGACCGTGCCGGGAAACTCCGTGCGCTGGATCACGTCGACGATGCGGCCCGAGAAATGCTGGACGCTCATGCCCTCCAGCTTGGGGTGCGGACGCCCCCGATGGCAACCCCGGGCGACCGGGGAAACGGCCAAACCACTTGCCAACCGGACGAAGCCAGCCAACCATCCGGACCTATGCATTTCGATTCTCCGCCACCGCTTCCCGCCGCCCCCGTCCCCCGCGCCGACGAGGACGATGACGACGATGAGCCGGAAGCCGCCGCCGCCAAGAAAGGGGGCGGTTCCGTGGCCCTGCTCATCCAGAAGAAATTCCTCGAGCAGCGGAAAATTTTCCTATGGGGCGCCGTGACGGACGAGACGGCGAAGGAGATCACCGAGAAGCTGCTGTACCTTGAGACCGTGGCCCCGGGCAAGCCGATCACGTTCTACATCAATTCCCCGGGCGGCTCGATCACCGCCGGCATGGCGGTGTACGACACCATGAAGCTGGTCACCTCCCCGATCACGGTGGTCGTGACCGGCATGGCCGCCTCGATGGGCTCCATCCTCCTCTCGGGCGCGCCGAAGGGCCGCCGGCTGCTCTACCCGCATTCCCGGGTGCTGATCCACCAGCCGCTCATCTCCGGCCGCATGGTCGGGCCCGCGACGGACATCAACATTCAGGCCAAGGAAATGGAGAAGCTCCGCGCGGAGCTGAACCAGATCCTGGCGGATGCCTCGGGCCAGCCGCTCGAGAACATCAACCGCGACACCGACCGCGACTTCTACCTCAACGCGACGGAGGCCATCGCCTACGGGCTGGCCGACCGCATCGTCGACCAGGTCTAGTCCCGGCCGGCCCCTGCCTTCCTTCCCAGCGCGGCCCCCGCGGGTCGCGCTATTTTTTTGCCCCGGCGGCCAGCGCGTCGAGCTCGCGGGCCCACGCGGCCGCCTGCTCCGCCTCCCCCGCGGCCAGGGCCGCCGCCCGGGCGTCGCGCAGCCAGGGCTCGCGCAGCTCCGGCGGCAGCGCCGGGTCCGCCAGGAGGTGCCCGTACAGGTGCACCGCCTGGGCCGGCGCACCCAGCCGTTGCAGCTCGGCCGCCGCCGCCTGGGCCAGCGCCCACTCGTCCGGGGCCAACGCCCCGGCCGGGATCGCGCCGGCCAGCTCCGCGATCGCCCCCGCCCGGTCCCCGGCCCGCTCGCGCTGCCGCGACAGCTCCCAGCCGAGCGCCAGACTCGGGTGCTCCTTCTCGCCGGCTTGCAGCACCGCCAGCGCCTGCGCCGGCTGGTGCGCCGCCTCCAGCAGGTGCATCTTCCGCAGCACCGCATAGTCCGCCAGCCCCGGGGGCAGCCCGGCGCGGCGTTTCCACTGCTGGTCGAAGGACCCCGGGAAGGGCCGGTACAGCGGATCCCCGATCGCGATCGCCTGCCAGCTCAGCACCGGCTCGGCATAATAGGCCGCGTCGCCAAACGTGTCCCCGCGCGCCAGCGCGCGCAGCAGCAGGTCCGGCCGGTGCAGCAGCTGCAGGTAGGGCTCGAAGACGTTGCCCACCGTCGCCGTCACCCCCCGCGCCACCAGCGGGCCGCTCCAGCCGGCGGTCGCCGAGCGCAGCGTCGTGGCCGACCCGCTGTGGAGGTGCACCGCCACCGCCCCGGCCGGAAACCGAAACCCCGGCAGCGCAAACGGCCCGTTGAGGTTCTCGGCGTACCAGCCGAAGTAGAGCGCCGGCGCATCGCTGCGCGCCGTCGCCGGCCGCGTGCCGGGCGCCGCGTCCACGTCCGGGTCAAAGCCGAGCTCGCGCAGCTGCGCGGCCACCGCCTGCAGCCAGCGGTCGCCGTCCGGATGCGGGCCCCCGAGGTCGACGTACGCCCGCCCCAGCAGCCCGGTCCGCTCCGCCGCCAGCGCCCGGTCCACCAGCGCCCCGGCGTCCGCGGCCGTCGGGCCGTCGAGCCGCGAGACCTTCACGACCTGTGCCGGCTCCCCCGCGGCCGGCCGGTCCCGGCGGTAGAGCGGGTTGACGAGGAAGGCGTTGATCGGGCTCTCGTTCACGGCCAGCAGGCTCAGCTCCGAGTCGACCGCCGCCGCGTTGGTCTGGAAAAAGGGGTTGTCCGTCAGCGGCGGGTGCGGGCGGTAGAGCGCCGGATCGTGGCGGATGCGCAGCGGCACGCCGCGGCACACGACCAGGTAGGAAAGATGGTGGCCGGAGAACGCGTGCTTCCGGCGCCCCACCGCATCCGTCAGCGCCATCGGGATCGCCTCGATCCACCGGCGCCGGACCAGCTCGTCCTGCAGCGGCTGCCAGATCGCGGTGACGAATTCCGACCACGAGATGGTCTCGGTGAGCGGCATGCCCAGGGCCAGGATGTTCGCCGCCGGCACGCCGCGCGCCTCGGCGTAGTGCTGGGCGATGCGCACCGAGTCCGGATCGTCGCGGTTGGCGAGCAGGATGACCCGCGCGGCCAGCCGGTCGGCGCCCGCCAGCGGGCCCGTCGCCAGCGCGGCCAGCAGCAGCAGCGTCCCGAGGGTCTTGCACAGCAGGGTCACGCCCGGCGACTGTGCCGGGCCGGCGGGCGATTTCGAGGCTCGATTCGACCCGCTTGCCAAGGCCCCGCCAACCCGCTTGGCTCCGCCCGGCGCTGGACTCCGCCGTCCCGCGCCGGCGGGCCGGACGACCCGGCCCATCCTCCCACCGCTCCCCGCTGTGTACCTCTACCTTCTCATTGCCCTGGGCGGCGCCCTCGGCAGCGTCGCCCGCCACTGGCTGTCCGAAACCGTGACCGCCCGCTTCGACGGCGTCTTCCCCTGGGGCACCTTCGTCGTCAACCTCACCGGCTGCCTCGCGATCGGCTTTCTCGCGTCGCTGCCCGGCCTCGGCGGCCGCCCGTTCAGCAGCGTCGAGACCCGGTGCTTTTTCCTGACCGGCGTGTGCGGCGGCTACACGACGTTTTCCACCTTCAGCGCCCAGACGCTCACCCTCCTGCGGGCCGGGGACACCCTGCGCGCCGGCGCCTACGTCGTCAGCTCGGTCACGCTCTGCGTGCTCGGCGTCTGGGTCGGCCACCTGCTGGCGTCGTCGCTGGCGGCGGCCCGCTGAATCCGCCGCCAAACCCCATGGCCAGCTCCTGGATCTTCTGGGCCCTGCTCTCCGCCGTCTTCGCCGGGCTCACGGCCGTGCTGGCCAAGGCCGGCGTGGCCGGCGTGAACTCCCATCTCGCGACGGCCATCCGCACCTCCGTCGTGCTGGTCTTCGCCTGGGCGATCGCCGGGCTGACCGTCCGGCCGCTGGCCTTGGGCGAGCTCTCGCGGCGGACCTGGCTTTTCCTCGCGCTCTCGGGCCTCGCCACCGGGCTGTCCTGGCTCTGCTATTTCCGCGCGCTGCAGCTCGGCCCCGCGTCGCAGGTCGCCCCGGTCGACAAGCTCAGCGTGGTCTTCGTGCTCCTCTTCGCCGCCCTGTTCCTGCACGAGCCCCTCAGCCTGAAAAGCGGCCTCGGGGCGCTCCTGATCGTGGCGGGCGCGATCGTGCTGGCCTGGCGGCCCTGAGGCCGGCCGCTACCGCGCCGCCGGCGGGGACGCCGCCTGGCGCTTGAGCAGCTGCGTGCGCAGGTAGGTGTCGGGAACCGTGTTGCGCCAGGCGGTCACCCACACCGAGGCGAGCATCTGGCCGCCCTGCAGCAGCTGGCCCTCCATGAAGGCCCGCCCGGCGGGATTGACCGGGCCGTGGTTCCGATCCGGCAGCCCCTGCTTTTCCAGCTCGTTGCTGAACTGGCCGGCCTTTTCCATCCGATAGATGGGCTCCACCAGCCGGTTCTCCGCCAGCACGTAATCCATCACGGCCACAAACAGCGGATCCCGCCCGTCCGACCGCGCCGGCAGCGCCAGGGCCCGCGCCGGGGTGACCCGCGGCAGCAGTTCGGCCGGGGTGATGCCCGCCTTCTGGATGAAGCCGCTGTCGATCCAGGTGTGAAACTTGTTCCACGTCGTGTAGCCCGCGGGATTGGGGCCCACCCAGCCGTTGTGATGATCCGTGACATGCAGCGGCTGCGCGCAGTCGGCGACGTAGTGGCCCATGACCCCCATCACGTAGAGGACGTCGGCCCGGGCGTTGGCAATCTCCTCGGGCGTGCCCAGCTCCTCGAACGTCTTGAGATACATGAAGGAGGACTTGAGCTTGGCATAATACTCCGTGATCGCCCACGGCACAAAGCCCGGCCACTCGCGGGTGTGGTCGGAATTCTTGGCGGGGTCGATCGCGGGAAAGTGCTGCGGGTGCGCCGCACGGCCGGCGGCGAACGCCACGGCGAAATCCAGGCGGAAGGACGACACGGTGGCCGGGTCGATTCCGGCCGCCGGCAGCTGCTCCACGTCGAGAAAATGGTCGGTCCAGCTCCCGCCCGCCTGGCGCAGCGGCAGGTCGGGGACGTTGCGCCACCGGTCGGGCTCGCCCGCGAGGAACGCGATGCGCTCGGCGGAAGCGGGCTCGTGGACGAACGCCGGGAACTCCGGCGGCAGCGCCGCCAGCGCCAGCTGGTTGACCAGACGATGGCCGTCGTAGTCCCAGGCGCGCACGACGACGGGAGACAGGACAATCGCGGCCAACGCGATCCGGACGAGGGGGGATGATTTCATGGGGAGGTAGGGGAACGGGCGGCGGCGGGCTTCGCCGGGAGCGAGCGCAGCGCGGCGGCGTAGGCCTCCAGGCCCGCGGCCAGCGACTCCGCGATCCGCTGCCGGCCCGGCGCGGTCGCGGCGAGGTTCGCCTCGCGGTCGTTGGAGAGGAAGATCGACTCGACCAGCACGGCGGGGCAGTGCAGGCCGCGCAGCACGGCCGAGTGCATGGTCTTCTGGCCGCGGTCGAGGGTCTGGAGGGCGCCGATCACCTCCCGGTGCATCAGCTGGGCGAGCAGCGCGCTCCACGGGTCGAAGCGGTTGACCGGCGCGGCTTCCCGCTCGGTGTCGTCCGGCTCCACCGGGCTCCAGGCGCGGTCCGAGCGCTGGTCCTGCGGCGTAAAGGTGTAGGTCTCCGTGCCGCTGGTCTTGGTGTCCGGGTAGAGCGAGTTGAAGTGCAGGCTGACAAAGACGTCCGCCCCGGCGCGGTTGGCGAGTTCCGCGCGCCGGCGGAAATCCGTGGGCTTGTCCGGCGCCAGCGGCCGGTCGTCCGTCCGGGTGAGCACCACCTGGTACCCGCGGGCCGTGAGCAGCCGCTGCAGGCGCTGCGCCACCTCCAGCGTGAGCAGCTTTTCCTTCAGTCCGAGCCGCTTGTTTTCCATGCCGTTGTCGTGGCCGCCGTGGCCGGGGTCGAGCACGATCACCTGCAGGCGCGGCCACGGGGCGCCCACCAGCGCGGGCCGCAGGCGCGGCAGCAGCAGGCGCTCGTAGTCCCCGCGACTGAGGTAGAGCGCGCCGTTGCGCCCGGCCACCGCCCGGCTGAGAAACAGCCGCAGGCCGTTGAGGCTCACCTCGCGGCTGTCGGCCTCAAATTCCACCCGGCAGGCGGCATCCGCCAGCACCAGCCGGCGCTCCTTTTCCCGCCACTCCGCCTTCAGTCCCAGCCGGGACGCGGCCTCGCGCAGGGAGAAATAATCCACCCCGCCGAGTCGGGTGACCGCCAGCGCCGCCGGCCGGGCCTGGGCCGGGGCCAGGGTCGGGGCGGGACCGCCGCCGCCGGTCGGCCGGGTGGGAACCGTGCGCACCACGGGCTCGGCCGCGGCACAGCAGGCCAGCAAGAGCGGCAAGCCCAGGGCGCAACGTAGGGCCGCCGGCAACATGGCGGCGCGGGGTCAGGTGCCCGCGGACGGCTCGGCGGCCGGCGCTTCGTCCTCCGGCTCGTCCATCTCTTCCGGCTCGAACTTCGGCTTGCGCTTGTTCACGGGCAGCGGGGTGAGCATCACGTGGATGTTGCGGCCGATCAGCTTGGGATCCGCATCCGGATGCCCCATGCCGACCAGCTCGGCCACCGCGCGCTTCATGACGTCAAAGCCGATCTCGGTGTGGGCCATCTCGCGGCCGCGGAACTTCAGGCGGAGCTTCACCTTGTTGCCGTGGGCGAGGAAGCCCTCGGCGTGGCGCAACTTGGTCATGAAGTCGTTCTGCTCGATGCGCGCGCTGAACTCGATCTCCTTGATCTTGCTCGCGGTGGACTTCACGTGGGAGGTCTTTTTCGACTCCTCGTAGACGTACTTGCCGAAATCCATGATGCGGCACACCGGCGGCGTCGCGTTGGGCGCCACCTCGACCAGATCGAGCCCGACTTCGAGCGCGAGATTGATCGCCTTGGCCGTGTCGATCACGCCGAGCTGCTTGCCCTCGGGCGAGATCAGGCGCACTTGGGGAACCTTGATGCGGTGGTTGCGGCGGATGGCCGCGAACGGGTCGACATTGCGACGCTGATAGGAGCCGGTGCGATTGCCGCCAGCGGCGGGAGGGAACGAAGTAGCCATCAATTAGGGTTGGATCGGGTGTTAGGTCGGGCGGTTTTTCGCCGGGAAGCGCCTGAATGACAACACCTATTTGGCCCGGCCCCGGCCGGGCGGGGGCCGGCGGGGGGCTCAGACACTGAAGCTTTCGCCGCAGGAGCAGCTGGCCTTGGCGTTGGGGTTCGAGAACTTGAAGCCGCCCGCCACCATCGCGTCCGAATAGTCCAGCCGGGTCCCCTTGAGAAAGAGCGCGCTCTTGCTGTCCACCACCACCGGCACCCCAGCCGTCTGCACCAGGATGTCACCCCGCCGCGGGACGGGCGTGAATTTCATCTTGTAGCTGAGCCCGTTGCAGCCGCCGCCGGTGATCGCCAGCCGCAGGAACTCCCCCTGCCCTTCCCGCGCCATCAGCGCCGTCACCTTCGTGCCCGCCTCCGGCGTGAGCTGCACCAGCTGCTCGTTGCCCGCGCGGACCCCCTCGGGCAGGGCGGTGGGGGTGGCGGGGGTGGACATGCGGGGGCGGACTATTGCTCCGCCCGGTATTTTATCAAGCGCCGGGCCGCTTTCACCGCGTTGGCAAAGCTGGTCCCCCGGGCCCGCCCCTGCCCTGCCAGGCCAAAGGCCGTGCCGTGGTCCGGGCTGGTGCGCACGAACGGCAGGCCGAGCGTGACGTTCACCGCCTCGTCAAAATCCACCGCCTTCAGCGGCGCCAGCCCCTGGTCGTGGTACAGCGCCACGATCACATCGAACTCCCCCTGCAGCGCGCGGGCAAACAGCGTGTCCGCCGACTCGCAGCGCGACAGCCCGGGAAAGTTCGTCCGCAGCCGGTCGAGCGCAGGATCCAGCAGGTCGCGCTCCTCCTCGCCCAGCAGCCCCTGCTCGCCCGCGTGGGGATTGAGGCCGCACACCCCGATCCGCGGCCGGGCCACGCCGTCCGCCCGCGCCAGCAGGTCCGCCGCCGCGACCGTGCGCTGCAGCAGGTGCGGCCCGAGCAGGCGCGAGACCTGGTGCAGCGGCACGTGCCAGGTCGCGAGCACCACCCGCAGCCGGCCGCCGCAAAAGGCCATCACCGGCGCGCCGCCCCAGCGCGCGGCGAAAAATTCGGTCTGGCCGGGAAACTCGAAGCCGAGGCGCGCCAGCCCCGCCTTGCTGACGGGCCCCGTCACCACCGCGGCAAACTCCCCCGTCCGGCAGCCCGCGGCCGCCCGCTCCAGCGCCGCCCACGCCACCAGCGCGCCGTCGGCCGTCGGCTGGCCGGGCACGGCGGAGAAATCCTCCAGCCCCACCGCGATCTGCTGCGCCGGGGTGGCCAGCGTCGCCAGCCAGCCGGCCGGCCCGAGGATCGCCACGTCCCGCGCTTCCGCCGCGTGCGCCGCCAGCCAGCCGGCGATGATCTCCGGCCCGACGCCCGCCGGGTCGCCGCAGGTGAAGGCAAGCTTAGCCGGCATCGGTGGCATCGCCCGCGCTCCGGCGCGGCCGCGCAAAGCTGCGCTGGCCGCCCGCGAAAAATTCCAGGAACCGCCGGGCCTCCGGCGCCGGATACGTCCCGCCCGCCAGCGCCGCCGCGGCCAGCGCCCGGATGTTGCCCGCCGCGCCATAGACCGCCGGATAGGCCTGCTTCAGCTGGGCGACCACCGCGCGCTCCAGCCCGCGCCGCTTGAGGCCGACCAGGTTGAACCCGATCACCTCGTCGCGCCCCGCCACCATCACGAAGGGCGGCACGTCGCGCGTGAGCGACGCGTGGCCCGCCACCATCACGCCCTCGCCAATGCGGCAGAACTGGTGCGCCGCCGCCCCGCCGCCGAGGAAGGTGTGGTCGCCCACCGTCACATGCCCGGCCAGCAGCACCCCGTTGGCCAGCACCACCTGGTCGCCCACCACGCAGTCGTGCGCCACGTGGCTCGCGGCCATCAGAAAGCAGTTCGCCCCCACCACCGTCCACCCGCCCGCCTGGATCGAGCGGTTGAGCGTGACGTGCTCGCGGATCACGGTCCCCGCGCCGACCCGGAGCCCCGACGCGGTCGCCCGGTCGAACTTGAGGTACTGCGGGTCGCCGCCCACCACGGCATAGGGGTGCACCACGACGCGGTCGCCGAGCACGCAGTGCCGCGTGACGATCGCCCCGGCCATGATCTCGCAGTCGGCCCCGAGCTGCGCGCCGGGCTCCACCAGCGCGGTGGGATGGATGACGGTGGGCATCGCGGTCAGGCCTTGGCGCGGCGCGGCGCGGCCGCGCGATCGGGAAACATGTCCAGCTGCACGTCCTTGAGCAGGTCGTAGTTCTTCAGGATGCGCATGACCTGCAGCGTGTCGCTCTTGCTGTAGTTCTGGTTGATTTCGATCTTGTCGAGGATGTCGAGCAGCATGGCGCGGAACGAGATGATCGCGTCGATGCCGTGCTCCTTGAGCAGCTCGACGCTCTGGGAGCGGAACGGCTCGGCCGTCGGCAGGCTCGGCAGCACCAGGATCTTGGTCAGCGCGCCGCCCGGCTCCTCCGCGGCGTCCGGCGGGAAGAAGTTGCTCGCCTCCTTCAGGACCTTTTCCTCGAGGAAGCGGAAGATCTCCGGGCTGCTCTTGAGGGTCGCCGGCGTGAACACGCCCGTGTGCCAGCCCTTCACCGCCACCACGGCCTTCTGGACGAACGCCAGCTCGGACGAGAAGAGGAAGAAGTCCGGCCGCCGCGAGCCCCGCCGCCAGGCGGGGTTGTAGACCACGAGGTCGATCTCCTCCTCCCCGGTTTTGCGGCGCGCCTGCACCTGATACTTGCGCGCCTGGCGGACGAGAAATCCGTTTTGCTCGAAGTACTCCCGGACAATGCCTTCGTCGATGGCCGACATAATGGGTCAGGTTAGCCGTTGGGGCGCTGATAGCACATCAATTCTTAGCCGGCGCCCAGCTCGCGCCAGACCGTGGCCACCGCCGCCGGGTCGACCGCCGCCGTCGTGACCGCCGTCCCCAGCCCGTGCAGGAGCACGAACCGCAGCTGCCCGGCGCGCACCTTCTTGTCGTGCTGCATCGCCGCCAGCAGGTCCGCCAGCGGCAGCGGCGCGCGCAGGCGGACCGGCAGGCCCTGCGCCGCGACCGTCCGCTCGACCCGCGCGACGTCCGCGGCGGTCAGGTGGCCCAGCTGGTGCGAGAGCCGGGCGGCCGCCGCCAGCCCGACGGCCACCGCCTCGCCGTGCAGGTAGGGGCCGAAACCCGTGACCTGCTCGAGGGCGTGTCCAAAGGTGTGCCCGAGGTTCAGCAGCGCGCGGCCGCCCTCCGGCGCCAGCTCGCGTTCGTCCGCCTGGACGATCGCCGCCTTCGTCGCGCAGCAGCGCCGGATGACCCCGGCCAGTTCCGGGCGGCCGACCTGGAGCGGCGCCTGTTCCAGCTGCGTGAACAGGGGGAGGTCGCCGAGCAGCCCGTACTTGATGACCTCGGCGGCCCCGGCGGCGAATTCCCGGGCCGGGAGCGTCTGCAGGAAGTCCGTGGCCACCAGCACCGCGCGCGGGTGGTGAAACGCCCCGACCAGATTCTTGCCCGCGGCGAGGTTGAGCCCGGTCTTGCCGCCCACCGAGCTGTCCACCATCGCCAGCAGCGTCGTGGGGATCTGCACGTAGTCGATCCCGCGCAGGTAGCTCGCCGCCGCGAACCCGCCGAGGTCGCCCACGACCCCGCCCCCCAGCACGAGGAGCAGGCCCTGGCGGGAGATCCGCTGCTCCGCCAAAAAGTCCAGCACCCGCCCCAGCACCGGCAGGGACTTCGCGCCTTCGCCCGGCTCCACCACCAGGCGCGGCACCCCGGCCAGCGTCCGCGCCAGCAGCCCGGCCTGGGCCCGGGCAACCCCGGCATCCGTCAGGAGCGCCACCGGCCGGCCGCCGGCCGCCAGTTCCTCCAGCAGGCCGGCCAGCCGCGCCTCCGCCCCGTCCATAAAATGGATCGGATAGCTGCGCGCGCCCAATTCCACCGTCAGCCCAGGGGTCATGCGTAGGTTAAAAAACAGCCGCGCACAGGGGTCAATGCGGTTGTACCCCGGCGCGCCCCGGCCGCGGAGCGCCCCGCCCCGGCGCCCCCGCGCCTTTTCCGCTGGTTCCCGTCCGGCCCGCGGCCTAGGGTCGGCGCCCTCGCATGAAAAAAGCCTCGTCCCACTTCCCCCGGATCCGCCCCATCGCCTATGAGGGCCCCGCCACCCGGAACGCCCTCGCGTTCCGGCACTACAATCCGGACGAGGTCGTGGACGGCCGGACGATGGCCGAGCACCTGCGGTTTTCCGTCGCGTACTGGCATGCCTTCCGCGGCACCGGCGCCGACCCCTTCGGCCCGGGCACGATCCTCCGCCCGTGGGAATCCGGCCGCTCCGCCCTCTCGGTCGCCAAGACGCGGATGGATGCCGCCTTCGAGTTCTTCCAGAAGATCCGGGTCCCGTTCTACTGCTTCCACGACCGCGACATCGCGCCCGAGGGCAAGACCCTCGCCGCGTCCAACCGCAACCTCGAGCAGCTGGTCGCCCACGCCAAGGCCCTCCAGCAGGCGACCGGCGTCAAGCTCCTGTGGGGCACCGCCAACCTCTTCTCCCACCGCCGCTACATGTGCGGCGCCGCCACGAATCCGGATGCGCACGTCTTCGCCTACGCCGCGGCCCAGGTGAAGCAGGCGCTCGATGCGACCCACGCCCTCGGCGGCCAGAACTACGTCTTCTGGGGCGGCCGCGAGGGCTACGAGACCCTGCTGAACACCGACCTCAAGCGCGAGCAGGACCACCTCGCGGCCTTCCTCCACATGGCGGTCGACTACGCCCGGAGCATCGGCTTCCAGGGCCAGCTCCTGATCGAGCCCAAGCCGAAGGAGCCGACCAAGCACCAGTACGACTTCGACGTCGCCAGCGGCGTCGCCTTCCTCCGCACCTACGGCCTGGCCCGGCACTTCAAGTTCAACCTCGAGACCAACCACGCGACGCTCGCCGGGCACTCCTTCCAGCACGAGATCGAGGTCGCCGCGGCCCACGGCATGCTCGGCTCGATCGACGCCAACGCCGGCGACGAGCTCCTCGGCTGGGACACCGACCAGTTCAACACCAACGTGAAGGAGCTCGCGCTCGCCATGGTCTCCATCCTGCGCGCCGGCGGCCTCGGCTCGGGCGGGCTCAACTTCGACGCCAAGCTCCGCCGCCCCAGCATCGACCCCGCCGACCTGTTTTACGCCCACCTCGGCGGCATGGACGCCTACGCCCTCGCCTTCAAGATCGCCCGCCAGATCATCGCCGACGGCCAGTTCGCGGGCTTCCTCCAGGAGCGCTACGCCAGCTACGACACCGGCTACGGCCGCGCGATCGCCCGCCGCCAGGTCGGCTTCCGGGAGCTGAACCGGCTCGTCCTGCGCCAGCTCGGCGAGCCCCGGCCCCGCTCGGGCCGGCAGGAATACCTCGAGAACCTGCTCAACCGCTACGTGCACGGCTGAGCCCGCCCCCCCGCGATGCGCCTGCCCGCCCTCCTGCTCGCCTGCGGCCTCCTGCTGGGCTGCTCGTCCCTCTCCACCCACCGCGGGGACGGCCTCGACCGGGTCCAGCGCATCTACGTCGAGCACCTGCTCACCGACAACCACCGCCTCGACCACGCCATGGTCGCGGAACTGCGGGGCCTCGGCTACGAGGCGTCGTGCGGCCCCCTGACCATGCTGCCGGACAACACGGAGGCCATCCTCACCTATCGGGAGCGGTCGGCGTGGGATTTCCAGAGTTACCTGATCGAGCTGAGCTTCGAGCTGAAGGGCCGCATCACCGGCCAGACGCTGGCCACGGGCCGGTACTACCAGCCGTCGGTGCACCCCAAGACCCCGGAGGAAGTGGTCCACGCGGTCCTCCCGCCGGCCTTCCGGCGGCGCTGAGCCGGCCGCCGCGCGCGGCGGCCCCGACTTTGGGCTTTGCCGCCGCCGGCCCGGCCGCCAAGCTCCGCGGCCATATGTGCCCCGCCCCTGGCCAATCCACCTCCGACGCTGGCCCCGTGCTCCCCACCGACGGACGCGACACCGGGGGCCTCGGCGGACATCCGCGCGGCCTGACCACGCTCTTCTTCACCGAGATGTGGGAGCGGTTCAGCTACTACGGCATGCGGGCCCTGCTGATCCTGTTCATGGTCAAGACGGCCGCCGAGGGCGGGCTGGGCTACGACACCAAGCGGGCCGCCGCCATCTACGGCACCTACACGATGAGCGTGTACCTGCTCTCCATCCTGGGCGGCTTCATCGCCGACAACTTCATCGGCGCCCGCCGCGCCGTGCTCGTCGGCGGCATCGTCATCGCCAGCGGCCACTACGCCATGGCCTTCTCCTCGACGGCCACGTTCTTCGCCGGCCTCGTGCTCATTGCCCTCGGGACCGGCCTGCTCAAGCCCAGCATCTCCACCATGGTGGGCAGCCTCTACCGCCCGGACGACGAGCGCCGCGACGCCGGGTTCTCCATTTTCTACATGGGCATCAACCTGGGGGCCTTCCTCGCCCCGCTCGTGACCGGCTACCTGGCCCAGAGCGCCGGCTGGAAGGCCCGGCTGGCCCAGTGGGGCCTGGATCCGCTGCACTGCTGGCACTGGGGGTTCGCCGCCGCCGGCGTCGGCATGACCTGCGGGCTCGTCCTGTACGTGCTGCAGCGCGACCGCCTCGCCCAGGTTGGGCACGCGCCGACCCCCGCGCCGGATGGCTCCCGCCCCTGGGGCAAGCTCGCGCTCGTCGCCCTCGGCTCCCTCGCCCTCATCCTCGCGATGAAGGCCAGCGACGACCATCCCCAGCTCGTCTACCTCCTCTTCGGGCTGCAGGTTGCCGCCCTCCTCGGGTTCGCCTTCCAGCCCGACCCGGACCGCCGGCGCATCGCCGCCATCCTCGTCTTCTTCATGGCGGCGGAGGTGTTCTGGGCGATCTTCGAGCAGACCGGCTCCTCCCTCACGCTGTTCGCCGACCGCCTGACTCGGAACGAAATCCTCGGCCTGCCCTTCCCCTCCTCCTGGTGGCAGTCGGTCAACTCCGTCTGGGTCATCCTCCTGGCGCCGGCGTTCGCCTTCCTCTGGATCCGCCTCGGCCACCGGCAGCCCTCCAGCCCGCTGAAATTCGTGCTCGGCCTGCTCTTCGTGGCGCTGTCCTTCGTGCTCATGGTGCCGGCCGCCCAGCTCACGGCGGCCGGCCGCGTCAGCCCGCTCTGGCTGGTCGGCCTGTTCTTCCTCCAGACGGTCGGGGAGATGCTGCTCAGCCCGGTGGGGCTTTCCACCATGACCAAGCTCGCCCCGCAGCGGCTCGTCGGCCTGGTGATGGGCATCTGGTTTCTGGCCGCCGCGCTGGGCAACAAGCTCGCCGGCGTGATTGCGGGCGAGTTCACCAGCGACCACGCCGACCAGCTCGCCGCGTTCTTCTGGCATCAGGCGCTCGGCGTGGCGGCCTGCACCCTCGTGCTGTTCGCCCTCGTGCCCTGGATGAAGCGGCTGATGGGCGGCGTGCGGTAAGCGCCGGGGTCCGTCCCCGGCTCGGGCTCCGGCCCCAGCTCCGGCTCCAGCTCCGGCTCGGGCGCCCGCTCCGGCGCCCGTAGCAGCCGACGTGAGGAGGCTGGGTCCGTCGTCAGCAGGCTGCTCAGCGCCGTCGCGAGAAGATTGCTCAGCGCCGTCGAGCCCGGCCTCCTCACGTCGGCACGACACCCCAGCCTCCTCACGTCGGCTGCTACGGGCGCTTCATCGGCTCGGGTTTCCGGCGAGCTTGATCGCCAGCGGCGTCCAGGCCCCCGCCTTGACCTCCACCCCCGGCCGCACCGCCGTCTCGTAGCCCGGACAGGAAATGATCAGGTCGTAGCGGCCCGGCCGCAACAGCCGCCAGAGGCGGCCGAACTCCGGCTCGGTCGAACGCCGGTCCACCGTCTCGTTCTCAATCCGCGGCAGCCACACCTGCGCCGCCAGCGGCCGGCCGGTCGCCGCGTCCGTCACCTCCACCGCCAGCCCGGGCCCCGCGGTGCGGGCCAGCAGCGCGCGCACCCCGCCGAGATTCGCCGCGATGATCCCCGGCACCTCCTCGGGCGGAAACAGGTGCGCGCCCTTGCCCGTCTCAATGATGAAATCCAGCACCCCCTTGCGGCCGTACAGCCACGGGTAGCTCTGGCTCCCGGGGCCGCCCGGCGCGGTCGCATAGGTGCCCGTGCCCGCCATCGTGGGAATCTGGCCGGCAATCTCCCCCGCAATCTCGCGGATCAGCGCATCGTCCGGGGCCGCCTGCGTGCCCCACCGCCACGGATAATAGATCACCTCGCCCTGGCTGTGATAGGAGACCGACAGCACGAGAGGCTTGAGCTCCAGCAGCCGGCGCATCGCCCGGTTTTCCGCCTCGGAAAAGGGATGCTCCCCGCGGTACCGGTCGCTCGCCGGCTCGCCCGTGCCCCCCATCGCCCAGTTGAAGTCGTAGCCCCGGTTCACATCCACCCCCTCCGGGAAAACCCCGGTCACCCCGTCGCCGTTCACGTCCCGCGCATTCTTGCGCCAGCGCGGATCCCGGCCCGACGTGACAATGTCGTGGCCATCCACGTTGACCACGGGCACGAGGTAAATCTCGCAGCGGTCCACCCAGGCGGTGACCTCCGGGTCGCGGCCATAGTCGAGCACGAGTTTCTGGAGCAGCGTGAAGACGATCTCCGCGCCCATGACTTCGTCGGCGTGGTGGCACCCGTCGAACAGCACGCCCGGCTTGGGCTGCGTCCGGCGGGCGTCGCTCGACACGCGGTAGGCGTAGATCGGGCGGTGAAACTGCGTCGTCTCACCCAGCGTCACGCGGGTGATCCGCTCCGGGTGCAGCCGCACCAGCTCGTCGGCCCGCGCCACGATCTGGTCGTAGCTGTGGTACACCGGGGGCAGCCGCAGGGTCGGCCCGTAGCACGCCCGCCGATAAAGCGTCAGCACGTCCGGGCTCTCGCTCACGATCCGCGCCTGGTAGCCGTCCTGCCGCAGCGCCGCGAACTCCGCCGGCGTCGCCAGCTGCAACGCCGTGTCGCGCACCAGGCTCAGCAGCGCCACGCGGTTGTAGTCGCTGTAGTCGAAGCGGCCCGCCGCCAGCTGATCCTTGGCCGGGACCGCGCGCACCTCGACCAGCAGCGAGCGGACCGCGGGGGCCGGCGCCGCCGGCGCCGCGAACGCCGCGGACGCCGCGACCGCCAGCAGGAAGGAAATCAGACGCACGGGGTGGGACAGGAGCATAGGGGAAAGGGAGGAGCGGAGATTTCGCCGGGGGCGCGGCAAAGCGCAACTGCGGGATGGCATCTTTCTGCGCCGCCTAGTCGCCGGCGCGGGGACCCGGCCGGGCCGAAAAATGGCGCCGGGGCGGTTTTCCCCGTTGCCGCGACCGCCGGCCCCGGCCAACCATGGCGCATGCCCGTCCGTTCCTGGTTTGCCACCCAGCTTTATTGCGCGCCGCTGCAGCGGACCGGGCTCGCCCGCCTCAATGCCGAGCTGGCCGTCGAGTGCCGCCAGGTGCGCGACTACGACGCCGCCGGCCGGCGCTGGTCGGCCAAGCATTATCCCGGCGGCTACACCAGCTACGCCTCGATGAATGAGCTCCACCGCTTCTCCAGCACCTTTGGCGGGCTCGAGCAGAAGCTGCAGCGGCACGTCCTCGCCTTTGCCCGCCACCTCGAACTGGACCTGCGCGGCCGCACCGTCCGGATGTCGGACTGCTGGGTGAACATCATGCCGCCCACGGCCGCCCACTCGCTCCATATCCATCCGCTGTCCTTCATCAGCGGCACCTATTACGTCGCCACCCCGCGAGGCTGCCCGGGCCTGAAATTCGAGGATCCCCGCCTGAGCAATTTCATGGCGGCCCCGCCCCGGCTCACCTCGGCCCGCCCCGCCCATCGCGCCCACGTCACCTACCCCGCCCGGGCCGGCAACGTCGTCCTGTTCGAGAGCTGGCTCCGGCACGAGGTTCCCCCCAACCAGGTCGACGACGAACGCATTAGCATCAGCTTCAATTTCAACTGGTCCTGACCCTCCCGCCCCACCCCGCCCGCGGAACTTTTCCCCACCGCGGACGTCAGCAGACGCCTCGCCCCCCGATGATCCCCTCCCGCCTCCGCCCCGCCGCCCTGCTCGCCCTCGCCTGCGCCCTGCTCGCCGGCTGTGAAACCGCCCCCGACCGGCGCTCCGCCGCGGAGGACGTCCGCCGCGCCGCGCCGTCCCTGGCCGCGCACGACACGTTTTTTGGCGGCCGGATCGCCGCCCAGCTCACCCTCGCCAGCGTTCCGGTCTCCCCCCGCGGCCCCGGCCACGTCCCCCCCGGCGGCTGGAATGCCGGCGCGGGCCTCGTCGGCGGCGACGGGATGGAGGGGCGGCGCGAGGGCGGCGACCCGGACCGGTCCGAGGAACTGCGCCCGCGCTACGCCAACAGCCCGATGCCGCCGGCCCTGTTCCGCCTGCGGCTCGAAAACACCTCCCGCGAGGAGCTGACCGTGGAAATCCAGGACCTGAACTCCGAACTCGGCAACTTTGCCACCCGGCCCGATAAATTCACCCTCGCCCCGGGCGCGTCCGGCACGCCCAACGCCATGCAGTCCCTCCTCGGGCTCGATACCGTGGCCTTGCCCGTGACCCTCTCGCTGCGGGTCGCCGGCCAGACCGAGACCAAGGTGCTGACCCTGCGGCCCGTGCCGACCGAGTCCGCCGGTTCGCCCCCGGCGCCTTGAAGGTGGCCGGCCGGCAGACGGCTCCGTCCGCCGCAGCCGCACTCAAGAATGCGCTTCCGCCCCGCGACCGGCGCCGCTAGGGTTGGGCCATGGTCCGCGCCGACGAAACTCCCGAGGTCAAACGCCGCAGCTTCCGGAACTTCCTTTCGTCGGTCCGCTACTCCATCGAGGGATTCATGGCCGCGCTGCGGCATGAGCCGTCCTTCCGCGAGGACCTGATCTTCGCGGTGCTGCTCGTGCCCCTGGCCATCATCCTCCCGGTCAACGCCGTCTCCACCGCGCTGATGATCGCCTCGCTCATTCTCATCCTGATCGTCGAGCTGCTCAACTCCGCCATCGAGTGGATCATCGACTACCTGCGCCCCGAGCAGCACCCGCTCGCCAAGCGGATCAAGGACATGGCCAGCGCCGCCGTCTTCCTCAGCTACATCAACTGCATTGTCGTGTGGACGATCATGCTGTGGCCCAACAACTCCGTGTGGCACCGCCTCTTCGGCTGACCGCCATGCCGCCCCGCCCCTCCGCCCTCGTCACCGGCGCCTCCCGCGGCATCGGCCGCGCCATCGCCACCCAGCTCGCCGCCCGCGGCGTCCGGGTCGCCGTGCACTACCACCAGAACCTCGCCGCCGCCACGGCGACTTGCGCCGCCCTCCCCGGCACCGGCCACGCCGTCTTCGCCGCCGACCTCGGCCAGCCCGACGAGGTCACCCGGCTCTGGGCCGCCGTGACCGCCGCGTTCGGCCGAGTCGAGGTGCTCGTCAACAATGCCGGCCGCTACGCGCCGCATCCCCCGCTCACCACCAGCCTCGCCGACTGGCGGGCCAACTGGCAGCAGACGCTCGCCACCAACCTGCAGGGCCCGGCCGACCTCGCCCTGCTCGCCGCGCAGCACATGGCCGCCGCGGGCGGCGGGCACATCGTCAACCTCTCCTCCCGCGGTGCGTTTCGCGGCGAGCCCGACGCCCCGGCCTACGGCGCCAGCAAGGCCGCGCTGAATTCCCTCGGCCAGTCCCTCGCCCGGGCCCTCGCCCCCCACCGCGTCTATGTCTACGGCCTCGCCCCCGGCTGGGTGGACACCGACATGGCGGCCGACCATCTGGCCGGGCCGTCCGGACCGGAGATTCTCGCCCAGCATCCGCTCGGCCGCGTGACCACCGCCAGCGAAGTCGCCGCCGCCGCCGTCTTCTGCGCGCTCGATGCGCCGCCGGCCATGACCGGGGCGATCCTCGACGTGAACGGCGCCTCCTACCTCCGGACCTGAGCGGCCCCGGCCGGCCGGCCCTCAGCGCAGCCGGGCAAACAGCCACGCCGCCAGCCCGGCCATCCCGATGTTCGGCAGCCAGGCCGCCAGCAACGGGTCGATCAGCTGCTTCGTCGCCAGCGACGACGAGATGTTGGCGAGGATGTAATAGAGGAAAAACAGGCCGAAGGACTTGGACACCCCCACCGCCGGGTTCACCCGCACGCCGGAGACGGCAAAGGGGATGGCAATCGCGATCACGATCAGCGGCCCCAGCGTGTCCGCGATCAGGCTGAAGTACCGCACCGCATACGGCGTCGCCTTCAGGCGGTTCTCAAACTCGAGATAATCGAGCAGACGCCGGAGCTCGGCAAAGGACAGGTCCACCGGCCGCCGGTCGATCAGGAGCATGAGCTTGGGGTCCTCGCGATACTGGCTGCGCACCTCCCGGCTGAAGGGCACCGCGCCCAGCAGTTCCCCCGTCTCGGGATTGAACGACATCACCCGGCCATCCTTGAACACCCAGCCCTCGCCGCGCTCGCCAAACATCGCCTCGGCCGCCACCAGCCGGGTCAGCTCCCGGCGCTGGCCGTCCAGCTCGGAGACCGTGACCCCGTACCCCCGGTGCAGGAACTGGCTGTAGCGGTTGAAAAACCACATGCGCCGCGCGCGCTGGTTGTCAAAGGCCACGCTTTCCACCACGCCGATGCGGTCGGCCGCCAGCTTGCCCGCCTGCTGGCGGAAACTCAGGCTCTCGCGCAGTTCCCGCGAGGCCTCCACCGACCAGGGCACCACCGCGGAGTTGAGCCACCAGGAGAGGCCGCAGGCCAGCACCCCCACCAGCCAGACCGGGGCCGTGATGCGGCCCAGCCCCACGCCCGCGGCGCGCAGGGCGGTGAACTCATTGGCCCGGTGGAGCTTGCCCAGCACGAACAGGAGCGAGAGGAGCAGCGCCAGCGGCAGGACCACCGCCAGGAAGCTCGGCATCGTCACGAACAAATACACCCACATGTCCAGGCCGCGCGCGCCCAGCTCGCGCAGCGAGCGGAAGTCGTCGTACATCACCTGCACCAGCATCAGCCCGATGGTCGCGCCAAGCACGAGCCCGAGGATCGCGAGCCACTCGCGCAGCAGGTGTCGGTCAAAGGTGTTCAACGCCGCCGAGCAAAACCTCCCCCGGGGCGAAAGCAAAACCCAAACCGCGCGCCCGCGGCCCGGCGGCACGCCGGCTGCTACGTACGGTCCAATAGTTTGGTTGATAACTCCCCCCACCTGCCCTTGCCTTCCGCCTCCGCCAAAACCGCCACCCCATGATCACCGCTCTCCGCTTCCGCTGGCTGCCGGCCTTCGCCGCCACCGTCCTCGCCGTCTCCGCCTCCGCCGCGGGCGTGATCAAGGTTGGTGAATTCGCCTCGCTCACCGGCAAGGAGGCCGCCTTCGGCCAGTCCTCCCACAAGGGCACCCTCCTCGCCATCGAGGAGCTGAACGCCTCCGGCGGCGTGCTCGGCCAGCAATTCGAGCTCATCACCGAGGACAACCAGTCCAAGCAGGGCGAGTCCGCCACCATCGCCAAGAAGCTGATCTCCCGCGACAAGGTCGTCGCCCTCCTCGGCGAGGTCGCCTCCGGCCGCTCCCTCGAGGCCGCCCCCATCGCCCAGAACGCCCGGATCCCCATGGTGTCGCCGTCCTCGACCAACCCCCGGGTCACGGAGATGGGCAACTACGTCTTCCGCGTCTGCTTCATCGACCCGCTGCAGGGCCGCCTTCTGGCCAAGTTCGCCCAGTCCACCCTCAAGGCCAAGCGCGTGGCCTTGCTGACCTCTGTGTCCTCGCCCTACAGCGTGGGCCTGGCCAAGTTCTTCAAGGAGCCCTTCCTCGCCCACGGCGGCGAGATCGTCATCGAGCAGAAATACTCCGAGAACGACAAGGACTTCAAAGCCCAGCTCACCGCCATCAAGCCGACCCATCCGGATGCGATCTTCGTGCCGGGCTACTACACCGAGGCCGCCCTCATCTGCAAACAGGCCCGCGACCTCGGCCTCACCGTGCCCCTCTTCGGCGGCGACGGCTGGGAGGCCCCCCAGCTCATCGAGATCGGCGGCGCGGCCGTCGAGGGCATCTATTTCACCACCCACTACTCGCCCGAGAGCACCGCGCCCGCCGTGCAGAAGTTCGTGCAGGACTTCCGGACCAAGTTCGCCGGCGAGACGCCCGACGCCATGGCCGCCCTCGGCTACGACTCGGCCATGGTGCTCGCCCAGGCCATCCGCCGCGCCGGCACCACCGAGGGGCCCAAGGTCCGCGCCGCCCTCGCCACCACCAAGAATTACGCCGGCATCACCGGCGTCATCACGATCGACGGCCAGCGCAACGCCACGAAGTCCGCCGTCGTCGTCACGGTGCAGGACGGCCAGTTCAAGTTCGTGGAGACGATCGCGCCCTGACCGCTCCGGCCCCGCCCGCCCGGCGGCCGGCTGGTTTTCCGGAGCCGGCGGCAGGACCGGACGTAGTCCGAGGGGGAATCGCCCGGTTTCTGCCTCCCTGTTTTCCGCTTTCCGCTTTTCACCTTCCGCTTTGCTCCTGCACCCCGCCTTCTCCACCCCGCCGCCGACGGCCCCGGCCGGAACCAAGGCTTGCCCACCCCGGACGCCTGCGCGCAGATTTCCGGTTCCGCCCAGAAGATCGCCCCTCCGGCGCCCCCTTCCGTCCCCCTCTCCGCTCCCGTAGTGTCCGAATTTCTCCAACAGCTCCTCAACGGCCTTTCCCTCGGCGCGATCTATGCGCTCATCGCCCTCGGCTACACCATGGTGTACGGGGTGCTGCGCTTCATTAACTTCGCCCACTCCGACGTGTTCATGGTCGGGGCCTTCATCGGCTACTACGCCGGCAAGCTGGTGCCCGCGGGGACCATCTGGGGCGGACTCACCGTGCTGGCCGCCGCCATGCTCGGCTGCGCCGTGCTCGGCATGACGATCGAGCGCCTCGCCTACCGCCCGCTGCGCGGCGCCCCCACCCTCAACGTCCTCATCACCGCCATCGGGGTCTCCCTGCTGCTCGAATACACCGGCCAGGTCTTCTTCGGCGCCGCGCCGCGCAACTTCCCCGCCCTCTTCCCGGTGAAAAACTTCGCGGTCGGCGGGCTGGTCGTCAGCAGCAACCAGCTGCTCGTCATCGCGGTCGCGCTCGGGCTGATGGTCGGGCTCCAGCTGATCGTCTACCACACCCGGATCGGCACCGCCATGCGCGCCGTCTCCCTCAACCCCAAGGCCGCCGTGCTGATGGGCGTGAACATCGACGTCGTGATCTCCTTCACCTTCGGCCTCGGCTCCGCCCTCGCCGCCGCCGGCGGCATCCTCTACGCCCTCAACTACCCGTCGATCGACCCGCTGATGGGCGTCATGCCCGGGCTCAAGGCCTTCGTCGCCGCCATCCTCGGCGGCATCGGCAACATCCCCGGCGCCGCCCTCGGCGGCCTCGTCCTCGGGACGGTCGAGACGTTTGTCAGCGGCAGCCCGTGGTCGACCTACAAGGACGCCATCGCCTTCGCGATCCTCATCATCATCCTGCTGTTCCGCCCCGCCGGGCTGCTCGGCCGCTTCACGGTGGAGAAGGTCTGACGCGCCATGCCCAAGCCGCACCTCGCCCTGCTCGCCGCCCTGCTCGCCGCCTACGGCCTGCAGCAGTACGCCGACCGGATCGACCCCTACTACCTCGACGTCCTCATCGGCGTCGGCATCAACGTCATCCTCGCCGTTTCCCTCAACCTCGTGAACGGCTACACCGGCCAGTTCTCGCTCGGCCACGCGGGCTTCATGTCCGTCGGGGCCTACCTCGCCGCGGCCGTGAGCCTCCAGCTCGGCCCGCGCCTTTTCGGCGAGGACGGCGGCACCGCCCTCCAGCAGGGCGCGCTCTTCCTCGCCGCGCTCCTCACCGGCGGCCTCGGCGCCGCCGGCGCCGGCCTGCTGGTCGGCGTCCCCTCGCTCCGCCTCCGGGGCGACTACCTCGCCCTCGTCACCCTCGGCTTCGGCGAGATCATCCGCGTCACCTTCCAGAACGTCGAGTGGCTCGGCGGCGCGCTCGGCCTGAACGGGATCCCCGCCTCCACCACCATCTTCTGGGTGCTCGCCGCCGCCGCCCTGACCATTTTCACCGTGGTCTGCCTGGTGCACTCCACCTACGGCCGCGGCTTTCTCGCCACCCATGACGACGAGATCGCCGCCGAGGCCGTCGGGCTCAACACCACGCGCTACAAGATCGTCGCCTTTGTCATCGGCGCGTTTTTCGCCGGCATCGCCGGGGGGCTCTACGGCCACTTCAAGCTCACCATCACGCCCACCGGCTTCGACTTCACCAAGTCCATCGAGATCGTCGTCATGGTCATCCTCGGCGGCATGGGCAACACCCTCGGCGTGGTCCTCGCCGCCGTCCTGCTCACCCTGCTGCCCGAGGTGCTCCGGCCGGTCGCCGAGTACCGCATGGTGCTCTACTCCTTCCTCCTGATCGTGCTCATGCTCGCCCGGCCGCAGGGCCTGTTCAACTTCCGGCTCGGCCGGGCCCGGACCTGACCGCCGCGCCGCCGCGACCATGCCCGCCC
The DNA here is from genome assembly GCA_903830425.1 of uncultured Opitutia bacterium. Lineage (GTDB taxonomy): Bacteria > Verrucomicrobiota > Verrucomicrobiia > Opitutales > Opitutaceae > Opi-474. The sequence goes on from CAIKTR010000029.1 coordinate 42,828, forward strand.
CCCTCCTCCAGCTCCACCAGGTCACCCTCCGCTTCGGCGGCCTCACCGCGGTCAACCGCGTCGACTTCACCGTCGGCGCCGGCGAGCTCTGCGGCCTGATCGGCCCGAACGGCGCCGGCAAGACCACCGTCTTCAACCTCATCACCGGCGTGTACCAGCCGACCGAGGGCACCGTCACCTTCGGCGGACGCGACCTCGCCGGCCGCGCCGTCCACGCCATCGTCGCCGGCGGCATCGCCCGCACCTTCCAGAACATCCGGCTCTTCGGCCGCCTCTCCGTCTTCGACAACGTCCGCGTCGCCTGCAACCTCTCCCGCGGCACCCACCCCCTCCAGACCCTGGTCCGGCTCGGCGCCTACCGCGCCGACGAGGCCGCGATCACCCGGCGCGCCGAAGAGCTGCTCGACCTGTTCAACCTGCGCCGCTTCCGCGACGCCCCCGCCACCAGCCTCCCCTACGGCGAGCAGCGCCGGCTCGAGATCGTCCGCTGCCTCGCCACCCGGCCGCGGCTTCTCCTCCTCGACGAGCCCGCCGCGGGCATGAACCCCGCCGAGAAGCTCGAGCTGGTCCGCCTCATCCAGCAGATCCAGCAGCAGTTCCAGCTCTCCATCCTGCTGGTCGAGCACTCGATGAAGGTCGTGATGGGCGTGTGCCAGCGCATCGCCGTCCTCGACTACGGCGTGAAGATCGCCGAGGGCGACCCGGCCGCGATCCAGCGCGACCCCAAGGTCATCGAGGCCTACCTGGGCGAGGATCACACCACCAGCCTGGCGCACCACTGAGGCCCGGGCGGCGCGGCCTGCCCGCCCCGCCGCCGCTCCCTTCTCCCATGTTAAAGGTCACCGACTTATCCGTCAGCTACGGCGCCATCTCGGCCGTCAGCGGCATCTCCTTCACCATCGAGCAGGGGTCCATCGTCACGCTGATCGGGGGCAACGGCGCCGGCAAGACCACCACCCTCCGCACCATCTCCGGCCTGCTCCGGCCGCGGGCGGGCCGGATCGAGTTCCTCGGCGAGGACCTCACCCGCCTCGCCCCGCACCAGATCGTCGCCCGCGGCCTCTGCCACGTGCCCGAGGGGCGGATGATCTTCTCCAACCTGACCGTCGACGAGAACCTCACCATGGGGGCCTACCTGCAGACCGACCCCGCCCGCATCGCCCGGAACCGCGACTATGTCTTCAGCGTCTTTCCCCGGCTGCAGGAGCGGATCCGGCAGATGGCCGGCACCCTCTCCGGCGGCGAGCAGCAGATGCTCGCCATCAGCCGCGCCCTGATGGGCAGCCCGAAGTTCCTCCTGCTCGACGAGCCGTCCCTCGGCATCGCCCCGCGCCTCATCAGCACCATCTTCGAGAAGATCGTGGAGATCAACCGCGACCACGGCATCACCATCCTTCTCGTCGAACAGAACGCCAACCTCGCCCTCGAGGTGAGCCGGCACGCCTACGTGCTCGAGACGGGCCGCATCGTGATGCAGGGCGAGAGCCGGCAGCTCCGCGCCGACCCCCAGCTCCGGGCCACCTACCTCGGCGGGTGAGCCCCCGCCGCCGCCCCCCCCCTTGCGCTTACTTGCTTTTTTCCCGCAGCCACTAAACTAGCGGGTCCATCGTTTCCCGCTCCCTTCCCCCCCTCATGTCCAACGTCACACCGCAAAAATTCGAGTTCCAGGCTGAGATCAAGCAGCTGCTCGATATCGTCATCCACTCCCTCTACACCGAGAAGGAAATCTTCGTCCGTGAGCTGGTGTCCAACGCGTCCGACGCGCTCGAGAAGCTCCGCCACACGCAGATCACCGAACCGGCCGCCGCGGCGGACCCGCAGGAGCTCGCGATCAGCGTCACGACCGACGACAAGGCCAAGACCATCACGATCCAGGACTCCGGCATCGGCATGACCCGCGCCGAGCTGATCGAGAACCTCGGCACCATCGCCCACTCCGGCTCCAAGCAGTTCCTCAAGTCCCTCGGCGAGGGCGGGGCCAAGAACGCCAACCTCATCGGCCAGTTCGGCGTCGGCTTCTACTCCGCCTTCATGGTCGCCACCGGCGTCAAGGTCTACTCCCGCTCCTGGCGCGCCGGCGAGCCCGGCCACGTCTGGTCGAGCGACGGCTCCGGCAGCTACGAGATCGAGGAGGTCGCCGACCAGGCCCGCGGCTCCAAGATCGTGATCGCGCTGAAGGACGACTGCGCCGACTACGCCACCGACTGGAAGGTCAAGGAGATCCTCGAGCGCTACAGCGCGTTCGTCTCCTTCCCGATCAACCTCAACGGCAAGCACGTCAACACCGTGCAGGCCCTCTGGCTGCGCTCGAAGAGCGAGGTCAAGGAGGAGGAGTACACCGCCTTCTACAAGTTCCAGGCCCACGCCTTCGATGAGCCGCGCCTCCGGCTGCACTTCTCGGCCGACGCCCCCCTCGCCATCAACGCCCTGCTCTTCGTGCCCAAGGACAACACCGAGAAGCTCGGGTTCTCCCGCACCGAGGCCAGCGTCGCCCTCTACTGCCGCAAGGTGCTGATCGACGCCAAGCCCAAGGACCTCCTGCCCGAGTGGCTGCGCTTCCTCAAGGGCGTGGTCGACAGCGAGGACCTCCCCCTGAACATCTCGCGCGAGACCATGCAGGACCGCGCCCTCATCGGCAAGCTGAGCAAGGTCATCACCAAGCGCTTCCTCAAGTTCCTCGAGGGCGAGGCCAAGAACCACGCCGACCGCTACGCCGAGTTCTACACCGAGTTCGGCATTTTCCTGAAGGAGGGCGCCGCCATGGACCCGACCCACAAGGAGCAGCTGGTGAAGCTGCTGCGCTTCGAGTCCTCCCTCACCGAGCCGGGCAAGACCACCAGCCTCGCCGACTACGTCACCCGCCTCGGCGCCGACCAGAAGGAGATCTATTACCTCGTCGGCCCCAACCGCGCCGCCATCGAGAGCGGCCCCTACCTCGAGGGCTGCAAGGCCCGCAACCTCGAGGTGCTCTTCTGCTACGAGGCCGTCGACGAGTACGTCATGGGCAACGTGCGGGAATTCGAGGGCAAGGCGCTCACCGCCGCGGACCACGCCGACGTCAAGCTCACCGACCTCCCCCAGCCCGAGGGCGCCCTCAGCGAGGCCGACACCAAGCAGCTCACCGCCTGGCTCAAGGAAACCCTCGGCGAGCGCGTCGCCGAGGTGAAGGTCAGCGACCGCCTCGTGGACTCTCCCGCCCTGGCGCTCAACGCCGACAAGTTCATGTCCCCCCACATGCGCCGCATGATGAAGGCCATGAACAAGGACAAGCCCGAGTCCCCCCTCCGCGTGAACCTCGAGATCAACCCGCGCTCCGCCCTGATGAAGCGGCTCTTCGCCACCCACGCCGCCGCCCCGGAGAAGGCCAAGCTCGTGGCCGAGCAGATCCTCGACAACGCCCTGATCTCCGCCGGGCTGCTCGACGACGCGACCCCCATGGTCGCCCGCCTCTACAAGCTGCTCGAGAGCGTATAAGCAGCTTTTAAGCAAATAGTTGGCTGTTCAGCCATACTTTAGACTTGAGGTATGGCTGTGGAGCCATACCGTTGGGTCGTTGTGAAAATGACGATGCAGATCGACGCCGAGGTGCTGGCGCGCGTGATGAAGATCACGGGGGCCGAGACCAAGACGGCGGCGGTCGAAACGGCCCTGAACGAGATGGCCCGCCGGCATAAGATGAAGGAGCTGTTTGCCTCCGGCTTGGGGCTGACCCCGGACGAGCTGCGCACCGCGTTCGACCCCGGCTCCTATCCCGAGCAGCCCTCCATTCGGCAGCGGGTGGCGGAAGACCCGGAGCCCCATGCCCAGCCTGATCCTGCCTGACAGCAATATCTTCATAGCAGCCGCCCGCGCGGGACGGGATCCGTTCCAGCAGTTCGCCGGCCAGCTGGAGGAGTACGAGTTCGCCACCTGCGGCATGGTGATGCTCGAAGTGTGCCGCGGCCTGCGCGACCCCGCGCTGCTGCCGCGCTTTCAGGAGCGATTCGCCGTGATGATCTTCCTGCCGACGACCCAGTCCGTCTGGGCGCGCGCCACCCAGCTCGCCTGGTCTCTCGACCGCCGGGGCGTGGTGCTGCCCAGCCCCGATCTGCTCATCGCCGCCTGCGCCCTCGCCGCCAACGCCGCCGTGCTCACCACCGACGCCCATTTTTACGCCATCCCCGGACTGCGGACCCTCGCGGCGCTCGCCTGATCCTTCCCGCGGCGCAGACCCGATCCGTCCCGAGCCCTCCCCGCGGGCCACTCCCGGCGGTGGCTCCCGCCCCCGCCCGCCCCGCCGGGCGGCAATTTGTTTGGCAGCGTCCGGCTTTTGCGGAAGCCTCCCCTCTCCTCCCCATGTTGAAAACCACCCACCTGATCCGGGCGCTCCTCGTCGGCGCGCTCGCTGCCCTCACCGCCGCCGCGGCCGACACGCCCGCCGCGACCACCAAGCTGCTCCGGTTCCCCGCCACCAACGGCCGCGCCATCGTCTTCTCCTACGCCGGCCAGCTGTACACCGTCGGCGCCGACGGCGGCACCGCGCGCCGCCTCACCGACGGCCCCGGCTACGCCATCTTCCCGCGCTTCTCCGCCGACGGCTCCCAGCTCGCCTTCACCGCCCAGTACGACGGCAACACCGAGGTCTATGTGATGCCCGCCGACGGCGGCGTCCCCCAGCGCCTCACCACCTCCGCCACCCTCGAGCGCGACGACCTCGGCGACCGCATGGGGCCGAACAACATCGTGATGGGCTGGAAGCACACCGCGCCCGAGGTCGTCTTCCGCTCCCGCTGGCGCTCCTTCAACCCCTTCATCGGCGAGCTCGACACCGTCGGCCTCGACGGCGACCTCCCCAAGCAGCTGCCCGTGCCGCGCGGCGGCTTCGTGTCCTTCTCCCCCGACGACACCCAGATCGCCTACAACCGCGTGTTCCGCGAGTTCCGCACCTGGAAGCAGTACCGCGGCGGCATGGCCGACGACATCTGGATCTTCGACCTCAAGTCCGGCGCGATCGAAAACATCACGAACCATCCCTCCCAGGATATCTTCCCGATGTGGGCCCCCAACGGCCGCATCTACTTCGTCTCCGAGCGCACCGCCCGCGCCAACCTCTTCTGCTACGACCTCGCCAAGAAAAAAACCCGCCAGCTGACCCACTTCGACCAGTACGACGTCAAGTTCCCCTCGCTCGGCCAGGGCGCCATCGTGTTCGAGCAGGCCGGCCAAGTCTGGAAGTTCGACCTCGCCACCGAGCAGGCCGCCGTGGTGCCGATCACCGTGCGCGAGGACGCCGCCGCCGTGCGCCCCGCCCTCACCAGCGTCGCCCGGTTCGTCACCGGCGTCCAGCCCTCGCCCGACGGCCAGCGCGTCGCGGTCGTCGCCCGCGGCGAGGTGTTCACCGTGCCGGCCAAGGAGGGCCCGACCCGCAACCTCACCCAGACCCCCGGCGTGCACGAGCGCGCCGCCAGCTGGTCAACCGACGGCAAGTGGATCGCCTACCTCTCCGACGCCACCGGCGAGTTCGAAATCTACGTCCGGCCGCAGGACGGCAAGGGCGCGGCCACCCAGCTCACCTTCCACAACGACACCTACCCGTTCCCGCCCGTCTGGTCGCCCAACTCGAAGCGGCTCCTCTGGGCCGACCGCAAGCAGCGCCTCCGCTTCGTCAGCCTCGACACCAAGGCCGTCACCACCGTGGCGGAAAACCCCGACGCGCCCATCCAGCAGTACGCCTGGGCCCCGGACTCGCAGTGGGTCACCTACCTCCGGCAGGAGCACGGCACCCTCGCCAAGGTGATGCTCTACGAGCTCGCCACCCAGCGCAGCCTCGCCGTCACCGACGGCTGGTATGACTGCAGCCGCCCGGCCTTCAGCGACGACGGCAAGTGGCTGCTCTTCTCCTCCGCCCGCGACTACCGCCCCATCTATTCCGACACCGAGTGGAACCACGCCTACCAGGACATGGAGCGGGTCTACCTCGTCGCTCTCGCCAAGGACACCGTCTCGCCCTTCGCCCCGAAGAGCGACGAGGTCGCCCTCGCCAAGGACGAGGACGCCGCCAAGGCGGACGATTTGAAGACCGACCAGCCGAAGGCCGAGGGCGGCAAGTCCGCCGACAAAAAGGACGCCAAGTCCGCGGCGCGGAAGCCCGTGGTGGTGAAGGTCGACGCCGAGGGCCTGGCCGACCGCACCCTCAGCCTGCCGATCGCCCCCTCCAATTACGGCCCCATCCAGATGATCGGCGACCGGGTCTACTACCGGCGCTCCCCCGGCGGCCCGGTGACGGGCGGCGGCGGCGGCGAGGGCTTCGGCGGCGGCAGCAACAGCCGCGCCATGGTCGCCTGTTACGACCTCAAGGCCAAGAAGGAGACGGAGCTCGGGAATTTCGACCAGTTCGAGATCACCGCCAACGGCAAGAAAATGCTCGTCCGCGTCGGCCGCGACTACTCGCTCGTCGACCTCCCCACCGCCAAGCTCGAACTCAAGCCCGACGCCAAGCTCGACTTCTCGTCCCTCGCGGTGCGCCTCGACCGGTCCGCCGAGTGGGCCCAGGTCTTCGATGAAAGCTGGCGCCAGATGCGCGACTTCTTCTACGCGCCCAACATGCACGGCGTCGACTGGCCGGCCCAGCGCGCAAAATACGGCGCCCTCCTGCCCGCCGTCGCCACGCGCAACGACCTCACCTACCTCATCGGCGAGATGATCGGCGAGCTCCACATCGGCCACTCCTACGTGGGCGGCGGCGACCGCACCGAGGTCCCGCGCACCCGCACCGGCCTGCTCGGCGCCGAGTTCTCGCGCGACCCCGTCAGCCGCGCCTACCGCATCGACCGCATCCTCCCCGGCGAAAACTGGCAGACCAAGACCCGCTCCCCGCTCACCGAGCTGGGGGTCAATGTCCAGGTCGGCGACTACCTCCTCGCCATCGACGGCCACCCCACCCGCGACCTCGCCAACCTCTACTCCGCCCTCCTCGGCACGGTCGGCAAGCAGGTCGTCCTCCGCGTCAACTCCCAGCCGCGCGACGAGGGCGCCCGCGACGTCACCGTCGTGCCGATCGCGGACGAGGCCCCGCTCTACTACGAGGCCTGGGTGCAGGGCAACATCGACCACGTCGCCCGGCAGACCGGGGGCCGCGTCGGCTACCTCCACATCCCCGACATGGGCCCCGAGGGGCTCAACGAGTTCGTCCGCCGGTTCTACCCGCAGCTCAACCAGCAGGCGCTGATCATTGACGTGCGCGGCAACGGCGGCGGCAACGTCTCGCCGATGATCATCGAGCGCCTCCAGCGCGAGCTCACCATGATCAACGTGCGCCGCAACGGCACCCCGACCACCAACCCCGCGCAAATGCTGCTCGGGCCCAAGGTCACCCTGCTCAACGAATATTCCGCCTCCGACGGCGACCTGTTCCCCTACCGCTTCCGCGCGAACGGCCTGGGCCAGCTCATCGGCAAGCGCTCCTGGGGCGGCGTCGTCGGCATCTCCGGCACCCTCTCCTTCACCGACGGCGGCTCGCTCAACAAGCCCGAGTTCGCCCCCTACGCCAAGGACGGCAAGAGCTGGGTGATCGAGGGCCACGGCGTCGACCCCGACATCGTGGTCGACAACGACCCCGCCCGCGAATTCCGCGGCGAGGACCAGCAGCTCGACCGCGGCATCACCGTCATCCTCGCCGAGCTCAAGGCCCATCCCCAGTCCCTGCCGCCGCCCCCGGCCTGGCCCGACAAGTCCGGCGTCCAGCCGTAGGCTCCGCGTTCCTCCGCGTCGCTCCCCACCAGGCCCCGGTCACCCCGGGGCCTGCTTTATTTTTCACGCTCGACCGCCGGTCCAACCTGCGCGGATATCTAGGGCCTGTTGCCGGGCGGAACCTCCCGCGGTCCGCTGCCGGACCGGCCACCCGATCGTCTTCTCCCCTCCGCCCCGCCATGCTCGCTCTCCTCTACCTCCTCCTGCTCGGGATGCTGGCCGGGCAGGTGCAGTCGCGGGTCGCGCTGCTGGCCTCGTTCCAGGGGCTGCCCCGGTACCTCGGCGCGCTCGGCCTGACGCTCTTCCTGGCCAACTGGATTAACTTCCTGCTCTACGCCCTCCTCGGCCCCGGGGGCCTGTACCTGCGGTGCTCCTGGGGCGTCCTGCTCCTGCTCCTGTTTTATTGGTCCAAGCTCTGGCTGCCGCACGCCGCCGGGCCCTCCCCCTGGGTCATCCCCGCCGCCCTCCGGCGCCTGCTCGCCGTGCGCACGTGGAACTATTGGTTTCTGTTCCTGGCCGCCTTTGTCCTCGTGCGGTTCTATGCCGGGATTGATGCGGACGAGGAGGGCAACATCTGGAGCACCTTCAATTTCGTCGACACCCCGTTCCACCTCTCCGTCGCCAACGCGTTCCTGGGCGGAACGGGGTTTCCCCCGATGGACCTGGACATGGCGCCCTACCCGCTGAAGTACCATTTCCTCGCGGATTTCCACGTCGCCCACCTCGCGCGCCTCGGGCTGCCCGCCCTCCGGGCCCTGTGGCTGATGAACCTGGTGAGCGCCACCGTCATGGTCGGCGTCCTGTGGGGGGTGTTCGAACGCTGGCTCCAGCTCCCGCCCCGCTGGCTCATGCTCGCCGGCTTCGTCTTCCTCTTCCTCAACACGGCCCTTCTCAATGTGCTCCACTACGTCGTGCTGCAGCCCCGGTTCTTCAACCCGGACAACCTGTTCCACGGCCTCCTGCGGTTTCCCTATTTCAACTTCGAGTCCGCCCAGTCGAACCTGCTGGAACCCCAGCGCGGGCTGCTCTTCAGCCTGCCGATCCTGCTCCTCATCCTCCACGCCGCCTGCGGGGAAAAAGAGGACCCCGCCGTGCCGGCGGACGCGGCGGCATCCCGCACCCGGACCCTCGAGGCCTTCGTGCTGGCCTGCCTGCTCCCGCTCGCCCACATCGTCGGCTTCGCCGTGCTCTCCTGCAGCCTGGTCGCGCGGCTCTGGCAGCATCGGGTCTGGTTCCTTTCCCGCGGGTGGATCTGGGCGCCGGTCTTCGCCCTCGGGATCCTCCAACTGCTCTACCTCGGTTATTATGGCCCGCCCACCCACGCCCAGTTCTCGTCGTGGTCCCTCACCTCGTTTCCCGTCCAGGACTTCCAGACCTTGCCGCCGTACGCGCGCCGGCTGGCCTTCTGGTTCTTCGCCAACGGCGACTATTTTTTCTGGGGCGGCGTCTTCGCCGCGCTGGCCTGGGCCCGGCGGGCCGACCTCCAGCCCGCCTCCAACTCTTCCCTCGGCCTGTGGCAGTTCCTGCGGCAGTGGCGCTGGTACTTCGCCGTCTGCGGCGGCTTCTTCGCCCTGATCAACGTCTACCGCTACAGTCCCGACTGGGGCGACAGCAACAAGTTCGTCCTCTTCTTCAACCTAGGCCTGACCCTGGTGATCGTGCAGGGGGCCGCCCAGTGGATCGGGCGCCGGGGGCAGCTCCTCTCCCACGCCCTCTGGATCTTCTTCCTCGCGCTTTGCATCGCCCCGCCCGCCTACGCCTTTTACCTGCGCGTGATCATCGCCCCCCACGGCGCCATCCTGCTCTTCGAGAAAAACGGGCGCAAAGCCGCCGAGTGGACCAAGCAGCACCTGCCGCCGCGCGAGGTCATCCTCACCGCCGCCTACAACACGATGCACTGGGTGACTCCCCTCGCGGGCCGGCCCACCTTGGCCGGGATCTACGGGGACTCGAACCCCTACCGGCAGGATGAGCGCGCCGAGGCGATCCGCCGGATCTACGAGAACGGGGACCTGCCGCTCATCCAGCAGCTGGGGGTCCGGTACGTCTGCCTCTCCCGCAACGAACGCCGCAAATACCAGATCCATCCCCGCTGGACCCAGCTCATGGCCAGCGGCCAGGGCGTGGTCTTCCAGGCCGGCGAGGGCCCCGGCGACGCCCATGCGGTCTTCCTCTTCGACGCCAGCCGGTTTTCCCCGCCCTGACACCCGCAACCGGGCTCGACCCGCCCGCAGGCTCAGTCCGCCCGGTCCGCCGCCCCCGGGCAGCGCGCGTGCTTCAGCAGGAACTCCACGATCGGCGCCGGATCCGGCAGGCTGTGGGGCCGGTGCTTGCCGCCGGGCTTGATGATGACCTCGATCGTGCCGCCGGCCGCCCGATAGCGCTCCACCAGCACGCCGAGATTCTTTGCGTAGGGCACCGACTCGTCGGCGTCCCCGCTCACGCCTAGGATCGGGATGCCCGCGCGGACCACCGGCGCCAGACGATCGAGCGGGCTGACTTTCGCCGTCGCCACCTGCGCCTCGGTCAGGCCGTAGCAGGCCAGGCACTCGCGCCAGAGCGAATGCCGCGGCCCGGGCCAGCTCGTGATGTCCAGCGCCGGCGCATCGAGATAGAGCGCGGCCACCCGCTCGGGATACTCGGCGGCAAAGTTGAACGCATAGAGTCCGCCGCGGCTGAAGCCTTCCAGCACCACGCGCCGCGCCAGCCCGTAGTCGGCCGTCACCCGCCGGTAGTACGCGTCAAACAGCCGCATCGCCGGCGGCGCCCCGTACAGATCGGTGGCATTCATGTAGCCGAGGTGCCAGCCCCGCGCGAGCAGGGCGAGGGACGCCTGCGGCGCATGCTGGTCGCCGAACCACTCGGCCCGCCAGACCCAGGGATTCCCCGGGGCCGCCTGCGCCGGCAGGATCAGCAGCGCCGGCCGGCCCGCCACGACAAAGTCCAGCCGCCGGTACCCGTGCCACTCGGACACGGTGATCCCGGGGTTCAGCGCGCGGGCGGGCGGACTCAGGAGCACGAGCACGAGCCCGAGCAGCAACCGGAACAGGGGGCGGGCGGTCAGCATAAGTTCAGGGGGACATCCGCACGCCGGGATCCTTCGGCGCCACCGGCACGTCGTCCCGCATGGCCCCCGCGGGCGCCGGCGGCGGCGCCGCCGGCTTGGGCAGGGTCGCGGCGATCCGGTCGCGGGCCTTCACCCGGAACACAAAATCATCGCCCTCCCGGGCCGCCGGCGGGCGGCTCCACTGCGGGACGCGGCCGCCGAAGTTGTCGCGGATGCGCAGCTCGCCAGCGCGGGCCGCCACGACCTGGAACCAGGTGGTGGCGTTGTTCTCCCACGTGGCCGAGACCTGGTGGCCGCCCTCGGCGACCAGATTGGCGAACGCCGCCTCGTGCCAGCGCCAGGGCATCGCCGGGAAGATCCGGATCGGCCCCTCCCCGCCCGCGCCGGGCCGGGCGTGCCAGCTCTGCAGCAGCATCTCGTGCACCGCGGCGCAGGCGAGAAAGTTCCCCTCCAGCGTGAACGGCCGGTAGTCCATCGAGGAAAAGCCCGTCTTCGTCTGGTCGCCATTCGCATGGAACCCGTTGCGCAGGGTGAACGCCTGCAGGTACGCCTGGAGGTGCCACAGCGCCGCCTCCGGCTCGCCGATGCGCGCGCGCAGGGCCGCCATCCAGCTGTAGCTGTAGCCGCACCACTCGACCACCCCCAGCCGGTCGATCTCCGCCACGCTGGCGCGGATCACCGCGCGGTCCGCGTCCGTCCCCTCGATCGTCAGCAGGTTGAAGGGGTACACGCCCATCACCGTCGCGAGATGCCGGTGGCTGAAGGTCAGGTCCTCATCCGGCGAGAGCTTCAGCTGCTGGCGGGCGTTGACGTGCAGGGGCCCGAGGCCGGCCGCCAGCCGGCCCCATTCCTGCGCCGCCGCCCGGTCGCCCAGCTGCGCCGCCATCTCCGCGTTGCCCAGGAAGAGCATGCGCAGGCAGGCCAGGTCGTAGTTGGAGTTGGGCTGCACCCACGCCCGCTGGCTGTTGTTCCACGCCTCCGGCGAGGCCGACAGCGGCAGCACCAGCATGCCGTGCGCATCCGGCCGCAGCATCGCCCGCAGCGCCTCGCCAATCTCGCGGCACCACGGATACGCCTCCTCCCGGAGGAATTTTTCATCCCGGGTGTAGCGCCAGTGCAGGTAAAACAGGTGCCCCACCCACGCGCCGTGCACCGGCGCCAGGCTGTACTGCGCCCAGCCCCCGAGCGGCTGCCCCGCCAGCGTCATCACGGCCGGCACCGCCGCCCCCGGCTGCCCCAGAAACTCCCGCGCATACCGCCGGAACGCCGGCAGCCGGTCGTGCATGAAGTCCAGAAACACCCGCCCTTCCGCGAACCGGCCGGACGCCTGGTAGCCCATGTAGGTCATCTGGGTGTTGAGGTCGTGGTGATAGTCCCCCTTCCACGGCGGCAGCTCGCCCGCGTCGGCGGTCCAGACCCCCTGCAGCGGCATCGGCGGCGCCCCCGCGCGCGAGGCCGCGCCGTAGAAATACTGCACCAGCCGATAGTGCCGGAGCACCGCGGCGTCGGGGAGCGTCACCGAGGACTTCGCCCAGAAATCATGCCACCACGCGTCGTGCGCCACCCGCCGGTCCGCATAGCCGGCCGCCAGCGCCGCCTCCACCCGGGCCCGCGCCACCGCCACCACGTCCGCCCCGTCCGCCGGCGAGTAGGTCACCGTCGTCGCCACCAGCGTCTCCGCGCCCAGCCGCCGGGTGCCGGCATACACGCAGCTGACGTGGCCCTCGGCCGTGGCCTGCGTGAACCACTCGGCCGTGTCGCTGTGCCCGCGCACCGGGGCGGGATAACCCAGCCGCCGGACGGACTCCGGCGCGAGCAGCCGCAGCGCGCGCGGCGCGGCGCCGGGCAGCCGCAGCAGGGCCACGGGTTCCGCCGCGCTGAAAAACGCCTCCACCGCCCCGGCCCCGCCCGCCAGCCGCGCCCGGCCCGTGGCGGCCGCCAGATCCAGCTCAAAGGCCGTCACCGCCTGGCCCGCGGCCAGGTCCAGCTCCAGCCGGCCCGCCGGGATCTTCGTCGGGTGGGCCTGATCATACGCCCCATCCACCACCCGGCTGATGCCGGCATTGTCCTTCGCCGCGACCAGCTGCTGGATCTTCGCGTAGGTGAAGCCGGCCAGCGGGTTGCCCGGCGCCGGCCGCTCGTCCCACAGGTCGCCGCGATCCAGCGACAGGCGCAGCGTGCCGCCCTCGCCCCAGAGCAGTCCGCCCAGCAGGCCGTTGCCGAGGGGAATCGCCTCGTCCCAGGTGGTGATCGGTGCGGCCAGCGTGAGTTGCATCGCGTCAGCGCGGCTGGGCGCGGCCCGCGCCGCGACCCACCCCAGCAGCCCGCCGGCCACCAGAGTCGCCCAAAGGGAGGTTGTTTTCATCGGAGTGCAGGACCGCTTGGTTAAAGCGGCCCGCCGCACGCACGGGAAGCGTTTTCCCGCGGAGCCGTTCCGCCCGCATCCGCGCCGGCCGGCCGATCCGGGCACGCGATGGGGTTGACGCCCCGGCGGCAAGCCATCAGTAGATTTTGACGAGCGCGCGTCATGAATTTAACGGCTGAAATCATCTCTCTCCTGACCGACGAGGCCTATGCGGTGCTCTGTCAGGAATCCCTGCAGGAGGCCCTGGCCAAGCTCAGCGTGGAAAAGGAGGAGATCCTCAGCACGCGGCCGCCGTTTGGCGTCCTGGCCACCAGCCAGACGCGGCTGGTTTTCCAGACCTCGCTGCGGTCCGCCCTCGACAACGAGGCGGGCCTGCGCGCCCGGCTCGATCAGCTGGAGCAGATCGACGTCTGGCTCAAGGCCGAGCTGGAGCAGGCCCTGCGCAGCCACCTGCCCAGCATCAGCGGCGATTACCGCACCTGCCTCGAGGCGGCCTTCGTGGTGACCCGTTGGGAACAGGCCATCGCAAGCCTCCACGACATCAGCCTGGCCCTCGCCCGCGACGCCCGCGGCCTGGCCGCCGCAATCAACCCGATGCCCACGCCCAGCGCCCCGCGGCCCTCGGACGCCCTCATCGAGCAGTCCCGCCTCCGCGCCCTCGCCAATCTCCGCATCACCGTGGTCGCCATCCAGTCGGGCGTGGCCGACGTCCTGGAGATCCGCGACCAGTTCAAGCAGCTCTGCGACGCCGAGGCCGACGGGCTGCAGCTGCCGCTGCCGCCGGACTTCCGCAACCTCGCCTGGGTGGACCGCCTGGCGGCGCTCTCGGGCGGCCAGGCCACCGGCGAGGCCGTCCGGTGCGAGGCCGAGGCCCGCGGCTTTTGCGGCGACGGCCTCAAGGGGCTGCTCAGCCAGTCCGCCGAGGTCCGCGAGGCCTGCCTCGCGGCCGGCCAGGCGATCCTCGCGCAGCACTGGCGCCAGCTGCGCGCCCATGCCCAGGCCCATTTTGTCCAGGAGCGCGACGTCGACGAGGTGATCGCGGAACTCTCCCGGCACCGGCAGGCGGCCGAGACCGCCCGCCGCCAGACGAGCTTCGAGGCCGCCCAGGTGTCGACCTGGCGCTGAGCGCCCGGCCGACCCGCGCTGGCTTTTTTCCCGCTCCCGGCCCAGCCTCGCCCGCCATGTCCAAGGTCTATTTCTACTACGCGGCCATGAATGCCGGCAAGAGCACCGTGCTGCTCCAGTCCAGCTACAACTACCAGGAGCGCGGCATGCGCACCCTGATGTTCGCCCCGGTGCTCGACACCCGCGCCGGCTACGGCCGCATCCAGTCCCGCATCGGCCTCGCCTCCGACGCCCTCCCGCTCCACGCCGGCGACAACCTGCTGGAACAGGTGCGCACCGCCCACGCCGCCGCCCCGGTCTCCTGCGTGCTGGTCGACGAGGCCCAGTTTCTCACCCCCGCCCAAGTCGGCCAGCTCACCGACGTCGCCGACGAGCTGCGCATCCCCGTCCTCTGCTACGGGCTGCGCACCGACTTCCAGGCCCAGCTGTTCCCCGGCAGCGCCGCCCTCCTCGCCGTCGCCGACAACCTGATCGAGCTGAAAACCATCTGTCACTGCGGACGCAAGGCGACGATGAACCTGCGCGTCACCGCGGACGGCCACGCCGTCAAGGCGGGCGCCCAGGTGGAGATCGGCGGCAACGAGCGCTACGTCGCCGTCTGCCGCCGCCATTTCAAGTCGGCGCTGGGCCCGGCCTGACCCGCGCCGTGCCATGCGCTGGCTGCCCTTCCTGCTCATGACCCTCCCCGCCTCCGCCGCCAGCGTGCCGTTGTTTGTCGGCACCTACACCCGCACCACCAGCCGCGGCATCTACGCGCTCCGCCTCGACCTGGCCACCGGCGCGTTGTCCGCCCCCGTCCTCGCCGCCGCCACCCCCAATCCGTCCTTCCTCGCCTTCTCGCCGGACCGGAAAGTGCTCTACGCCGTGAGCGAGTCCGGCGCCATGGCCACGGCCTTCGCCGCGGACCTCGCCACCGGCCGGCTCCAGGCCCTCCAGTCGCCCCAGGCCGCGGGCGGCGTGGCCCCCTGCCACCTCGCGGTCGATCCGACGCAGCGGGCCCTGGTCGTGGCCAATTATCACACCGGGATCGTCGCGGCGATCCCCCTCCGCCCCGACGGCACGCTCGGCGCGCCCAACGTGGTCCCCCACTCCGGCCACAGCGTCGATCCCGTGCGCCAGACTTCGCCCCACGTGCACTCGGTCACCCTCTCGCCCGACGGGCGCTTCGTGATCGTGTGCGACCTCGGGCTCGACCGCATTTTCACCTATCAGCTCGCGGCCGAGCGCGCCGGGCTCACGCCCGCCACGCCGCCCTTTGTGGCCACCGCCCCCGGCTCCGGGCCGCGGCACTTCGCCTTCGGCGCCGACGGCCGCCACGCCTACGCCCTGACCGAGCTGGGCAACACCGTCCTGGTCTTCGACTACCAGGCCGCCACCGGCGCCCTCACCACCCGGCAGACCCTCTCCACCCTGCCGGCCGATTTTTCCGGGGCCTCCTCCGGCGCCGAGATCCGCGTCCACCCCAACGGCCGCTTCGTCTACGCCTCCAACCGGGGCCACGACAGCCTCGCCGTGTTCGCCGTGGAGGTCGCCACCGGCCGGCTCACGCTCGTCCAGCACGCGCCCTGCGGCGGGAAAAACCCCCGTAATTTTGCGCTCTCACCCGACGGGCAGTGGCTGGTGTGCGCCAACCAGAACTCCGACTCACTGACCGTGCTGCGCGTCGACGACCAAAGCGGGCGCCTGACCCTGACCGGCCAGACCGCGGCCGTGGGCCTGCCCGTCTGCGTGCGGTTCGCCCCCTAGCCGGGTGCCGTGGCCGCCGGCCGCGCGGCGCGGAAACGCCGCCACCAGGCTCGCGCACAGTTCCTGGCGCGTGTAGGGCTTGGGCAGCACCGCATGCGCGCCACACGACTGCGCGATCTCCAGATAGGTCTCGCGCGCGATCCGCCCTCCCCCAGACGAGGCGATGATGCGCACGGCCGGATGCTTGCGGCGCAGCTCGGCGATCACCTCCAGCCCGTCCCGGTCGGGCATCAGCAGGTCGGTGAGCACCACATCGAACCGCTGCTCCGCGAGCAGGCGCAGGGCGACCTGGCCATTGCTGGCCCCGCGCACCCGGTGACCCTCCCGCTCCAGGAGGAGCCGGGCCAGTTCACGGATGTCGGCATCATCATCAACCACCAGAATCTGGTACGCGGTAGGCATGGGCGGGACGCCGAAAGTGCGGAGTTCCGCGCGCCCCACAAGTCTCCTTCTGCTAATAATCCGTAAAAACCGCCCCGCCGTTCGGCGTGAAAAATCACCGGGCGGTCCGCGCGCAGGCTTGCGGGGGCGGCCGCTCTGCGGCACAGCCCCTAGCCATGGCTTCACTCGACCTGCACTCCCCCTACCCGCTCCGCGCCGGCCAGATCGACCAGTTTCGCCGCGACGGCTACCTCAAGCTCAAGGACGTGCTCTCCGCCGAGGTCCTGGGCCATTACGGGCCGATCATCACCTCCGAGGTCTACCGCCTCAACACGATGCACCTGCCGCTCGCGGAGCGCGACACCTACCACAAGGCGTTCCTCCAGGTCGGCAACATCTGGACCAAGAACGAGACGGTGAAGGAATTCTGCTGGGGCCAGCGCCTCGCCCGCCTCGCGGCCGAGCTGCTCGGCGTCCGCGGCGTGCGGATGTACCACGACCAGGCGCTCTACAAGGAGCCGGGCGGCGGGGTCACCCCGTGGCACGCCGACCAGTACTACTGGCCGCTGAGCAACGCCAACACCGTGACCGCCTGGATCCCGCTCCAGGCCGTGCCGCAGGAAATGGGCCCGCTCGCCTTCGCCCAGGGCAGCCACCGGTTCGAGGCCGGACGCGAGCTCGGCATCAGCGACGAGAGCGAGGAGCACATCGGCCGCTCGATGAAGGAGCAGAACTACCCCCTCGACGACACCCCCTTCGACCTCGGCGAGGTCAGCTTCCACTACGGCTGGACCTTCCACCGCGCCGGACCGAACGTCTCCCGCCAGCCCCGCGCCGTCATGACCATCATCTACATGGATGAGGACATCCGCCTCCTCGCCCCCCACACCAAGGCCCGCGAGCAGGACCGCGCAGTCTTCGCCGCCGACGTCGAGGTCGGGGCCGTCATGAATGGCAAAATGACGCCGGTGCTCTACCACGCGGGCTGAGGCGGCCGGCCGCGGCCGCCGCACCCGCGCGGATCATCCTGACGGCCGGCCCCCTTGTCCTTGCTCCCGCTCAGGCGGGGGTCCACCGTGTCCCCTCGCGATGGCCGACTTCCTCAACGAAACCCCCTCGACTGAATCCAAGCGCTGCGACCGCGCCTTCCTCGTCGGGGTGCAAACCGCGCAGCTGCCGCCCGGCGAGGCCGCCGAGCTGCTCGTCGAGCTGCAGGAGCTGGTGGAGAACCTCCACATCGGCGTGGTCGGCCAGGCCCTCGTCAATCTCCGCCAGCCCACCCCGGCCACGCTGCTCGGCAGCGGCAAGACCGAGGAGATCATCGCCGCGGCCAAGGCCGTGGAGGCCGACCTGATCGTGCTCGACGACTCCCTCACCCCCGCGCAGCAGCGGAACTGGGAGAAGCTCTCCGGCCTCGCCGTGATCGACCGCGAGGAGGTCATCCTCGACATTTTCGCCGAACGGGCCCGGACCCGTGAGGCCGTGCTGCAGGTCGCCCTCGCCCGCATGCAGTACTCCCTGCCCCGCCTCACGCGCGCCTGGACCCACCTCTCCCGCCAGCGCGGCTCGGGCGGCATGGGCGGCGAGGGCGAGACCCAGCTCGAGCAGGACCGCCGCCTCGTCAACGACCGCATCGCGCGCCTCAAGCACGACCTCGTCGAGGTGCGGCAGCAGCGCGGCGTGCAGCGCCAGAAGCGCCAGCGCGTGCCCGTCCCCACCGCCTCCATCGTCGGCTACACCAACGCCGGCAAATCCTCCCTCCTCAACCGGCTCACCGGCGCCCACGTCCTCGCCGAGGACAAGCTGTTCGCCACGCTCGACCCCACCACCCGCCAGCTCCTCCTCCGCGGCAACCAGAAGCTGCTGGTCACGGACACCGTCGGCTTCATCCGCCGCCTGCCCCACCGCCTGGTCGAGGCCTTCAAGGCCACGCTGGAGGAGACGATCATCGCCGACTTCCTCATCCACGTCGTCGACGTCACCAACCCGAACTGCGACAAGCACCACGCCACCACCCTCAGCGTGCTCCGCGAGCTCGGGGCCGTGGACAAGACCATCCTGACCGTGTTCAACAAGGTCGACGCCGCGACGCCCGCGGACCTCCAGCGCGCGCACCAGCTCGTGCCCGACGCCCTCTACCTCAGCGCCCACACCGGCCAGGGCCTGCCCACGCTTGAGACCCGGCTGGTCGAGCTGATCGCCGACGCCTTCGCCACCTCCGAGCTGCTCGTCCCGCACGACCGCTACGATGTCGTCGCCCGCCTCCACACGCTCGGGCACATCCAGGAGCAGGAGCACCGGGAGGACGGCATCTATCTCCGCGGGCGGTTTCCCCCGTCCCAGCAGGGTTTCTTCGCGCCGTTTGTCGTGCGCTAGGCGCCGACCTTCGGCCCGGCGGGCGGACCTCCGCCCTTACGCGGCGTCGTAGATCTGCACCTTCGTCCAATCGCCGCGGAAGCGCTCGAGGAACGCCAGGTGCAGCGGGTCGGTCTGGTAGGCGGTCTGGCCCGCCACGTCCTGGAACACGCCGGTGAGCGCGAACGTGTAGGTGGCGTCGAGCACCGGGCGCGGCGGCAGGGGCGCCGGCGTGCCGATGTGCAGGGACTGGAGCGACGAGATCCCGGCGAGGGATTCGAGCCCGCGGCGGAACTCCGCCCGCCGGGCCTCCGTGAGTTCGGGTTTCAGCCAGAAAAAGACCGAGTGGATCAACATGGGAGCCCCAGCCCAGCCCGCGGCCACGGGTTTGGCAAGCCCCGGCCCGCGCTCAGCGGTCCGGCCGCCAGCGCCGCAGGAGATAGATCACCAGCGGGGGCAGCGGCAGCAGCGACGCCGCCAGCAGCAGGCCCAGCACCTGCCCCAGGCCCTTGGGCGCGGTCACCCAAAAGCCGGCCGCGATCGCGGCGACCAGCACGGCGTGGACCTTGAACACCCGGATTTCCGCCGGGGTAAAACCCACGGGGCGTTTTTCTTTGGGCTGGTTCATGGGAGTAAGGGGATGAGCCCGACAGGCATGCCCGCACCTTGGACCCGCAGCGGGGGCGCGGCGAGCACCGTCAGCCTCCCGGGCGGCGCGGCGGCTCAGCCCGCGGCGTCGAGCCGGGCGAGGTCATCCGCCGCCTCGAAGTTCATGCGCACGTCGGGATCCGGGGAGGGCACGGCCGAGAGCAGGATCCGGGTGTAGGGATGCTGCGGGGCGGCGAAGAGTTGCGCCGCCGGGGCCAGCTCCACGATGCGCCCGCGCCGCATCACGGCCACGCGGTCGCAGAAGTTGCGCACCACATCCAGGTTGTGCGCCACGAACAGGTAGGTCAGCCGGAACTCGGCCTGCAGTTCCTTCAGCAGGTCGAGGACCTGGGCCTGCACCGACACATCGAGCGCGGACGTCGCCTCGTCGCACACGATGAGCGAGGGCCGCATGACGAGCGCCCGGGCGATGCCGATGCGCTGGCGCTGGCCGCCGCTGAAGGCGTGGGGGTAACGCTCCCGGTGCTCCGGCTGCAGCCCGACGCGCCGCAGCACCTCGGCCACGCGGTCGTCCCGCTCCGTGCCGTGGGCCAGCCCGTGGATGATCAGCGGCTCGGCCACGATCGCCCCCACCGTCATCCGCGGGTTGAGCGAGGAAAACGGATCCTGAAACACCATCTGCACGTGCGGGCGCACCGGCTTGAGGTCGCGGGAGGACAGTTTCGCCAGATCCACCGTGCGGCCGTCGGGCAGCCGGAACCGCACCTCGCCGGCCGTCGGGTCGAGGGCCCGCAGGAGGCAGCGGGCCGTCGTCGTCTTGCCCGAGCCGCTCTCCCCCACCAGCCCCAGAGTCTCGCCCGGCGCGAGGTCGAAGCTGAGGTCGTCGACCGCCTTGACGACGCCCGTCACCCGGGGGCGCAGGCCGCGGCTCAGGACCGGGAAGTGTTTGCACAGCCCGCGCACGGCGAGCAGCGGCGGGGACGGGTCGGAGCTCATGCGACGCGCGCCCGGCGGCTGGGCAGGGCCTCGAGGAGCGACCGGGTGTAGGGGTGCTGCGGGTGCTGCAGCACGGCGCGCACCGGACCGCGCTCCACGATGCGGCCGTGGTGCATCACGGCGACGTCGTCGGCCATCTGCGCCACCACGCCGAAATCATGCGTGATCAGGAGCACCGAGCAGCCGATCTCGCGCTGCAGCGTCCGGATGAGCCCGAGGATCTGCGCCTGGAGCGTCACGTCGAGGGCGGTGGTGGGCTCGTCCGCGATCAGCAGTTCCGGCCGGCAGACCAAGGCCATGGCGATGACCACCCGCTGCCGCATCCCGCCGGAAAGTTCGTGCGGGTACTGGTCGAACCGCCGGTCCGGCGCGTCGAGCCCGACGCGCGCCAGCATCTCCACGGTGCGGCGGCGGGCCTCGGAGCGGGAGGTGTGCTGGTGGAGCAGGATCGCCTCGGCGATCTGGGGGCCGACGGCGTGCACCGGCGAGAGGGCGGTCATCGGCTCCTGGAAAATCATGCTGATCAGCCCGCCGCGCACCCGGTAGAGCAGCTCGGAGCGCTCGTCGAGCTGGCCGAGGTCGATTGCCCCGGCGCGGGCCGAGCGCAGGAGGATTTTTCCGCCCAGGATCCGGCCGGGGGGCTGGATCAGCCGCAGCAGCGAGTAGGCGGTGACGCTCTTGCCCGAGCCGCTTTCGCCGACGAGGGCGAGGGTGCGGCCCCGGCTGATGGCGAACGTCACACCGTCCACGGCCGGCACGGTCCCGTCGGGGGTGACAAAGCTGGTGCGGAGGTCCTCGACCTCGAGCAGCGGCAGTTCGGCAGGCGACTCCATCGCCGGCCAGCAAACGAACCCGCCCCGGCGGCCGCAACCTCATAGAAGGGGGCCGGCGCGCGGGGCTTAATTAATACCGGCCCAGGTCTCGCCACGGTACCCCTGGTCCGGGCGCTGGCACTCCAGCTATCCGGACGGCACTCGACCGGGATTGACCGGAGTCAGGGCCCGGCCGCGGAATTAAGTCCTGCGCGCCGGACCCCTGCGGCCGTGGTTAACCGACGATGTTGATGTGGTCGGCAAACAGGTAGCCGAGACCGTAGTGGGTCAAGATCGGCGGCGGCTGCTGCGTCGCCTCGCTCAACTTGCGGCGGATCCGGCGGACCAGTTCCTCCAGCGCCCGCTGGGCGCCTTCACCCGGCTGGATCTTCACACAGGCAAGGATCTCCTTGCGCCCCACCGCCCCGCGACGCTTCCCCAGGCAACCCAGGAAATCGAACTCATTCCCCGTCAGCTCGATGCTGACCCCGTCGGGCGTGATGAGGATCCGCCCGGCGGTCACCAGTCGCCAGGTGCGCGCCTCCTTGGCCGCCGGTGACGGCGCCATGACGCCGGGGTTCACCTCGGGGTCGTTGTTCTGCCGGCCGACCAAGCTGCTGATCGCCGCCAACAGCTCGTCGCGATCGATCGGCTTGCCCATGAAAAGATCGGCACCGAGCCGGTAAATCGCCACCCGGGTGTCGATCGTGTCCCGCGCCGTGATCACAATCACCGCCGTCCGCGTGTTCCGGCGCAGGTAGTCCACCAGGACTTCCCCCGCCTGGTCCGGCAGACCCAAATCGACCAGCGCCACCCGGTAGGTACGAACCGACACCTCCTGGTAAAACTCCAACCCCGACCCCACCGCCGTCACCGCATAGCCTTCCCGCCGCAGGAGCTCGCCGGTGCTTTCCCGCAGGTCGGCGTCGTCCTCGACGAGAATAATATTACAGTGGGGTGAGTTCATGCCACGCTGGCCGGCGGTTCGCTCGGGAAATCTAACACGAGGACAAAACGACCCGGGAGCGAGAGGTCCAGCACAACTTCGCCACGCAAGTCCGAAACCAGCTTCTTGACCAAGTAGAGTCCCATGCCCGTTCCGGCGATGCCCTGGGAGTTGGCCCCCCGGAAACTGCGCTCAAACAGGGCGGCGGAATCCAGGCGCACGGTGCTGGGCACGGCATTGGACACGGTGATGTTCGCGCGGCCGGCGTCGCCGGTGAGCGTGACCCCGATGGGCGTGCCCGGGGTCGCGTATTTGCAGGCGTTCTCCAGCACGTTGCCCAGCACCGTCTCCAGCAGCAGGGTGTCCGCCAGGATGTGCACCGGACCGGCGCTTTCCCACTTCAACCCGCCGGCGCCTTCGTGCCAAGGGGCGCCCGGCCGGCCCAGCCAGAGGCGCAGAAATCCCTCCAGCTCCAGCGGCGCAAATTCCATCCGGCGCAGCCCGCCCCACTCCCCGGCGCGCAGGGGACGGTTGAAGATCGCCGCCAGCCGGTCGATCGCCGCGCTCATGCGCTGGGTGCGCGTGTGCAGCTGGGCCTCGTCGTGCGAAACATTCAGGAGCTCGAGGTTGCCCGACAGCACGGCCAGCGGATTGCGGTACTCGTGCGACACGACGTCGATGAATTTTTCCATCTGCAGCCGCATTTCCCGCTCGCGCGCCGCGTCCCGCTCCGCCCGGATGTGCGCGGCTTGCAGATTGTTGTGGCGGGCAACCAGCGCCAGATGCGCCATTGCGATGGTGCCAAAGGACGAGAGCGGCGCGGCGTGGAGCGTCAGCATGCTGACCGGCAGCACGCCCAGTTGGCTCAGCATGTGGACCAGCAGGCCGCTCATGTTGAAAACGACCACCCCCGCGATCTGATTGCGCCCCGGCACCGCCTGCCGCCACAAGCCGACGACGTGCGGCACGGACAGCACGACGGAGGCAACGAAGAGGTACTGCACGACCTGCGCCCCGATCGGATAATAGTTGGTCCACGCGAGCGGCAGCGCCAGCCACGCGCCCCACTGCAGGCTCCGATAGGTGTAATAGATCAGCCGTTGCTGCGGCGTGATGGACAACAGCTCGATGTAGAACGGCCCGATGATGGAAAACGCCAACATCGACAGCACGCCCACGGCGGCGTTGGTGAGGCCGGGATAATCCCCGAGGAACAGCTGCGCGGTGAAGCCTCCGTTGGTCAGGTAGAGGGCCGCCTGGATCAGGAGCGCGAAGACGAACAGCAGGTGAATCCGGTCCCGCAGCGGCAAATACGAGACCAGGTTGAGCGCCGCCATCATCAGCAAAAAGCCCACCAGCCCCAGCATGGCGACGTACTCGATCAGCATCGTCTGATGGAACTGCTCGCCCGAGAGCAGCCGCGGCAGCAGCTGGTTGGTGCTCGTCGTCTGCAGCCGCAGGAAACAGGTGCGCGGCCCGGCGTCGCCGTTGTCCAGGTGGAGACGGAACGCGAAGCCCCGGTACGGGGTCTCGCGGAGGCCAAAGGGCAGGGTGTCGCCCGCCCGGTGCTCAATCCAGCCCCCGGCGGACGGCTCGTAGAACCGCAGGTCATCGAGAAACGGCGGCAGGATGACCACCCACCATTCGCCCGGCGGGGCCGTGACCGTGAACTTCAGCCATTTTGCCCCCAGGCCGTAACCGCCGCTGTAGTAGCCGGCGGTCGCCTTGAACGCCGCCGGTTGCCGCGCGGCCAATTGCGCCACCTCCTCCACCGTCGCCGCCCCCTGGGCATCAGCGTAGCTCGCAAAGTCGCTCAGCTGCGCCCGCACCGGGGACCCGGCCGCTGATCGCGCAACCACCACCGGCCGTAAAAAAGCGGGCGCCGGGGCGCGGGCGTTTGCCCCCGCCGGCCGGGCCGCGACGGCCGCGGCTGCCGGCGCCATCTCCGGCGTCGCGTCCGCCGGCGCCCCCGCCGCCGCAGCGGCGCCCATCAGCCCCCACCAGAGGCTAAAGAGTGAAAGCGAGCGGCTCGCCGGAAAATGTTTCATCGGGTGCGGTGCGTTCCAGAATATGTCCGCCAAGCGATTCAGGGTGTTCGCCTCTCGGGGGTGGGCGAAAGCTATGGTCAGGGCGCCGGCCCGATTCAAGTTTTCCCTTTGCGCGGTCCCCCGCGCAGCGCCGGTCCCCGCGGCGCCCGGTTCCGGCGGGTTCTATCCCAAGGGATAGGATGCCTCCGCCTACCTTCGGGCGGAAGGTGCGGCGGCCAAGGACGGGGCCAACCATTCAGGACTGCGAGCCTGATCCCCTGACCGAGTCGCTCCGGGGGGGCACACCCCGGAGCGGCTGGGCTCATTGCGTCGTCCCGGTTTCCGGCCGGCCGCTGCGCGGCTCGGCCGGTTTCGTGGCTGCTGGCGCGCGGGACCAGTTATGCCTCAGGCCGCAGGCCATGAGCAAGCCGACCAACGGGCGGCGCGTCGAATGGCTGCCCGGCGCGTTTGTTAACACGAAACAAAAGTGAAGCGAATGGGCGGCCTACAGAGGGGAATCCGGGTGGCGATTTGCTTCATTGCCGTGTTAATCACCCCCTAAGATATCCGGAAATCTGCTCCAAAGCAGCCTCGGATTCGCTCCATTCGCTTCATTTCAGATCCAGATTCCAAGAATAGGTGAAGTCTTGCGGGCATCCTTCCCGTTAGGGACTTAAATTTTTCCGTATGGCTACCCGATCCGAAAGTACTGGCGAACTTTCGTGAGGCTGCGCGCCTCAGAACTTCCGTGTGACGTTGAATCTCACCATCCTCGGCTCGGCTGGGTGGAAATGGACATCGTCCACCCCGGCGGCGGGCTCGCCTTGTAGCCGCGAGGTGTAGAAGTAGCCGATGTCGTAATTCTGTCGATTCAGGGCGTTGAGCAGTTCAACCGAAACCTGCCAGCGGGACCAATCATACCCCAGCAGGAGGTTTACCGTCGCCGAGGCCGGGGCGACTACTGAGTTGTCCTCGATCAAGGGCTGATTGCCAAAGTAGCGCAGCCGGGCGCTGCCATGCCAGCCATGTTCGGCGGAAACCGTGACGCCACCGGTGACGACGGTGCCAATGGATTCCGCGACCCGATCCGCCGCGCCCGCGTCCTTGTAGCGTGCGTGGGTGAAAGACAAATCGAGGTCGAAGGTCAGCCAAGGGAAAACCTTATAGTAGTTGGACAATTCAACCCCGTAACGCCTCGTCGCGCCGCTGGCCTCCGTCCCGCCTGAGTCGCCCGAGAGCACCAGTTCCGAGTCCAGATCCAAGGCCCAGACCGACACGGTGCTGACCAGACCTTTGACCGCGGAGGTGCGGATACCCGCCTCGATACCCCGGGAGCGCACCAGCGGGGGCACTGCTTCGGCCGGATCGCCGGTCTTGGGGTCTACCGTGATCACGGTGCCCCGGGCGTCGTTGCTGTGAAAACCGAAGCCAGCGTTGCCATACAACTCGGTTTTCTGTCCGAGCTGCTGCACCACGCCAATTTTTGGGCTGACGATGTAGTCGCTCCGCTGACCGGAGTTGAGCGGATTGTCGCTCGTGACATCGAAGTTGTACCAGTCGACCCGGCCGCCAGCTTGTAGCCGCAATCGATCATTCACGTGCCATACGGTCTGGGTGAAGGCTCCTGTTCCGAGTTCCTGGACCGTGTCATCCCGGATTACCCCGAGTCGGGCACGCTTTACCGTGTGGAACAGCCCGACATCAATCTGATCGTCGCGGATCTGCCAGCCGGTTTGGGTCTCAACCTTCATGCCCCCGACCTGCAGGGACCAATTGCGGGTCAGTGCCCCGCCCAGGATCGTGCGGTTTTCATGCTGATTGAACTGATCGCCGTTGATTGGGTCATCCAAGTAGAAGGTGAAGTTGGAGAAGAGGTCGAGGTGGTAAGCGATCGCGTAACCGCTCAACTTCCAGCCTTCCTTATCCGTGCCATGCAGCCACTCGAAGTTCAGGCTGGCGCGGCGGGAGTTGCCTCCGTCCGAGGGATCGAGGGCCCCAAAACGCCCGATGAGTCCGCTTCCCACTGCCCGCAGCGGAATCTGGTCAGTCGAATTCCAGTCGCCGCGATAGCCCAGCGCCGTGACGGTAAGGCGGCCCCCTGAAAGATTCCAGACATGCCGGGCCAGAAGGTTATACCGGTGGAAATTGTCCGGAGATGTCCACGGGCCGTCGTAGTGCTCGGCCTCGAATCCCAGGGTGGTCGCGTCTCCACCGCGGTGCAGGGTTTCCCCGAGCGCCACCCGAGCATAACCGTAGGTTCCTGCGCCAAGGGTCAGGAAGTCATTGGGCAGCTCGCTGAACAGGTGATAGTCTGCGGCTCCGGCGGCCGAGAAATCCCCCACCTCTGGATAAAAGGGGCCTTTGTTGAAGTCCACGCGTTGCACGAACTCGGGGATGAGGAAATTGATGTCGGCGTAGCCCTGTCCATGCGCGTTGGTCGGCAGGTTGACGGGCATGCCCTCAAGCGAAACGGAGAGATCGGTTCCATGGTCCAAATTGAAGCCACGGAGGTAATACTGGTTGGCTTTGCCACTGCCCGAGTGCTGCGTGATAACCACCCCGGGTATGACCTCCAGCAATTCGCCCCGACGCAGGAACGGCCGCTGGGAAAGTTCATTGTAGCCTACGCTGCCTTGGGAGGACGTGCTGGCGGTCCCCAGCATGTCGTCGGCGCGGCCGACCACCTCAATTTTGTCCAAGACGGTAACGGGGCTATCGGTGCTTTGACCTCCGGCCAATAGAGGGAAAGTCGCTGGTATGGAAAATACGATGGCGGAGCGGATGGCTCCACGGAAGACGATGGGAAAGTGCATGGAAAAGGCGAAAAAGGGTTTGAAGCAACGAGCACGGCCGGCGCCGGGAAATCCGGCGGCACCGCTCAATGCCGGGGCAAGCGCTGCCCCGGCCGAACCAACTCACGCGAGCGGATTCCGCCTCGCGTGTTCAAACCAACGTCTTTGGCGGAGGGAGTGGAGGACGATCCAGCCAGTCACGTCTTGCAGCCTCATCGATTGAGGGGAAATCACCCGAAGCAGGAAACAACTTCGGCAAAGCCTGAAATGCCGACACTATCGCCACCAAGGCCATTGGCTCCAGAGGCTCCAGCGCCGGCCCTGATTCGCGCACTTCGGTTTCGTTGGTGGCTAAATTGCCGTGGTTCACTGGTCGCGGCGCATGAATCAAGAGGGCTACTTGCGAGGCAAGGGTCCGTTGGTGCGAGTGGGTGGCGAACCCGGCGAAGGTCCGGAGCATCTCACGGCCAGAGGTTCCTTGCAGGCACCAGAGCGCAACGAAAGCAGCAAAGCCCAGCCCACTGGCTTGGAGCCAGAAGAGGCGGGTTTGTTGGGAGGTGCTCATCAGAAACCTATCCTGACGATTCAGGGAAGCCTGAGTGTAGCAGAAACCCAGCCACCGCAATCCGCAGCGGTTGGTGTGTTTGTGGCATTCGTTGCGGGATTCTGAAGTTCATGCCTTAAAACACGCCGGATTGCACCAAGCGTTGTACCAGCCAGTAGCCCCCGACTACGGCGACAACCCCGGAGAGCATGGGCTGCCACCGACCGCGGTAATTGGGAGATTCAGCGAGGCGCCAAAGCAGCGGCACGAGAACGGCCGCCACCGCCAACTGCCCGATCTCCACCCCGAGGTTGAAAGAGAAAAGAGGCAGGGCGATGCCACGACCATTCGTCCCCAGCCCAAGCCCGCGCAGTACGCTCGCGAATCCAAAGCCGTGGATCAGGCCGAAAAAGAGGGTCACGGCCCAACGAGCCCGCGGTTCGCCCCGCTGCACGATGTTCTCAATCCCGACAAAAAGGATAGAAGCGGCAATGAGCGGTTCAGCCACGCGACCCGGCACACTGATGATATTGAACGCCGCCAGCCCGAGCGTGAGTGAATGTGCCACCGTGAAGGTCGTGATGACGATTACCAGTTGTCGCCAACCGCGTACCACGAGGAGCAACCCAGCGAGAAACAGGAGATGATCGAAGCCCAGAAGGATATGCTCGATACCCAGCCGGAGAAAGGCCGTGAAGGTCTCGCCGCTACTCATACCGCCATTGAAGCAGATTCTGGCTTTGGCGCGGAGGAAATTGTTCGGCGAATTGGATCATGTCTTGTGCGATGGTCGGCTGATCGCCAGCTGTGACACAATTCTGAGTTGCCAGATGATTCGACAATAGCATGGTGCCGGCAGTGCGTCGCCACGTTTCCATCTTCGCCCTCTTCCTCGCTTGGCTCTGTGCCAATGGCGCGGTGTGGAACGTCGTGCAGCTCGTGGCGTGGGCGAAGATGTTTCACGATTACTCCCAAGTGATGCCCGTCACCCGTGCGCTGCAGGTGACCTTCGACGGCACGAAGCCCTGCGGAATTTGCTGTGCTGTCCAAAAGGCACAAGACGCGGCTCGCGACCAGCTGCCGCGTGATGCTGCTCTTGGCGGCACCATGGAAAAAATTTTGTTATTGTCCGAAACCGTGCCGGCCATCGTGGTCACGGCGCCTGATTTTGCCTGGCCGGGTGTCACCAATGACACCGGCCCCTTGCGCACTGAAGCGGTGCCAGTGACTCCGCCGCGCGTTTAACGCGCCCCACGCTCAGTCGCCGCCGCGCGCCGGCCGTGTTGTAACACCGGTCGGAAGATGCGCGGTGTTTTCCCGTTTCCACGCCTCATTAGGCCGCGTCAGCGCGCATGCGTTCTTCCGCGCGCAACTTCCTTGATTTCCATGTCCCTTTCCCCTTCCCGCCCTTGCACTGCGGCGCTCGTCGCTGCGGTTCTTATCCTAGCCGCCGGCCTGCGCGCGGCCGACACCAACGATGGCGACGGTTCGCCTAGAATCGCGCTCGAGAAATTCGTAGTCACTGCGACCCGCACGCCGGTCTCCTTGTCCGAGGCCCCCGCCAATGTCTACGTCGCCACCAGCGAAGACTTCGCCCAGAAGAACGCGTTCCGCCTCGCTGACGTGCTGGCGGACGTGCCTGGCCTCTATTTTCGGGGCAGTCCATTTGGAGCCACGACACCGGGTTCGGGTCAGGGCGGCCTCTCCCTGCGCGGTATCTCCAACAGCCGCACCCTGGTCCTGGTTGATGGCCAGCCGGTAAACAGCGGCTATTCCGGCGGTGTCAACTGGTCTGCCATTTCGCTGGATGATGCCGCGCGCGTAGAAGTTGTGCCCGGTGCGTTCTCCTCACTCTATGGTGGCAACGCCATGGGTGGTGTGATCAACGTCATTTCCCGCGTCCCTGACCACCGTGAGTTGGTCATGCACGCCGGGTATGGTGGCGGCGATGTGCCTCAGTCGGGTGGCGGCATCGTCTATCGCGATGCACTCGCCCATGGTTTCGCTTTCGCGATCGGCGTCACCTACCGGAACAATGAGAGTTACGTCGGCGACTTTGTGATCAAAAGTCCCACGGCCGGCACCGCCGCCAACACTATACCAGTCACGGGCGCCATACCGACGCTTTCGCCGACGGGAGGCGCGTCCTACAACATCGGCGATAAGGGCAAGCGTCCCTGGGACCAGTGGAACGCCTTTGCCAAAGTCTATCTTGATGTCGGCCACTCCGGCAAACTCATCGCCGGTTATAGCTACGATCGTTACCTGACCAGCTATACGCCCTACACCTCCTACCTGCTCAATGCCGCCGGCCAACAAGTGGTGGGCGGGACGGTCTCGTTCAGTGATCCTACGCCCCTGCGCTTCAGTGTCAGCGAGACGGATTTCCTGGTCTTACAACCCTCTTCCGAGAGCACCCGCCGCTATTTCACCAGCTATTCGCAGCCGCTCACCCACGGCGCCCAACTCGATGTGAGCGCGGGCTACGAACGTTTCGCCAACTATTATGTAACGGCGCGCAGCGGCGTCGGCACCTACTCCGGCGGTCCCGGCACCCTGACTGATTCCCCTAACACGCGATCTGACTTCGATGCCCATGTCACTGTGCCTCTATCCACGAACCAGGAACTGGTGGCCGGCGCCGCCCTTCAACTGAACTCGCTGCACCGCCGCAACCGAGACCTCTCGCAGTGGCGCGACCCGGGCTCAATAATTTCCACCTATTACGACTCGTCCGGCAGCAGCCAGACCTGGGGCTATTACGTGCAGGATCGAATCACGCTGGCAAAACCGCTGACTCTCTACCTCGGCGGCCGCTTCGATGATTGGTATGTCCACGGACGGGCCACCCAGACTCCCACCGCGGCCCAGCCGACCCTGCCCGCCAGCGACAACACCTATCCCGAACGCCATGAATCGCAGTTCAGCCCCAAGGCCGCCCTCGTCTGGAGCGCAAATTCCCTGCTGACCTTTCACGCTTCGGCCGGATCCGCCTTCCGCACGCCAACGCTACTTGATCTGTATGTGCCGGGATTCACCACCAAGACCGGCCCCGTCGGCGTGCGCGTCACGCAGGCCGATCCCAACCTGAAGCCAGAAACCTTGCGGACCGCCGAGCTCGGGGCCAACCTCACCCTCAAGGGTGGCACCCGGTTCACCGTCACAGGTTACGCCAGCGAGCTGCGCGACCTTATCTATCAGAAGGTCATTATCAGTGGCACCGCCAACGACCTCAACCAAGCGATCAACGCTGGTGCCGCCCGTATCCTCGGGATGGAGTCCACCGTCGAGCAGCCACTCGGGGCCGGGTTTACGCTGCATGGCAGTGTCGCTTACACCGCCTCAAAGCTGACCAAGGACGATGCCTCGCCAGCCGCCGTTGGGCACCGACTCGGCGATGTGCCCCTCGTCACCAGCACCGCGGCCCTGGCGTGGACGCACGGACGGTTCTCGGCAAACAGCAGCGTGCGCTACTACTCCCATGTCTTCCCGCGCACCGACGATATCAACGCGAGTACCGTCAATGGCGTCTTTGGCGCCTATGACGCCTATGCCATCGTGAATCTCAAACTTACTGCCGCCCTGACCGAGAACACGAAGGTCAGCCTCTCCTTGGACAATCTCCTCGACCGGAAATACCACGCCTTCTACCTGCAGCCCGGGCGTACATGGTTCCTAGAGGTCAGCTCGAAATTCTGAGGCTGACCATGCCCGCCCCCGCTTCCGCCATCGCCCCGCCCCCACATCCACCGGCACCTGTGCGGACGCCGCTTTTCACCGCCCGGCGCTGGCACAAGTGGGCCGGGCTCTTTGCCTTCTTCTGGCTCGGCGTTCTCGGCTTCACCGGCTGGATCATGGACCACCGCGAAGAGTGGGCCTGGATCTGGCAGCACGGCCTGCCGGTCGCGTGGTTTCCCGACAACGTCGTCACCACGGCGAATGCCGGTCTAGCCCGACACCTCCAGATCAATCCCGCCCACCCGACACAACAGGTCACCGCCGGTGCCCGGGGCTCCTGGTGGAGTTCCGACGCCGGCAAGACCTGGCATCCAGCCATCGCAGCGGCGACGCTTCCCCTCATCGTCAATGCCGTCGAACCCGCCGAGGGTTGGTCGCGAATTTGGTTCGGCACGCAGGATGGCATCTGGCTATCCACTGACGCCGGCCACGCGCTCCACCGCTTCACTCTTGCGGGCATGCGGATCAGCTCACTCGCGCTTGGCGCCACGCCTGACGAACTCGTTGGTGTCGCGGATAAGACCCGCGTTTTCCGCGTCGCCCTGCATGGCGACGCCGCGCCTACGATCATGTGGCTTGATCTCGCCCCGGTTGCAACGAGCGTAACGCCCCTCGGCACAAATCTATCGCGCCTCACTCTCGACCTCCACTACGGTCGCGGCTTCTTCGGCACCCCATGGGACGACTGGATCAATGATTTCGCCGGCCTCGGTCTCACCGGACTTGGCCTTACCGGCCTGCTTCTCTGGCTCCTCCCCTTCAACTGGCGGACCAAGCGCGCCCGCCATGCCGCGCTGCCGTCCACCCGCACACGGAAATCCATTCTCGTCTGGCTGCTGGGCGTCCACGCTAAATGGCTCGGCCCCATGATCGTAATTCCGCTCGCGATGCTTTTTGTCACCGGCGTTTACATCGGGCACTTCGCCGCACTCTCGCCCTGGTTCAAGGCGACAACCGTGCCGCAATCCGCACTACCTCCTGCCTACGCACTCCACAACTGGAATGACTGGATCGAGGCCATCGCCGCCTATCCTGGCCAGCCCGAGCGCCTTTCGCTTGGCACCCGGATCGGCCTCTTCACCACCGACGACAACGGCCGCACTTGGCACACCGAGACAAGCGTCACTGGTGGCGTGCTCCGTCTTCGCCGCGTCGGCGACGAACTCCTCGCACCAAACGGAATGAGCGGCGTAGCCCAACGGCTCTCGCCCGGCGGCTGGCACGCCATCGCGCCCGCGACCTCGCACCTCGGCATGGCGAGTGAAGTAACCCCGGTCGGTGATGGCCGCTACCTCTGGAAACACGGCGCCATGCTCCACATCTCGGACGCCGCCGGTCATGAGGTCGAGGGCCGCAACTTTACGGGTCCACGCGCCGACATCGTCCCGATCTATACCATCGCCACCCGCCTGCACACCGGTGCTCTCTTCTGGAAAGAATGGAAATGGATCAACGATGCCTTCGCACTCGCCGGTCTCATTCTCCTTGGAACCGGTCTCGCCCGCTGGTGGCCGCTGGTTCGCCCAG
Organism: uncultured Opitutia bacterium; assembly: GCA_903830425.1. Lineage (GTDB taxonomy): Bacteria > Verrucomicrobiota > Verrucomicrobiia > Opitutales > Opitutaceae > Opi-474. The sequence continues at coordinate 75,586 of CAIKTR010000029.1, forward strand.
CGATTCTCGGATCGCGACGGCCTGCGTCCACCGACTCTCTCCCTTGACTCAAGTCATAGAGGAACGCCCATGGAAATGTAAGAGCCGCATTGGCCCGGCAAGGACTCCAGCCCCATGAGCTCGTTTCAGGGAAGGCAGTCGGGGCGGACTGTGTGTCGGGACTTACCACCACTTAAATATTTCCCTCCGCATGTCGCTGATAACCAGCGCAAGTGACTCCGCGGACTTAAATTTTTCCTGGCTGCGGAAATTGATTAAAATCGAGAACTTTTGGAGCAAATCCCGCTTTCCCGAGAGGGAAAGCGTGTGGACGGTGCGGACGGTTGCGCGGCGCGCGGCCTCCAGCAATCCACCCAAACCCGAAACCAACTCGGAATAGGCGGAGTCGCGGGGCGAGATGGCGGGTTTCATGGTGCGACCGGAACTCTTGGGTCCTTGGTAACCTGGGCAAGCCGTATTGACGGCAACACCCCGCGTGGATGAAACCACGAACTCCTCAGAACAACCGGGAAACTTTAAATCCTGGTTAAGTCAGGGCGACTGATGCCCGGCCGACCCGCCGCAACTTAAATTCTCCCGCCCGCATGTCGCTGATAACCA
>CAIKTR010000030.1 GCA_903830425.1 uncultured Opitutia bacterium
CGCAGCCCGCTCCCCCGCACAATGAGCGTCAGCTCCGCCTCCCGGTGCTGGTGCCAGGGATAGTCGAAGCGGGCCTGGCGAAACTCCCGGACCGCAAACGAGCCCGTCTCCTGCAGCGGAACGCGCTCCCATCGTGGGTCCCGGGAAAGAATCATGCGTGCTTAAATGCCACGGTTTTCACCGATCAGGCAAGATATGAGCAAATTATCACCAGTTTTGGCCAAGAGAGTGGCAGACGCCCCGCGCCGCCTCCGGTAGGCTGGCGGCCATGCTTTCCTCCCCCGTCCCCGCTCCGGCCGAACTCGCCACGCCCTATTCCGTCAACGCGGACCAGATTGCGCGTTTCCGGCGCGACGGCTTCATCAAGCTGAAGCACGTCCTCAGCGCCGAACTGCTCGCGCACTACTCGCGGGAAATCACCAACCAGGTCGGGCTGCGCTCCAAGGAGACCCTCCCGCTGGCGGAGCGCACCGCGTACGGGAAGGCGTTCCTCCAGGTCATGAACCTCTGGACCCACAGCCAGGTGGTCCAGGAATTCGTCTTCAGCCCGCGACTGGCCCGGATCGCCGCCGAGCTCATGGGCGTGCGGGGCGTCCGGCTCTACCACGACCAGGCCCTCTACAAGGAGCCGGGCGGCGGTCTCACCCCGATGCACGTGGACCAGTATTACTGGCCGCTGGCCGGTGACGCGGTCTGCACGGTCTGGATTCCCCTCCAGGCGACGCCGCCCGAGCTCGGACCGCTGTCGTTCCGCGCCGGCAGCCAGCGGTTCAAGCACGGCCGGGAGCTCGCCATCAGCGAGGAGAGCGAGCGGCAGCTCCAGGCCGCGTTCAAGGTCTCGGACCACCCCCTCGTCGAGGAGCCCTACGAGCTGGGGGAGGTCTCCTTCCACTACGGCTGGACCTTCCACCGGGCCGGGCCCAACAACTCGGACCGCCCTCGCGCGGTCATGACGGTGATCTACATGGACGCGGACATGCGGGTCGCGGTCCCGGCCAACCCGCACCAGGAGTCCGACCTGTCCGTCTGGCTGCCCGGGCTCAAGCCCGGCGATCACGCCGCCTCGCCCCTCAATCCCGTGCTCTACCCGGTTGAACCGTCGGCGCGACCCGGCATCGCCGCCCGGTAAGACGCCCGGGGCCGCGGGCTTGCAAACCGATCTCGCGGCCGCACCGTCCGGTGATGGCAGGACGTGTCACAGTGCGGGACTTGGCTCGGGAGACCGGGTTCCATTTTACGACGGTCGCGAAGGCGCTGCGCGGCGACCCGCGGATCAGCCCGGCGACGATCGCCACCATCAATGCGGCCGCCACCCGGTGTGGGTACCGCCCCGATCCCATGCTGTCGGCGCTCTCCTCCTACCGCCATCAGCGCACCGCCGAGTTTCGCGGCGTCATTGCGTTGCTCGCCCCCGTCCCCAACCAGGACCGGCCAGGCGCCAAGGGTCCTTGGGCCCAGATCTACCAGGACATCAAGGCCCACGCCCACCTCCGGGGGCTGAAGACCGAATTTCATGACATCTCGAGCCCGGGCCTGACCGGCCAGCGGCTGAGCCAGATCCTCATTGCCCGCGGCATCCAGGGATTGTTGCTGGCCCCCATCCCCAATCCCGGGGTCTATCTCGATCTGGCCTGGGAGAACTTCTACACGGTGGCCATCGGCTACTCGGTGCTGCAGCCCTCGGTTCACCGCGCCTGCTTTCATCAGGCCCGCTCCATGCGGCTGCACCTGAAGCAGCTGCGCTCGCTGGGCTACCAGCGCATCGGGCTGATGCTTTCTTGGAACGGCGATATTCGGACCGACCACAATATCCTGGGCGCCTATCTGGCCGAGCAGCAGGAGCACCCCGAGGCCAAGCGGGTCCGGCCCTTTCTCGCCGAGGAGGCCATGGAGCCGGCGCAGGTCAAGGCGTGGCTCGAGGCGGAAAAACCGGACTGCGTCATGACCACCGGGGCCCCGCACCTCGCCATGATCAAGGGCCTGGGCTACTCCGTTCCGCAGGACCTCGGCGTCTCGACTTATGGCTGGACCCAGGCGACTCCGGAGATTGCCGGCATGGACGAGCGCTGGGATGCGCTCACCTCCACCGCGCTGGACTTGCTGCTGGAGCTGATGGCCCGGCGCGAGTTTGGGATCCCCACCTACCCCCGCTTCGCCCTCATCGAGGGCGTGTGGCGCGACGGGCAGACGGTGCGGCAGAAATAAACGGGCCGCCGCGGCCGGTATTCACCGGACAGGGAGGAGGGACCCTCGGGCTCAGGCCCCGTGCGCTCCATCCCCACGGCCAATCTCCCAATGCAGCGGCGCGCCGCTGAGCCAGCGGTCGAACTCCTCGATCATGCACTGCGCGAGCAGGCTGGTGTCACGATCCAGCGCCCCGGCAATGTGCGGGGTTAGCACCACATTGGGCAGGTCGTAGAGTGGCGAGGCGGCGTCCGGCGGCTCGGGTTCCGTCACATCAAGGATCGCCGTCAAGTCGGGCCGCGCCCGCAGGGCGGCAATCATCTCGTCCTCCCGGATCACCAGGCCCCGCGCCGTGTTGATCAGCGTCGCTCCCGGCGGCATGGACCGGAAATGGTCGCCACGCACGAGGCCCCGCGTGGTTTCGTTGGCCGGCAGGTGCAGCGAGACCACCTGCGCCGTGGCAAAGGCCTCCTCCAGGCTGACCAGGGCCTGCACCCCCAGGTCCCGCGCCGCGGCGGCCGTCACATAGGGATCGTGGGCGCAGATTTTCATCCCGAAGGGGCGCAACTTGGTGCAGACGGCACCCCCGGCGGCGCCCAGGCCGATGACAGCCACGGTCGAGCCGCACACTCCGGCCGGGAGCGGCGAACGCTCGAACCGGCGGTTTCGGCGCACCGCCGCCGCGCTCGCAAAGCCCTGCTTCAGGCTGAAAAGGATCGCTCCCACGGTGTAGTCCGCCACCGCGGCCCCGTTGACCCCCCACGCACTCGACACCCGGATCTGGCGCTCCCAGACCGCGTCGGTCACCACGCCCTTGACCGAGCCCGCGGCGTAAAAAAAAGCCCGCAGCCGCGGCGCCGCCCGCAGGAACTCCGCATCCAGGACCGGCGAATACCAACCGGAAAAGATCACCTCAACCTCGGCCAGCAACTCGGGCCTTTGCGCCAACTGCTCCCGGGTGAGCGGATCCGCCACCAACTCCACCCGCTGCCGGATGGCCGCGACTTCCGCCGGCCCATACACCTTCGGGTAGTCTTTGGGGTAGATGATGAGGGCCTTGACCATGAGATGAATCGGTTGCGTGGCCCGCTTGCCACCAGGTTCGGTTGAATAAATTTGTGGTTGCTGCCCGGACAATGAAAGGGCGCCGGGGTACTCACCGTTTACTGGAAAACGACCGCCACCTTGTCCGTTGAGCGTCCCCTCCCGGCCGCCGCATGGCGAATGGTAGTTTGTTCTACCTGTATCTGCAGCCGGACAGCCCTGCCGCGGCCCAAGCTCCCGATCCGCCGGGCAGCCGCAGACAAGGAGGCGGAGGTCAATTCGGGCTCCCTGCGGGGCAGTCGCCGACGAGGCCTGTTCGACTGGTAGAACAACCGGCTCGTTGCCGGACCCTAACCCCAAACCAGACTCCGCCCGCTGTCCCAGGATCAACTCCAACGTGAACGACTGATTGGGGCGTGTTTGCAGAATGGATGAATGCGCCAATCAAAAATCTACACGACCTGAACCCGCCCGGAAATCGCCGGGTAAATTTTTTCGCAACGGAGGTCCTCGGACGGCTTCCGGCGGCAAGAACGTTGGGCGACATGTCGGCGGTTACACGGAGGCTGGGATTGCAACCAACCGGGAAAGGGGGCGCACCTCACCGGGGCACGTTCGACCCCGCCAGCGCACGCCATCGGTCGGGCCGTCCCACGGCACCCCACCGCCTCAGACGCTGCAGCGGCCCAGTTGGCCGGACCCAGAAATTGGCGGGATCCACCAGATGAAGCCCCCCGCCCGCACGGCCTTGCTTTCACCCTGAGGGGACCCGCCTTGACCCGCCCGATGTTCACCTCCCGCACCCGCTATGCCGCCGCCATGCGCCTGGAGCGTCCGGACCGCGTGCCGCTGATGTGCCAGCCCGCGCTGGGCTTCGTGCTGCGGCAGCTGCCGGAGCTGGACCCGATCGACCTGTGGCACAACCAC
>CAIKTR010000031.1 GCA_903830425.1 uncultured Opitutia bacterium
GAGGGCCGGCCGGCGACCGCAGCCTGCACGCGGGCGGCCATTTCCGCGGTGGAGACGAGGTGCTTGCCGGGGAGGTGGCCGCAGAGCTTGGCCGGGACCTGGTCCTCCAGGTGCACAGCGGCCGCCCCGGCCGCGGCCAGCTCGCGCACGGCGAGCGCCGGATCCCCCCAGCCGGTGTCGAGGTCGACCAGGAGCGGCAGCTCGACGCGGCCGGTGATTCGGCGGGTGTCGAGCAGCACGTCGGCCAATTCGGTGCGGCCCACGTCCGGGAGGCCGCAGGAGTGGTTGGCGACGCCGGCGCCGGACAGGTAGAGCGCGCGGAAGCCGGCGCGCTGGGCGAGCAGGGCGGCCAGGGCGTTGATGGCCCCGGCGATCTGCAGGGGCCGTTCCGCGGCCAGCGCCGCCCGGAACCGGGCGCCGGGGGTCAGGGCGGGGCTCATGCGCGGACGATGGCGCGCTCGGCCCGGCGTGTCCAGTACCGGAGGGACGGGCCTGCACGAAACGATTGCCCCCCGCGGCGGCCCGTGGCTTGCTCGGCCGTGCCCTGCATCGCCGCCATCGGACCGCTCCCGCTCCGCGGGGCGCCCGGGAGGCCCGCGGGGGCCTGAACCGCGCACCCGCCATGCTGGCCATCACCGATCTCCGGAAGTCGTTCCGCTCACCCGAGGGTGAGACGGTGGAGATCCTGCACGTGGCGGCGTGGGCGGTGGGCGCGGGCGAGCAGGTGGCGCTGCGCGGCGAGAGCGGCTCGGGGAAGACGACCCTGCTGCACCTCATCGCCGGCATCCTGGCCGCCGACGCCGGCCGGGTGGTGATCGACGGGGTGGAGATGACGGCGCTGGGCGAGTCGCGCCGCGACCGCCTGCGGGCCGAGAAGCTCGGGTACATTTTCCAGACGTTCAACCTCCTGCAGGGCTACACCGTGCTGGAGAACGTGGTGCTCGGCATGTCGTTCGGGCCGCGCGGGGCGGACCGGGCGCACGCCCGGGAGGTGCTGGCGCGCATGGGGCTGGGCCACCGGCTGGATCATTTCCCGGGGCAGCTCTCGACCGGGCAGCAGCAGCGGGTGGCGGTGGCGCGCGCCCTGGCCAACCGGCCGAAGCTCGTGCTCGCCGACGAGCCGACCGGCAACCTCGACCGCCGGCATGCGCGGGAGGCCCTGGCGCTCATCCGCGAGGTCTGCCGGGAAAACGGCGCGGCGCTGCTGCTGGTCAGCCACGACGAGGACGTGCTCGGCCAGTTCGAGCGGCGGCAGTCGCTGGCGGAGATCAACCGCGCGGCACCGGAGGGGGCGCGATGACCCTCCCGCTGATCGTCTACCGCTCGCTGCGGCAGCATGCGCTCTCGACCGCGGTCACGGCCGGCAGCATCGCGCTGGCCGGCGGGCTCCTCATGAGCGTGTGGACGGTGAAGACGCAGTCCCAGGCGGCGTTCACCTCGACCGGGATGGTCTTCGATGCGGTGCTGGGGGCGCGCGGCTCGAAGCTGCAGCTGGTGCTCAACGCGATTTTTCACCTGGAGTCGTCGCCGGGCAACCTGGCGGCGAGCGACTACGAGTTCATCCGGCGCCATCCGGCGGTGAAGACGGCGATCCCGATCGCGGTGGGCGACAACGTGCGCGGCTACCGGCTGGTGGGCACGCTGCCGGAGCTGTTCACGGCGGTGGAGCTGGCGCCCGGCAAGAAATTCGCGCTGCAGCCCGGCGGGCGCTGGTTTGAGGGGGCCGAGCGGTCGGCGGTGGCGGGCAGCTTTGCGGCGGCGCAGCTCGGGCTGCGGGCGGGCGACACCTTTCATCCGTTTCACGGGCTGGCCTACGACGAGCGGAACCAGCATGCCGACACCTACACGGTGGCGGGGGTGCTGGCGCCGACGAACACGCCGATGGACCGGGTCATCTGGATTCCGCTGCGGGGCCTGCAGACGATGGGCGGGCATGATCCGCGGGCGGCGACGGAGGTGAGCGCGGTGCTGGTGCAGCTGCGGTCGCCGGCGGCGGGGTTCATGCTCGACCTGCTCTACAACAAGCAGGGCAACCGGCTGACGTTCGCCTATCCGGTGGGGACGATCCTGGCGGAGCTGTTCAGCAAGCTGGCCTGGTTTGACCGCGTGCTGGAGCTGGTGGCGTACCTGGTGGCGCTGGTGGCGGCGGCCTCGGTGCTGGCGAGCATCTACAACTCGATGAGTGCGCGGCAGCGGGACCTGGCGATCCTGCGCGCGCTGGGTGCGCGGCGGCGGATGATCTTTGGCGCGGTGGTCAGCGAGGCGGCGGCGATCGGCGTGCTCGGCTCGGTGCTGGGGTTCGTGGTTTATGCCGGGCTGCTGACGGTCGTGGCGGGCGTGATCCGCGCGCAGACCGGGGTGGTGCTGGAGGTGTGGCGCTGGCAGCCGGTGCTGGCGGCGTGTCCTGCGGGGATGATTTTACTCTGTGCGCTCGGGGGCGTGGTGCCGGCGCTCAAGGCCTATCGCACGCCGGTCGCCGCGACGCTGGCGCCGCTGTCGTGAGGTAGCGGCGCGGGGCGGTTCAGCGCACCGTTTCGTGCCAGCGCGGCATCTTGTCCTTGATCTGGTCCACCTTGAATTCCTGGGTCCCGGGATAAACCGTCTCGCTGAACATCCCGGGATGCTGGACCAGCGGCATGTCGAACAGCGTCCGGCCCTCGAACTGCACGGTGCAGCCATACATCATCCCGACCTCGCGGGTGCCATCCGCCTTGCGGCGCACGAAGGCGAAGTCAGCGTCGGTGGCCAGCGAGCCATACGCGACGCGACCGGTGCGGAAATCAAAGCGCGGCCCGCCGCGCCGGTTGGTGAGCCCGATGGTCTGATCGAGCTTCAGTCCCACCGTCACCGGGTCCCCCGCCAGCGTGAACGTGAGGCCGAGCGTGCGGCCGTCATCGTGCTCGCCCGGCAGGAGCTGGACGTCGTGCAACATGGACTCCTGGAAGCCGCCCGGGGCGTGAGGCCGGAGGACGGTGACGAAGGTGAGGCGCTGGCCGGCGTAAAAATAGCCCTTCAGGTACTGGTAGAAGGCCTGGGAGCGGTTGAACCGCCGGCCGATTTCCCGCGTCTGGGTGATCTTGTCGCGGTTGCCGACAAACTGGATGAGCAGGTCCTTGTGGTGGGGGTTGGGCCAGTATTCCTGCCGGATCGGAATCCGGTCCGGCCAGGAGACGACGTAGTCCGCGCCCTGGCGGAGAATCTTGTCCGGGTGCCAGGTGTTGCAGAAGACCTTCTGGCCGGCTTCGTCGATCAGGAGGGAGTCGACAATGACGTAGAGGCCGGTGTCGGGGGCGAACAGGATGATGCGGTCGCCGGTGTACCCGCGCTCGCGGTCCACGAGCCGGGTGCGGGAGTAGTCGAGGCTGCCAAAGTTGCCGAAGTGGATTTTCTCGGTGGTGACCGGGTGGTAGGTGGTGTCGACCTTGAGGTAGTCGAAGAGGTCGCTTTCCGGCGGAAACCCGGTGCGGGCCACGACGCGGTTGTGAAACAGGTCGGCCCGCCAGCCATCCTCGACGCGCGCCCGGTAGCCGCCGTCGGCGAGCAGGACGGTCTGGTCGGACAGGAGCAGGGCGAGCGAGTTCTCGTCGGAGTGCCCGTGGTGCGGGCGCTCCTCGGGCGCGTAGATCGTGGCGTTCTGATACTCGCGCTGCCACCGGGCGTAGGGCCCCTGATCACGGTAGTTGAGCAGCCCATAGTCGCCGTGAGGGCTGCGGAAGGTGATTTTTTTGGACACCAGATCATCGATGACCTCGGCGGAGCGCTCCTGAACGAGTGACCGGAAGGGGACCGCCGGGTCGAGCCACTGCAGGGCGAGGCCGAGGGGAAAAAGATTGTCCTCCTGGATGCCTTGGTAGAACCCGAGGTGCGCGTCATACAGGCGCCGGGCGGAGTCGAGGTATTCACCGTGCCGGTAATAGCTGCCGGCCCGCACGAGGTTCGCGACATTCCAGGCCCACATGTGGGTCCAGTCCCCGTCGCCCCAGTCCGGGAGCAGGCCGTTGGGCATGAGCAGGTAATGGGGCACGTCGAAATAGAAGCGGGTGGTGACCGCCTGCATGTGCTGTGGGGTCCGGCCGAGCAAGTCGGCGAGCACGAGCGTGTAGGTCAGCCAAAAGGGCTGGTAGATGGAGGCGTCCTCGATGGACCAGGCCTTCCAGCTGTCGGTCGCCAGCGAGTCGCCGTAGGCGCGCCACCGGCCGGCGGCGGGGCTGTCCGGCACGGCGGCGGCGGCAAAATAAAAACCGGCGCCGTCAATCAGCGCGCGGTTGTGGGTCCCGAAATCGGTGTAGTCGTAGTGCGTGGCCACGCTGGCCGTGATCAGCGCCGCGATTTCCGCCTCTTCGGCGGCGGAGAACTGGCCGCGCGCCTGGAGGTAGCGATAGGTGGTGCAGAAAGGCGTCAGGTAGCGGAACGACTCGAACAGCGGTTTGGGCGGGCCGCCGGGCTGGCGCGCCAACGCGACCAGCGCGAGCACGCCTTCCTTCGCCCACCCGGGCAGGCGGGCGTCGCCGGTCTGTTGGTGCAGGCTGACCATGCCCGCCACCGCCCAGACATAGCTGACCGTGACGGGGCGCGGGCCGCCCGCGACCGCGGCGTGCGCGCGCTCGACGCCGGTTTGCAGGTCCCGCAGGAGGCGCTGGCGGAAGGCCTGGCCGTCGCCCTCGGCCGAGCAGGGAGCGGTGGCGGCGAGGATCAGGAGGGCCGCGACCCCGGCCAGGAGTGGGCGGCGGAGCATGGGGCCGGGGCTCATGCGAGCAGCGGGGCGAGTTCCTCGCGGATCACCCGGCCGACATGGGCGGCGTCCGCCGCGGTGAAGAGCGCGCCCAGCGGCACCGAGACCATGCGGCCGACGAGGTCCGTGGTCCGGGGAAAATCCTGCTCGCGATAGCCCGGGCCGGGCCACGGGCGGATGCCGGCAAACGGGGAAAACTGCGCCGCCTGGGTGGCGCCGGACTGACAGTACTCGCGGGCATACTGGCAGTACGTCCCGGTGTGCGGCGCCAGCCCGACGCCGCGGGCCTGCGCCCGCGCCTTGAGGGCGAGCGCCTGGGCGTGGGTGGGGAGGAAAAAATAGGAATCGAAGCCGAGGTCGCCCGCCGGGTCGGGTATGCGGCGCCAGACGAGGCCCGGGAGGACGCCGACGTTCCGCTGCATGATCGCCCGCAGGCGGCGCAGGTGGCGGATCATCGGCGGGACGCGCGCGAACTGGGCGCAGCCGACGGCGCCGGCGAGTTCCCCCAGGCGGTAGTTGCTGCCGGCAAAGCTGGTCACGCCGGCCGGCTGGATCGCGCGGTGCTCGTCGCGGTACAGGCCGAGGTCGCTCATGCGCACGGCCCGCTCGTACAGCCGAGCCCCCGACGTGAGGACCATGCCGCCCTCGCCGGACGTGATGACCTTGCGCTGCTGGAAACTATAGGTGGCGATGTCGCCGAACGTGCCGACCTGGCGGCCGTGGTAGGAGGCGCCGAGACTTTCCGCACAATCCTCCAGCACCCACAGCTTGCGCCGCCGGGCGTGCGCCAGGATTGGATTCAGGTCGGCGGCCACACCTTGGTAATGAACGACGAGGATCCCGCGCGTGGCGGGGGTGGTCAGCCGGTCGATTTCCGCGGGATCGAGGCTGAGGGTGTCGTCGACTTCGGCGAGCACGGGCCGGGCGCCCAGGCGCACGATGGCGGTGAAGCAGGACACCCAGCTCCAGACGGGTAGGATGACCTCGTCACCTGGGCCGACGCCGAGGGCGCCCAAGGCCACTTCGAGGGCGGCGGTGCCGCTGCTGACGCCCAGGGCGTACTTGAGGTGGTGCCGGCGGGCCATCTGCTGCTCGAGGCGCCGGACATAGCCGAGGCTCGGCTGGTGTCCGCGGCCATAATAACGGAACAGCGCCCCGTGACGCATGACCCGGGCGACATTGCGGGCTTCAGCGGCGCCAAGCAGGCATTCGCCCAAGCCCATGGGCGGCAAAAGACGGAAGGTTTTTTTGGCCGATGCGCGCGAAGGGGAGGCTCGCTTCATTGGTTGCGGATGATTTCCCGGCCCGAATTTTGTGCAAGGGTGGAAACCGCGGTGGGAACGACCTTAGACTCGTCGCAGCCTAGGCTTATCGCAGCCGACGTTCGTAGCAGCCGACGTTCGTAGCAGCCGACGTGAGGAGGCTGGGTCCATTACGCCCCGCCCAGCCTCCTCACGTCGGCTGCTACCCGGCGCTAACTGGGCGCGCGGGCGATCCAGCCTTGGCTGAGCGGGATAGCCCGCGCTTCGCAGGATCGCTCGGCCCGCAGGATCGCTCGGCCCGCAGGATCGCTCGGCCCGCGGGAGACGGAGACTCGCGGGAGTCGGACGGCCACGGGAGTCGGACGGCCACGGGCGGCGGACGCCCGCGGGAGACGGATCGGCGACGACAAAAATAGACACAAAAAAGGGCGGGGTCCGCGAGGACCCCGCCCTTGAAGTAGATCAGACTAAGCGTCTCAGGAGATACTTAGAAACGGACGGTGTTCGTGAACAGCCAGTTCCGCTTGGGCGACAGCACGAAGCCGCCGTCCGAGTAGTCCTTGTCGGTCGCGTTGTAGATACCGATGGTGCTCTGCAGCTTGTAGCCGAAGACTTCCCACGGGTAGCTGGCGGTCACGTCGAACACGACGTAGTCGCCATACTGGAAGCCGCCGTTGAGCGGA
>CAIKTR010000032.1 GCA_903830425.1 uncultured Opitutia bacterium
GCGTGCGGCCCGGTCTGCACCAGCTGGTCGAGGATCGGCATGATGTTGCCGTCCGTGTGCTTGATCACGTAGTAGCCGAGCTCCCGGTAGCCGCGGGTGACCGCGGCGAGATAGGGGGTGACGAACTCCGAGAACTGCGCCGGGCTCATGAACGGGCCGGTGTTGAAGCAGTAGTCCGCGCAGAGCGCGTACCCGTCGAGCCCGCCGGGCCGGCGCCAGCGCGCCGCGCGCTCCAGGGCGGCGTGCACCCACTCCGCCGTCTGCGCCTTGAGCTTTTCCGGCTCCTCCGCCATCTGGCAGGAGAACGCCTCCATCTCGCTGCCGTTGGGCACGGCGAAGGTCGCGTCCCCGTGCGCCAGCAGGAAGTAGCGGTCGCCGGTGCGCTCGCGGATCAGGTCCACCATCCGGGACAATTCCTCCTCGGTGCCCGGGTTCGGGTGGATGAAGATGGCGCTGTGCTCGTAGCGCTCGGCCGTGGCGATGTAGACGTCCGCCATGTCCCGCCGGTGCAGCTCGCGCTCGTGCTCCTCCATCTGCAGCCACTGGTCGTAGTTGCGGTGCGACGGATGCACGCGCCCGAAGGCCTGCATCGTGAGGTAGAACACGAGTTCGAAGTGCGGCACCCGCCCGGTCAGCGGGCGGCGCTCGAGGGCCGAGATAAAACGATCGCGCGGGGTCATAGGCGGGGGAACGAAAGGCGGTCCGGGGCGGAGGGCGGGGAGGACGCAACCATGGCTTGTTCGATACCGCATCCGGGGGCGGGCTCAATTCGTAAACGCGCCCGGGCCGCCCCCGCCTTCGGGAAGGACAAGATATGCGCAGAGATTGGCAAGGACCCCCGTGCAGCCCCCGCCGGAAACGGGTCTAATGACCGCCGCCTCCTCCTCGGCATGTTTAACCTCCCGTTCATCGACTCCTTCCTGCTCCGGGCCTTCCGTTACCGGACCCGCGGTTTTCTCCGCATGGAGGAGGCGCCGGGCACCGTGCCCCCGGCGCCGCGCGAGGGCCAGGGGTACCTGTACCTGCACGTGCCGTTCTGCGAGGTCCTCTGCCCGTTCTGCTCGTTCCACCGCGTCCAGCACCACCACGGCCAGGCCCAGCGCTACTTCCGCTCGCTCCGGGAGGAAATCCGCCTGTACCACCGGGCGGGCTACCGGTTCTCGGGCGCCTATTTCGGCGGCGGCACCCCCACGACCGAGCCCGGGGAGCTCGTGGAGACCATCGCCCTGGTGCGCGAACTCTTCGGCGTCCGGGAGGTTTCCGTCGAAACCAACCCCAAGGACCTGCGCCCCGAGATCCTCGTCCCCCTGCGCGCCGCGGGCGTGACCCGGCTGTCGGTCGGCGTGCAGAGCTTCGACGACCAGCTGCTCAAGGAGATGGACCGCTTCAAGAAGTACGGCAGCAGCGAGGAGATCCAGGCGCACCTCCGCGCCGCCGCCGGGATGTTCCCCACCCTGAACATCGACCTGATTTTCAACCAGCCCCACCAAAGCCTGGCCTCGCTGGAGCGCGACCTCGACATCATCCGCTCCCTCGGCGCCAACCAGGTGTCGTTCTACCCGCTGATGACCTCCCCCACCGTGGCGCGGCGGATGGCCGGCGCGATGGGCCTGCCGGACCCCCGGCGCCTCCGCGAGTTCTTCACGACCATCGGCGCCCGGCTGCAGCCCGACTTCACGCCCACCTCGGCCTGGTGCTTCACGCGCAACGGCCAGGGCAGCGACGAATACATCGCGGACGCCGACTACTACGTCGGCGCGGGCAGCGGCGCCTTCAGCTTCATTGACGGCGCCCTCTACACCACGACGTTCTCGCTCGAGACCTACGCCCAGCGCATCGCGCAGGGGCTGACCGGCATCACCACGCGGCACCGCCTGAGCAGCGGGGACCTGATGCGCTATTCCCTGCTCATGCGCATGTTTGGCCTCCGGCTCGACCGCGCGTGGGTGCTGCGCCGGCACGGGCCGCGCTTCTTCCGCCGGCTCTGGGGCGAGCTGCGCACCATGGAGTGGCTGGGCGCGGCGCGGCGGGATCCCGGCGGCTGGCAGCTCACCGAGCGCGGCCGGTACTGGCTCATGCTCATGATGTCGGCGTTTTTTGAGTCGGTGAACGACTACCGCGACGCCATGCGGGCCCACATCCGGGAGGAGCAGGGCGAAAGCGACACCCTCTGCGTGCCCGCCAGCAGCCCGGCCGGCGTCTCCAAGTAGCCTCGCCGGCTACGTGACCCAGTCCTCCGGATGCTCGGCCGCGCCCGGCGCGGGCGCCGCCGGCCGGAGTCGCGCCGCCAGCGCGCGCCGCACCGCGTCACCCTGACGCCGGTAGTACCACACCATCCCGCCCTGGTAGACCAGCGTGACCAGCGCCACCAGGCCGTAGGTCGCGTAAAACATCAGCCGCACCAAGGGCAGGATCGCCGCCAGGTCGACCCCCGCCTCGGCCAGCTGGCTGCGCAGGTCCGGCGTGAGGCCGCCCATGGCCGTCTCCGCGTCGAAGCTCGCCAGCCGCGTGAGGGCATACGCCAGGATCGCGCCCAGCACGACCCCCTGCGCCCGCTCCAGCCGGCGCAGGCCCCCGGCGTCGCCCCGCCGCAGGGCCTGGCGGCCGGACAATTCCAGCCAGCCGCCCCCCGCCGCCACCAGGCCGGCGGCCGCGCCGACATAGTCCCCGCAGACGAGCGACAGCCCCGCGCCCAGCCCCGCGATGATCACGACGCTGAGTCCGTTGAACCGGGCAACCCGCAGCACGCGGCGCAGCGTCTCCTCGGGTAGCGGCGGCGGTTTCATCGGCCGGCTCAGCCAAGCTGCGTCCGGGTCGCCGCGCCGCCGAACAGCTCCTTCAGCACGCTCCACGCCCGGCGCAATCCGGCGTCCTTCACCCCGCCGCCCAGCAGGTAGGCGCGGGCCACGACGTCCTCATGCCCGCGGTAGCGCGGCGGCAGCAGGAAGAGCGTGCCGACGGCTTCCGCGCTGAGGCTCGAGAAAAACAGCCCGCGGCCCACCGCCAGCTGCGCCGGGGGCACCGGCACCGCCGCCCGGCGCTCCGGCAGCACCAGCCAGGGGCGGTAGATGAACTCCAGCGCGCCCGCGGTGCGCCGCACCAGCCGGCCATAGGTGCGCGGCGGCACGCCCGCCAGGTTCGCCCCGGCAAAGACCGGGTTGTCGTTCTCCGCCGGCACAAACCGCCGCCGCCGCACTGTGAAAAAATCCCAGCAGAACACCGAGCCGAACACCGTCAGCCGGAAGGCCCAGCCCGCGACGAAGTAGGCGACGACGATCACCACCAGGGAGAGCGCGGCGCCCACCCACGGATTGATCGTCGCCGCCAGGGTCAGCAGCCCGAGCAGCCCGGCGCGCATCGCCTTCAGGGCCGCGTCGATCGCGCCCCACGGGCTCAGCAGGATGAGCACGTTGATCGCGTGCGAGGCCATCCACACGAGCGCAAACATCGCGACGCCGAACGGCACCGTCAGGAGGTTGAGCAGCCACGCGAGGTCCGGATGCGGCCCCGACAGCATTGCCAGCCCCGCGGCGGAAAAACCGGGGTCCGCCGCGGCGGTCGAGCCGCCCGCCAGCAGCTTGGAGAGCGTGCCCATCGTCAGGGGAATCACCGCGCCCGCCGCCACCAGGCCGCTCGCCTTGTTCTCCATCGTCTCGAGGACGTCGAGCGGCTTCTTGAAGCCGGGTGGCAGCACCGCGCCGAGGCTGTCCTTGGCGGCGCACACCCCGATGATCAGCAGCGCGGGCAGGAAAAAGCCCCACTGGGCAAACCACGGCAGCTGGGCGCGCGCCGCGGCGTCCTTCGCCGTCACATTCAGATACGCGCCGTACACCGAGGTGCCGAGCAGCGGCGAGATCGCGATCCCGGTCACGGTCGAGACCGCGCCGGCCAGCGCGGCGCTCGGGGAGCGGTCGCCCGCGGGGGCCGCGGGAGCGGCCGGGGCGGCCGGGGCCGCAGTCAGCGGCGTCGCCAGCACGGCCGCGAGGGTCAGACTCAGCAACAGCGGGGCAAGACGTTTCATGGCGGCAGACCGTAGCGGTCCGCCGCGGATTGGAAAGCGCGAAGGGACGCGGCCCGGCCGCGCGCCCGGGGGGCGCCCGGCGGGGCGATTAGCGCCGCACGCGCTCAAGGTTGAGCCACGCGACTTCCTTCGGCGTGAGCGTCACGCCGAGGCAGCCGAGCGAATCCGCCGTCTCGCTGATCTGGCGCGGGCCGATCAGGGCAAACGTCGGGAACGGCTGGCTGAGCACGTAGGCGGCGGCGATGTTGATCGGCGACACGCCCTTGGCCTTCGCCAGCTCGACCGCGCGGTCGCGCCGGGCGAAGTTGTCGTCCGAGTACCAGCAGCGCACCAGCTCGCTGTCCGCCAGCTGGTCGCGGCCCGCCCGCGCGGTGAAGAAGCCGCGCGCCTGGCTCGACCAGGCGAGCAGCGGCGTCTGGGTCTTCTTGAGCCATTTGCGCGACACCGGGTCGCTCGCGGCGACGCAGTCCGCCCACGGCGGCTGCACCATGCGCGCCAGGCTGAAGTTGTTGCTGAGCACGCCGAAGCCCTGCAGGCCCTTGCGCTGGGCGTAGCGGTTGGCCGCGTTCATGCGCGCCAGCGTCCAGTTCGAGCCGCCAAACACCCGGATCCGGCCGGCCCGCACGTGCTCGTTCAGCACGTCCACAAACTCGCCCACCGGCACGTCCAGGTTGTCCCGGTGCATCAGGTAGACGTCCACATGGTCCGTCTGCAGGCGCTCCAGCGAGAGGAGCAGCTGCGTGGTGAGCCACTCCGGCGTGCAGAAGGGCGTGTGCGCCCCCTTGCCGATCACCACCATCTGCTCGCGGTTGCCCCGGTGCCGCATCCACTGGCCGAGCAGCCGCTCCATCACGCCGTCCCAGTACTGGAAGGCCGTGTCGAAGGCATTGCCGCCGCGCTGCACGAAGTCGTCCCAGACCGCCGCGCCCTGCGGCATGGTCGTCTGGTTGTCGCAGCCGAACACCAGCCGCGAGACCGGCTGCGCGACCCCGGCGATCGTGCCGTAGGTCATCGGCGCGTCGGCCCGGCGCGCCAGCGGGCGGCGGGCGTGCGTGTGGGTGAAATTGGCCGGCTGCTCCGACGCATACACCAGGCCGACCGCCGCGCGCCAGGCGTCGAGCGCCGCGAGGTTGCCGAGCGTGTCCGCGACGGACATCTGCGGCACGTCGGTCGCGCCCGCCGCCACCGCGGCGGCAAAGGCGTCGGCCTCGAGCCCGTAGAGGTGCGCGGGGGTCGGGACGCTGATCTCCTCCGGCGCGGCGCCGGCGCGGTGGAGGGTGAAGGTGCAGGGGGCCTGCTCGGACGGCGGAATCCACGGCGACGGGACGTGGATCCAGCCCCCGGTGCCGTAGATTCGCGCGGAGTTGTCCTGCCCGAGCCCCACGCCGCACGCGACCTGCGCGACCACCTCGTTGGGAAACTTCAGGGTGGCGGCGGCGTAGACGTCGACGCCGGTCTGCGGGTGGAGGTGCCCGGCGCCGGTGACCGCCACCGGGTCGAGGAACGGCACGCCCGCGGCCGCGCCGGCCATCAGCCGGGCGAGGGACACGGGATAGCCGCCGACATCGAGGATGCCGCCGCCGGCGAGGGCGTTGTTCCAGAGGCGGGCCTCGGCGTTGAAGCCGGCCTGGAAGCTGAAGGTGGCCTGGATGAGGTTGACCTCGCCGATCGCCCCGCCGCGCACGAGCTCGACGAGCTTCGCCGTCTGCGGATGGCAGCGGTACATGTAGGCCTCCATCAGCAGCACGCGGTGCTCGCGGCACACCTGCGCGGCCACCATGGCCTCGGCCCGGTTGAGGCCGAGCGGCTTCTCGCAGAGCACGTGCTTGCCCGCCTCGGCGGCCCGGATGATCCATTCCAAATGCTGCGGATGCGGCGTGGCGATGTAGACCGCCGACACCGCCGGGTCGTCGAGCAGCGCCTGGTAGGTGCCGTGCGCGCGCGGGACCTTGAACTCGGCCGCGAATTTGTCAGCGGCGGGTTGCGTGCGGCTCGCGACGGCAACCACGCGACCGAGTTGGGAGCGGGCGACACCCGTGGCGAAGACGCCAGCGATGCGACCGGTGCTCAGGATGCCCCAGTTCAGCGGAGTGTTCATACCCCGCCACGATGAGGGCGATCCCGGGGCCAAGGCAAGTGAGACTGACCCGCCCCTTCCCTCCCCGGGCCGCGGCGTCGCCCTTGCCTTCGCGCGGCGCCGCGGCTGAAGCTCAGCCATGCTG
This sequence comes from uncultured Opitutia bacterium, assembly GCA_903830425.1. Taxonomy (GTDB): domain Bacteria; phylum Verrucomicrobiota; class Verrucomicrobiia; order Opitutales; family Opitutaceae; genus Opi-474. Next base: position 6,244 of record CAIKTR010000032.1, read on the forward strand.
ACCAAAGCCGACCTCCAGCGCCTGCGCTCGCTCCGCGAGAAAAAATCCCGCGAGGAGCTCGGCCGGTTCGTCGTCGAGGGGGAGAAGGTCATCGCCGAGCTGCTGGCCGCCGGCTTCGCCTTCGAGGCCGTCTACGCCACGCCCGCCTGGCCGGCCGGCGGCGACCGGCCGCCGCTCGGGCCCGCGGTGTTGGTCGAGATCACCCCGGAGGAAATGGCCCGCGCCAGCCACTTCCCCACGCCCGCCTGCGTCCTGGCGGTCGGCCGGATCACCCACCCGCCCCTCGCGGCCGGCGCCCTCGACCACGGCCTGACCCTCGCGCTCGATGGCGTGCAGGACGCCGGCAACGTCGGCACGCTGCTGCGCATCGCCGACTGGTTCGCCCTCGACCGGGTCGTGCTCTCGCCCGACTGCGCCGACCGGTTTCACCCCAAGGTGATCCACGCCAGCATGGGCTCCTTCGCCCGCGTCACCGCCCACACCGCCGACCTCGCCGCCGTCCTCGCCACCACCCGCGTCCCCGTGCTCGGCTGCGCCCTCACCGGCGACAGCGTCCACACGCTTCCCGCCCACCGCGACGCCGTCATTGTGGTCGGCAGCGAGGGCCGGGGCCTGTCCGCGGCCGTGCAGGCCCGCCTCACGCAGTCCGTGACGATTCCCCGTTTCGGCGGAGCCGAGTCGCTCAATGCCGGGGTGGCCGCCGCCATTGTGTGCGACAACCTCCGGCGCGCGCTGGGCCGCTAGGGGCGGCGCCGCGGGCGGGTCAGTCCTTGCCGGCTTTCTTCCGGCCGCCGCCGCCCGTGTGCAGCGCCATCCCGGCGAAGACCCCGATGGCAAAGACCCCGAAGAAGATCAGCGCCGCCGAGGCGTGGAGGGAATTTTTCGCCGTCGTGCCCGCGATCGGGAAGTTGAAATTGATCGGCTCGAGGTTGTTCATGCCGACGTAGAGCATGACAAACAGCAGGGCGAGAAACCAGACGGTCTTGAGGATGGCCTTGAAGCTCATGGCGCCGGATCGTGGGGGCCCGCCGGCCGTTTGGCGAGCGTTTGCCGCGCCCGCCGGTCGGCCCGGCGCCCGCGCGTTTCGCGGCGCGTCTTGCCGCTACTCAAAGCCCGTTTAATCTGCTAGGAGCCATGGCTCATCCCATGAGCGCCGCCCCGCCCCTCCCCCCCTCGTCCCTCGTCACGCCCACCGGCGGCTTCGCCGGCACGCGGCGCAGCGCCTTCCCGCCGGTCCGGCCGCCGGGCTATTTTTCCGCGGACGCCGACCCGGCCGCGGTCCAGGCCTTTTACCGCGCCAACGGCTATATCGTGCTGGAAAACGGCTGGACGCCCGCGGAGATCGAGGCGCTCAAGCGCGAGACCACGCTCATCTGCCGCGGCGACCGCGGGGCGCTGCCCGACCACCCCGCCGCCGACGCGGCCGAGCCCGACGACTCCGTGCTGGCGCGCTTCCTCTGCATTCATTTTCCGCACAAGTGCTCGCCCGTCATGCTCGCGGCCATCCACAGCCCGCCCACCGTCCAGGCCCTCACCACCGTGATCGGCCCGAACGTGAAGTGCATGCAGTCGATGCTCTTCATCAAGTCGTCCGGCAAGCCCGGCCAGGCCTGGCACCAGGACGAGGACTACATCCCCACCCGCGACCGCTCCCTCACGGGCGCGTGGATCGCGATCGACCGCGCCACCACGGCCAACGGCTGCCTCTGGGTGCTGCCCGGCTCGCACCGCGCCGGCATCCTGTGGGAGCAGCAGTGGCACGGCGACCGCCGCTTCGACTGCGCCGAGCAGTCGGTCGGCTTCCCCTACACCGACGACCAGGCCGTCCCGGTCGAGGTCGAGGCCGGCTCCGTGGTCCTCTTCAACGGCTACCTCCTGCACCGCTCGCTGCCCAACCACGCGCCCGCCGGCACCTACCGCCGCTCGCTCGTCAACCACTACATGAGCTGCGAGTCCCACCTGCCCTGGGGCAAGCCGCCCGAGGGCGAGCACGTCGCCCACTATGACTTCCGCGACATCGTGGTCGTCGCCGGCCGGGATCCCTACGCCTGGAAGGGCACCACCGACGTCCACCGCCCCAGCGTCCGGCCCAGCGGCCAGGGCGGCTGCGGCAAATGGGGCGGCGACCAGCACCGGTACCGGGACGAGACGGCCGGGGCGGACTCCGCCGCGTCTCCATGAGCTCCCCCCCGCCGCCGGGGCCGGATTGGCTGGGACGCAATTGGCGCTGGGGCGTGCCGGCCCTGGTGCTGCTGATCGCGGCCTTCTTCTACGGGTTTTTCAGCCTGGTCATCGGCGCCGTCAAATCCTCCGACCCCTACCAGCTGGCGGTGGCGCGCGCCACGGCCGCGCCCGCCGTCCAGGCGGCCCTGGGCACGCCGGTCACGGTGGGCTTCTTTGTCTCGGGCAACATCCACGTGAGCGGGCCGGTGGGCCAGGCCCAGCTGGAGATCCCCCTGGCCGGCCCCAAGGGCGCGGCGACCCTCTACGTCACGGCCCAAAAATCCGACGGGATCTGGCGCTTCGACTCCCTGGTGGCCCAGCTCCGCGGCTCGCCCGTCCGCCTCGACCTCGCGCCGGCCGCGGGCCGCTGATCCGCCCGCGCCGGCGGCGGCGCGCGCGGTGCTTTGCTTTTTCCCCGCAGCCTGCTCCACTGCGTCACCCCCTCCGCATGGACCCCCTCATCCATTCGCGCCTCGCCGCGTGGCTCCGCTCCGAAAACCTCGAGGCCGTCCTGCTCTCCTCGCCGTTCTCGGTGGACTGGGCCTCGGGGCACGAGTCCGCGATCGAGACCGGACCGAACCCCTTCGCCGGCGGCCCGTCGCTCCTGCTGGTCGAGCCCGCCCGCGCCACCCTGCTTTATCCGGACTGCGAGGCCCCGGATCTCGCGGCCCTCGGCCTGGCCGGCCGGGCCTACGCCAGCTACACGCCGGCCGGACCGCTGGCGCCCGCCCCGGCCTACATGACTTTGGCGCGCGAGCTCGTTGCCGGCCGGACTCGGCTCGGCGTCGAGCTCGCCACCCTGCCCGCCCCGCTCCTCGCCGCGCTGCCCGGCGCCCGGCCGGTGGATGCCGCGGTGGCGGCGCTGCGCGCGGTCAAGACCCCCGCGGAACTCACCGCCCTCCGCGCCGCCCTCGCCCTCTGCGACCACGCCCAGGCGGTGCTGCCGGACCTGGTCCGGCCCGGCCGCACCGAGCTGGCCATCTGGGGCGACCTGCGCGCCGCCCTCGAGTCGCGGGCGGGCCGGCGGCTGCCGCTGCTCGCCGATTTCGTGTCGGGCCCGCGCACCGGGGACATCGGCGGCCCGCCCACCGCCCGCGTCGTCGCCGCCGGCGAGTGGGTGCTCGCGGACATCGTCCCGCGGCTGGGCAACACCTGGGGCGACATCTGCGGCGTGATTCCCGCCGGCCAGCCCAGCGCGCAGTTTCTGGCCTGGCGGCAGGTCGCGGGCGACGCCCTCGACTACGCGATCTCGCTCATCCGGCCCGGCGCCCTCGCCGGCGAGATCGACCGGCAGGTCCGCGCCTTCCTCGCGGCGCGCGGCTACGCGCCCCATCCGCACCACACGGGCCACGGCCTCGGCGCGAGCTACCACGAGGAGCCCCGCATCGTCGCGGGCGGCACCGCCGTGCTCGCGGAGAACATGGTCATCGCACTGGAGCCCGGCGTGTATTTCCCCGGCCAGGGCGGCGTGCGGCTCGAGGACGTCGTGCGCGTCACCGCCACCGGCGCCGAGGTGCTGACCCGGCACCGCCGCGGCGCCGGCTCTTTCCCATGAAGCTCATCCGGATCGAAACCTTCCACCTGCGCCACGAGGATCCGGGCATCAGCCTGTTCGACGGGTCCTACGACGACTGCGTCATCCGCCTGACGACCGACACGGGGCACGTCGGCCTCGGCGAGGTCGAGTCGTTCCCGCCCGCGATCCAGGCGCTGATCCACGGGCCCGACGCGCACAACCACGCCCGCGGGCTCGCCGGCGTGCTGCTCGGGCGCGACCCGCGCGAGGAGACGCTCTGGGACGAGCTCTACCAGGCCTGCGACTACGTCGGCCGCCGCGGCCTCACGATGCACGCGCTTGGCGGGCTCGACCTCGCGCTGTGGGATTTGCGCGGGCAGGCCGCCGGCCAGCCGATCCACGCCCTGCTCGGCGGCGCGCAGCGCTCCCGGCTCCGCGCGTACGGCACCATCTACCCGATGGCCCGCACGGAGGACGGCGTGACCCGCCAGGTCCACGACGCGCTGACCCGGCTGCACCTGAGCGCGGTGAAGTTCGCCGCGGACCCGTGGTGGATGGAGGATATCCCGCAGACCACCCGGCTGCTGCGCGCCGCGCGCGCCGTGCTCGGGCCGGACCGCGGCCTGATCGTGGACGCCGCGCTCTCCTACCAGACGAAGGAGGAGGGGTTGCAACTCTACCCCGCCTACCGCGAGGCCGGCATCCTGTTCCTCGAGGCGCCGCTGCCGCTGGATGACATGGCGGGGCACGCCGCGATGGCGGCGCACGGAATCCCGCTCGGCGTCGGCGACCTCGGGCTCACGCACGTGCTCGAGTTCATCGAGGCGATGGACCGCGGCGGCGCGAGCATCTGCCAGCCGGACATCTCGATGGTCGGCGGCTTCACCGGCATCCGGAAGATCGCGGCGGCGGCCAAGGCCCGCGGCAAGCGGGTCCTCACGCACGGCTACAAGACCAACATCGAGATCGCCGCCAACCTCCACTTCCTCGCCGCCCACGCCGACGAGGAGATGCTGGAGTTCTCCACCAGCCAGTCGCCCCTCCGCTGGGAGATGACCAACGAGGCGCTCCCGGTCGAGCCCGACGGCTGCGTCCCGGTGCCCACGCGCCCCGGCCTCGGGGTGACGCTGAGCGAGGCGGCGCTGAAAAAATACACCCGCACGGTGCAGGTCGCGGCGCTCTGACCATGGCGGGCGATCCCATCCGGCTGCGGGGCATCGCCTGGGACCACGCCCGCGGCTTTGCGCCCATGGCCGCCACGGCCCGGCGCTACGGCGAGTTGCACCCGGGCGTCGAGATCCACTGGGAGCGGCGCTCGCTCCAGGCGTTCGCCGACGAGCCGATTGAAAAACTCGCGGCCGCCTTCGACCTGCTGGTGATCGACCATCCCTTCGCCGGCTACGCGGCGCGGCACCCGGTGCTGCTGGACCTGAACGGGCACGCGCCCGCCGCCCTGCTCGCCGACCACGCGGCCTTTGCCGCCGGCCCCTCGCACGCGAGCTACGAGTACGACGGCCGGCGCTGCGCGCTCGCGATCGACGCCGCCACGCCCGTCAGCGGCTGGCGCGAGGACCTGCTGGCCCGGCACCACCTGGCGGTCCCGGCGACCTGGGAGGAGCTGCTCGAGCTCGCCCGCGCGGGATTCGTCGCGGTGGCGGGCCTGCCGGTGGACTGCCTGATGAATTTCTTCATGTGCTGCCACGCCCAGGGCGAGGCGCCCGGCACCGGGCCGGAGCACGCCATCGGCCGCGAGGCGGGCGGGGCCGCGCTGGCCATGCAGCGCGAGCTGATGCACCTCCTGCCGCCGGCCACCTGGGAGCAGAACCCGATCCGCGTCTGGGAGACGCTCGCCCGGAGCGACGGCCGCCCCGCCTACTGCCCCTTCGCCTACGGCTACTCCAACTATGCGCGGCCCGGCTTCGCGCCGCACGTCCTGCGCTTCGGCGGGATGGTGCGGTATCGGGGGCGGGCCCTCCGGCCGACCCTCGGCGGCACCGGCCTCGCCATCGCCGCGCGCTGCCCCCACCGCGCGGTGGCCCTCGACTACGCCGCGGCTGTCGCCGGCGCCGACTGGCAGCGCACGGTCTACTTCGAGAGCGGCGGCCAGCCGGCGCACCGCGCGGCGTGGACGGACGCCGGCGTCAACCGGCTGAGCCACGGGTTCTTCCGCGACACGCTCGCCACGCTGGAGGACTCCTGGACGCGGCCGCGCTACGACGGCTACCTGGCGTTCCAGGACGAGGGCGGCGGGATCGTGCGTGATTTTCTGCTCGGGAAATCCGCCGCCACCGCCACACTGGCCGCCCTGGACGCGGCCTACCGCCGCTCGCTCCACCCCCGCCCCTGACCGCCATGCAACTCCAAGACCGCGTCGCCCTCATCACCGGAGCCGCCTCCGGCATCGGCAAGGCCGCCGCCCGGCTGTTCGCCCGCGAGGGCGCCCGCGTGCTCATCGCCGACCGCGACGAGGTGAACGGCCCGGCCGTGGCCGCCGGGATCAACGCCGCCGGCGGCACCGCGCTGTTCGTCGCCACCGATGTCTCGCAAAACGCCGACGCCGCGCGCGCCGTGCAGGCCGCCGTCAGCGCGTGGGGCCGGCTCGACATCCTCTACAACAACGCCGCCCCCACCCGGCTCTGCAACGAGCGCGACCGCGCCGTCCACGAGCTCGACGAGGCCGTCTGGGACACGATGATCGCCGTGGCGCTCAAGGGCGTGTTCCTGATGTCGAAGCAGGCGCTGCCGGTGATGATGCGGCAGCGGCGCGGCGTGATCCTCAACACCTCCACCATCGACGCCCTGCTCGCGGAGGCCGGGGTGGACAGCTACACGGCGGCCAAGGGCGGCGTCATCGCGCTCACGCGGGCCATGGCCCTCAACTACGCCCAGCACGGGATCCGGGTGAACACCATCAGCCCCGGCTACGTCCTCACCGAGTGCCAGCAGGGCTGGGCGGAAAATCCCGCGGCCCGCGCCGCCGCCGAGGCCCTCCACCTGACCCGGCTCGGCCGGCCGGAGGACATCGCCGAGCTCGCGCTCTTTCTCGCCAGCGACAAGGCGGAGTTCATGACCGGCAGCAACGTCGTCATCGACGGCGGCTTCAGCGCCTTCAAGAGCCAGCCGGCGGCCGGCACGTTTTTCCGGACGGAGCCCTGACCGGGGCCCCGCCGGCCGGGCGGCGGGAAATTCGCGGAACCGCGCGCCGGCGCCACGGACACAAGGGCCGGTCGCGCTCCGCCGGGCGGCCCCCGGGTCGGCGCAACTTTTTTCCGCCGATCCGTGTATTTCCATTTACAAAAAAGAAACCGTTATGGTTGTCTCAACCTTTTGCCGATCACACCACGCCATGCTCTTTCCGGTCCTAGTCATCGCACTCCTCACCGCCCTCGTGGCCACCGAATCCGATTATACGGGTCGGGATGACTCGTAGGATATTGCCGTCTATCTGTTTGCGTATCTTTTGATGGTGGGTTCGGCCTCAGGATTCTTGCGCTTTGCCGCCGATTGATCTGCGCTGCCGCTCTCTTATCCGTGATCCCGCCCCGTTTTCTGCGCGCCCTCTCCTCGCCCAACTACCGGCGCTATTTTCTGGGCCAGTGCGTCTCGCTGCTGGGGAATTGGATGACGACCACCGCCGCGCTCTGGCTGGTCTACCAACTCTCGGGGGACCCGTGGTACGTCGGGCTGGTGGGCTTCGCGAACCAGATCCCGGTCCTCCTGCTCGCCCCGTTTGCGGGGGTCTGGGTCGACCGCGTCGACGCCCTGCGGCTCGTGCGGTGCACGCAGGTGCTCGCGATGCTGCAGTCCGCGGCCCTCGCCGGGCTCACGCTCACCGGCCACCTGACGGTGCCGTGGCTGATCGGCCTCTGCCTGGTGCAGGGGCTGATCAACGCGCTCGACTGGCCCGCCCGCCAGGCCCTGACCTACTCGCTCGCCGGTGACCCGGCGCTGCTGGAAAACGTCATCGCGCTCAATTCGATGACCTTCAACCTCGCGCGCCTGCTCGGGCCGGCCCTCGCGGGGTTCGTGATCACCGCGACCAACCCCGGCTTCTGCTTCGCCCTCGACGCCCTCAGCTACCTCGCGGTGATTGTCGCGCTCGCCGGGATGCGGCTCCCGCCGCGCGTCGCGCGGGTGCGCGCGGCCCATCCGCTGGCCGAACTGCGCGAGGGCGTCGGCTATGCGCTGCACCATCCGGTCCTCCGGCGCGTCCTGCTGATGGTCCCGGTCATCGGGCTGGCGGGCTTCGCCCACAGCATCCTCGCCCCGGTTTTCGCGGAGGGGGTCTATCACGGCGATGCCCGCACGCTGGGCTTTCTGCTCTCGGCCACCGGCATCGGCGCCCTGCTGGCGGGCGGGACGCTGGCCCTGCGCGCCTCGCCGTCCGGGCTCGAGCGGATCATCCCCCTCGGGGCCGCGATCGGCGGCGCCGGCCTGGCCGGCATGGCCTGCGCGCCGTCCTTCGCCCTGGCCCTCCCGTGCTTTGCCGCGGCCGGCGCGGGCGGGGTGCTCGTGATGGCCTCGAGCAACACGCTCCTGCAGGCCACCGTTGACCACGACAAGCGCGGCCGGGTCATGAGCCTGTTCACCACGGGCCAGAGTCTTTTCCCCATCGGCAGCCTGCTGGCCGGCGCGGCCGCCTCCGCCTTCGGCGCCCCGGCCGCCATGGCCGTCTGCGGGGCCATCTGCCTGACGGCGGCGCTGGTCTACGCCCGGACCGCGCGCCGGACCCCGTCGCGGCCCCGCCCTGCGCCGGCGCAGTAGGGCCGGCGCCGCGCCCGCGTCTCCCCCGCCGCGAACTCGGCTTGTGCCGCGTGGTCCCGGAGTTTACTGCTGATCCCCTGTGCCCGCCACGCCCCCCCATCCCCGGCCGTCCCCGCGGCGCACCTTCTGGCAGCGGCGCGTGCGCGACCCCATCGTGGCGCAGCTCACCCAGGGCATCACCCCGGAAAAAATCGCCCTCACGCTGGCCGTCGGCAGCGCCATCGCGCTCTTCCCGGTCCTCGGCACCACCACCCTGCTCTGTTTTCTCGCCGCGATCGCGCTCCGGCTGAACCAGCCGATCGTCCAGCTCATCAACCAGGCGCTCTGGCCGGTGCACATCCCGGCGATTTTCCTCTGCGTGCGGCTGGGCGAGGCCATCTTTGGCGCGCCCCAC
>CAIKTR010000033.1 GCA_903830425.1 uncultured Opitutia bacterium
CCGTCGCAGTAGACCAGCGCCCCGGCCTCGCCCGGCGGCCGGCCGAGCCGCTCGAGACAGCGGAAGATCCCGCTGCCGGCCTCCTCGTCGGAGGTGGCCCAGTCCCCGGTCCCGTCCGCGGCGAGCCACCCGACCTGCAGCCGGGCCGAGGCGGCGTCGAGGAGCAGCACCGGGGCATGCGCGGCGAGGAGCTGGCGGAGATTGGGCATGGTCCTGTCGTGACGAAACGGCGGCGGAGGGTGGTGCGCAAGCGCGCAGAATCAGGCATTGACCACGCTGTTCGCCCTCCTAGCGTGACCGATTCTCCCTCCCGAAACCGCCTCGGCATTTTTCCCGTGAACATCCAACTCAACTCCGTTTCCGACACCCGCAAAACCCTCGTCGTCACGCTTGATAAGAGCGAAGTCGACGCCGAGCACCAGACGGTGGTCGCCGAGATCTCGCAGCAGGTGCGGATCCCCGGCTTCCGCCCCGGCAAGGCCCCCGCGGCCATGGTCGCCAAGCGCTTCGGCAAGGAGATCGCGGAGGAGTTCAAGCAGAAGGTCGTCGCCAAGGCCTACCGCGGCGCCTTGGAGCAGCAGAAGCTCGATGTGCTCAACGTCGTCAACGTCGAGCCCGGCCAGGTCGAGCCCGGCCTGTCGGCCGCCGTTACCATCACCCTCGATGTGCGCCCCGAGTTCACGCTGCCGGACTACACCGGACTGACGACGGAGGTCGCCTCCACGGATTCGACCGCGGCCGAGGTGGACACCGTGATTGAGGGCCTGCGCGGGGAACGCGCCGAGTTCAAGGTCGCCGAGCGCCCCGCCGCCAAGGGCGACTACGTCAAGCTCTCCTACGAGGGCAGCGTCGACGGCCAGCCGATCGCGGACCTCGCGCCGGACAAGCAGATTTACGGCAAGGTGCCCCAGACGTGGGAGGAGGTCGAGGGCGCCAACGAGGGCGTCATCCCGGGCCTCGGCAAGCAGCTCGCGGGCCTCAAGGCCGGCGACAAGCCGTCCGTCGCCATCACCTTCCCGGCCGAGTTTGCCCCGGTGCCCGCCCTCGCGGGCAAGACGGCGGCGTACGCCGTCGAGGTGCTCGAGATCCGCGAGCGCGCGCTGCCGGCGCTGGACGAGGCCTTCTTCAAGGCCAACCAGGCGGACAGCCTCGAGGCCCTGCAGACCAGCGTGCGCCACAACCTCAAGCTCCAGAAGGAGTACCAGAACCGCTCAGAACAGCGCCGACAGGTGACGGATGCGCTCGCGGCCAAGGTGGAGTTCGCTGTGCCGGACTCGCTCGTCGAGCAGGAGACCCAGGGGGTGCTCCGCCAGTTCATCGAGGAAAACATGCGCCGCGGCATCCCGCAGGAGCAGTTTGAGAAGGACAAGAAGGAGCTGTTTGAAAACGCCCGCAAGGCCGCGGCCCGGCGCGTGAAGGTCCAGCTCATCCTCGCCAAGATCGCCGAGGCGGAAAAGCTCCAGGTCATCGAGAAGGACATCGACGCCTTCATCTATCGCGAGGCGATGCGCACCCAGCAGAAGCCGGAAAAGCTGGTGAAGGCCCTGACCACCGACCGCGAGCAGCTCCGCGCGGTGCAGCAGTCCATCCTCTTCGACAAGGCGGTTGATTTCCTCGTGTCCAAGGCTACGGTGTCGATTATCGCACCGCAGGCCTCCTAAACGAGCAAACCACCACCCACCGTGAGCTATTACGTTCCCATCGTCCTGGAAAACACCGGCCGCGGCGAGCGGTCGATGGACATCTATTCGCGCCTGCTGAAGGACCGCATCATCTTCATCGGCACCCCGATCGACGACATGGTGGCCAACCTGGTCATTGCGCAGATGCTCTACCTCCAGATGGAGGACGCGAAGAAGGACATCCACTTCTACATCAACTCGCCCGGCGGCGTCGTGACCGGTGGCATGGCCATCTATGACACGATGAATTTCCTGCAGTGCGACATTGTCACCTACTGCGTGGGCATGGCGGCGAGCATGAGCACGGTGCTGCTGGCTGCCGGGACCAAGGGGAAGCGCTTCGCCCTGCCGAACAGCCGCGTGATGATCCACCAGCCCAGCGGCGGCGCCGGCGGCCAGACCGCGGACATCGCGATTGCGGCGAAGGAAATCCTCCGCTGGCGCAAGACGCTCAACGACACCATCGCGAAGCACACCGGCAAGACCGCCGCGCAGATCGAGAAGGACTCGGACCGCGACTATTACCTCAGCGCCGAGGAGGCCAAGGCCTACGGCTTGGTCGACCACGTCGTCCAGTCCACCCGCGAGGTCCAGACCCTCGCCGTGCCCAGCGCGGCCTGACCGGCGCGTTAGGACAAACTGCACCCTCGACACGCGAGCCCCGCGCGCGCCACCTTTCGCCATGGCCAAGTCCTCCCGCATGACCCTCTGCTCCTTCTGCGGCAAGTCGCAGTCGGAGGTGAAGAAAATCATCGCCGGCCCGGGCGTGTACATCTGCGATTCCTGCGTCAACGTCTGCAAGACGATCATCGACCGGGAGGTCAAGGCCCCGGCCACCGAGGCCAAGCCGGCGTTCCGCCTGGTCAAGCCCGCCGAGATCAAGCGCACGCTGGACGACTTTGTCATCGGCCAGGACCACGCCAAGAAGGTCTTGTCGGTGGCCGTCTACAACCACTTCAAGCGGCTCAACTTCAACGCCGGCGATTCGGCCAAGGACCCGGTGGCGCTCTCGCCCGAGTTCGAGGGCGTCGACGTCGAGAAAAGCAACATCCTCCTCGTGGGCCCGACCGGTTCCGGCAAGACGCTGCTGGCGCGCACGCTGGCGAAGGTCCTCGACGTGCCGTTCGCGATTTCCGACGCCACCACGCTGACCGAGGCGGGCTACGTGGGCGAGGATGTGGAGAACGTCGTGCTCCGGCTGCTGCAGAACGCGAACTACGACGTGAAGCGCGCCGAGTGCGGCATCATCTACATCGACGAGATCGACAAGATCGGCCGCAAGACCGAGAACGTGTCCATCACCCGGGATGTGTCGGGCGAGGGCGTGCAGCAGGCCCTGCTCAAGATCCTCGAGGGCACGACCTGCAATGTCCCCCCGCAGGGCGGCCGCAAGCACCCGAACCAGGAGTACGTGCAGATCAACACGTCGAACATTCTCTTCATCTGCGGCGGCGCGTTTGTCGGGCTCGACGCCATCGTTCAGCGCCGGCAGGGCACGCGCAACCTCGGCTTCTCCGCCATCAAGGCCCAGCAGGAGGACGCGCTGGCGCCGGACGAGATGATGAAGTCGCTGGCGCCGGAGGACCTGATCCGCTTCGGCATGATCCCCGAGTTCATCGGCCGCCTCCCGGTGGTGTCCGTGCTGGACCAGCTGAAGATCGCCGACCTGGAAAAGATTCTCCTCCAGACCAAGAACGCGACGGTGAAGCAATATTCCAAGCTCTTCGCGATGGACGGCGTGCGGCTGAAGTTCACCGCCGACGCGGTCCGCGCGATCGCCGCGAAGGCGATCGAGCTCAAGACCGGCGCCCGGGCGCTCCGCTCGATCATGGAGAACCTCATGCTCGAGGTCATGTACGAGCTGCCCCAGCGCGATGACGTCACGGAAGTCGTGATCGACGCCGCGGTGGTCGCCGGGCGCCGCCGCCCGACGCTGCGCCGGGCCGGCAAGCCCGAGTCGACGCAAGACGCGGCGTAAGCCCGCGGCGGGGCCGGTCATCGCCCGGCCGGCCTGACCGGGCCCGGCCCGGTTCACCAGTGGGCGTAGTCGCCCTTTTCGAGTCCCTTGGCGAACTCCACCAGCAGGCGGACGCAGCGCTCCACGTCCTCCAGGTCGACGACCTCGCTGGGCGTGTGCATGTAGCGCAGGGGAATCGAGACCAGGCCGGTCGCGACGCCGCCCCGGCCCATCTGGATGGCGCGGGCGTCCGTGCCCGTCGGCCGCGGATCCGCCTCTAGCTGGAAGGGGATCTTCGCTTTCTTGGCCGCGGCGAGGAGGCGCTGGTAAATCTTGGGGTTGATGTTCGCGCCGCGGCAGATGATCGGGCCGCCCCCGAGCTTCGTCTCGCCGTACTTGCGGTTGTCGCAGTCCGGATGATCCGTGGCGTGGCCGACATCGACGGCCACGGCGATGTGCGGGTTGACCGCGTAGGCCGCCGTGGTGGCGCCGCGGACGCCGATCTCCTCCTGGGAGGTGCCGACGCTCACGATCTTGGCCGCGAGCTTCTTCTTGTCCCGCGCGAGGCGGATCAGGGTCTCGCCGACGATGTAGGCGCCCACCTTGTTGTCGAAGGCGCGCGCGGCGCCGATGCTGCCGTGAAAGAGCTCGAATTCGTGGTCGTAGGTCGCGACGTCGCCGATGGCGATGCGGGCGAGCGCCTCCGCCTTGGTGCGGGCGCCGATATCGATCCAAATCTCGTGAATCTCCGGCACCTTCTTGCGGTCCGCGTCATCCATCAGGTGGATCGCCCGCTTGCCGGTCACGCCCTTGACCAGCCCGGCGGCGGTCTGGATGAGGACCCGGCGGCCCGAGATGACACTGCGGTCATGGCCGCCGATCGTGTCGAAATAGATGAAGCCGTCCTTGTTGACGTAGGTGATGATCAGCCCGAGCTCGTCGAGGTGGCCGGCCAGCATCAGCACGGGATCGCCCGCGGGGTTGAGGGTGGCGAGGCGGTTGCCCAGCGCATCCTTGACGTAGGTGTCGGCGGCCGGCTGCACATGGCGGTCAAAGACGGCCTGGGCCTCGGATTCGTAGCCGGAGGGGGAGCGGGCGTGGAGCAGCTCCGTGAGGAAGCGGGGGGCTTGATAGTCGGGCATGCCGGAACGCTCGCGCAACTCGGGCGCGGCGCAAAGGAAATTTCTTCTTTGCCTCCGGGCCGCTTTGCGTGAGTCCTTGGGGATTGTGACCATCTATCCCGCCATCGACATCAAGGGCGGCCGCTGCGTGCGGCTGACGCAGGGCCGCGCCGACCAGGAGACCCGCTACGCCGAGAATCCGGCCGAGGTTGCCGCGCAGTTCCGGGCCGCCGGGGCGGACTGGGTGCATGTGGTGGACCTCGACGGCGCCTTTGCCGGCGAGCCGCAGAATCAGGCGGTGGTGGGGGCGATCGCGGCGCTGGGCCTGCAGGTGCAGCTCGGCGGGGGCCTGCGCACGCGCGCCGCGGTGGAGCGGGCGCTGGCGCTGGGCGTGCGCCGCGTGGTGATCGGCACCCGGGCGGCGGAAAGCGAGGCCTTCGTGGCTGACCTCGTCCAGGCCTTCGGGGAAAAAATCGCGGTGGGCATCGATGCGAAGGATGGCCGGGTCGCGGTGAAGGGCTGGGTGGACACCACGGGCACGACCGCCCTGGACCTGGCCCGGCGGATGGACGCGGTGGGCGTGCGCACGCTGATTTACACGGACATCGGCACGGACGGCATGCTGACCGGGCCGAATTTCGCGGCGCAGGAGGCGATGCTGAACGCGGGAAAGTTCCGCGTGATCGCCAGTGGCGGGGTGAGCCGGCGCGAGGATGTGCTCGAACTGGCCCAGCTGGCGCAGCGTCACCTCCGGCTCGACGGGGTGATTGTGGGCAAGGCGCTGTACGAGGAGCGGGTCGAGCTCCGCGACCTCCTCACAATCGCGCGGACGGCTGACAAAAGCTGACCGGCGCTACCCTAGGGCCGGTCAGGCCGGCTTGGTGGGCGGCCGGATCTGGTCGGCGAGCTCCTCCAGCGGGTAGGTGATGATCTCGGCCAGGGTCGGATGGTACCACGGGGCCCGGAGCAGGTCGAAGACGGTGGCGCGCATGGCGAGCGGCCCGCTGAAGGCGTGGATGAGTTCGCC
>CAIKTR010000034.1 GCA_903830425.1 uncultured Opitutia bacterium
CGTCGGCCGGCGGCTCCGGGTCGCGCTCGTCCAGCTGCTGGATGATGAGCTCCTGGATCGTCGCGAGAAAGAGATAGCACATGAACGGCTTGCGGAGCGACTCGTCGAGCTGGGCCAGCTCGATCTGACCGCTCTCCAGCGCCTCGTCGGCCAGCGGCGTGAGGTAGTAGCCCCGCAGCCGCAGCCGCAGCGCCGCCGTGGCCCGGATGATCGGCTCGGCGTTGGTCGCGTCGAAGGCGATGAGACCCTCGGCGAAAAAATTCGCGTCGAACAGCGCCAGCAGCGCCTGCACGTCGTCGTTTTGCGCCGCCACCAGCTCGTCGGCCCAGGCGGTGGCAAACTCGGCGTCGAGGTCCGCCACGCCCAGCGGGGCCGCGAGGCTGCCGCGGAGGCTCTCCGCCATGCCCTTGATCACGTCGAGCAGCG
This sequence comes from uncultured Opitutia bacterium, assembly GCA_903830425.1. Taxonomy (GTDB): domain Bacteria; phylum Verrucomicrobiota; class Verrucomicrobiia; order Opitutales; family Opitutaceae; genus Opi-474. The sequence continues at coordinate 427 of CAIKTR010000034.1, forward strand.
GCGCGACCACCGCCAGGGACAGCTTCACTTCAAGGCGCTTCATCGGACTCGAGCACGGTGGTGAGGTGCCACTGCTGCAGCGTGAAGGCGTACGCCTCGGCCTTTTCCCGCAGGCCGGACCACACGACGGACCGGCCGCGCTCGTGCACCTCGAGCATGTGCCGGCGGGCCGTCGGCTCGTCGAACCCGAAGACCTTGCGGAAGACCAGCACGACGTAGGCCATCAGGTTGACCGGGTCGTTCAGCACCACCACGCGCCAGCGGCCCTGCAGCCCCAGCGCGGTCTCGGCCTGGGGCGACGGGGAGCCGGGGAGGTTCGCCGACGCGTCCCTCATGCGTTCGCCTGGGCTTCGTGCACCGCGGCCGTCACGCGGGCGGCCGCCTCGGCCAGCGGCACCTTGACCACCTCCCGCTGGCTCCGCCCCTTCAGCTCGACCAGGCCCTCCTTGAGCCCCCGGCCGCCCACCGTCAGGCGCAGCGGGATGCCGATCAGGTCGGCATCCTTGAATTTCACCCCGGGCCGCTCCACCCGGTCGTCGACCAGGACTTCCGCCCCGGCCTGCTCCGCCGCGACGGCGAGCGTCCGCGCCACCTCCATCGCCTCCGGCAGCTGCGGGTCGAGCACGCAGATGAGCACCTGGAACGGCGCCACCGCCCACGGCCAGACGATGCCGTCGGCGTCGTGCCCCTGCTCGATCACCGCCTGCAGCGTGCGGCTGATGCCGATGCCGTAGCAGCCCATCACCATCGGGTGGTTCTGCTTCTGGTCGTCGGTGTAGACCGCCCCGAACGTCTCCGAGTACTTCGTCCCCAGCTTGAAGATGTGGCCCACCTCGATGCCGCGCCGCACCTGCAGCGGCTGGCCCGACCTCGGGTCCGGCTCGCCCGGGCGCACGCGCCGGAAGTCGCCGAATTTCGTGACCGCGAGGTCGCGCGCCACATTGACGTGGCGGACGTGGAAGCCGTCCCGGTTGGCGCCCGTCACCCCGTTGCCGATGAGGCGGATGGCCTGGTCGGCGAAGATGCCCGCGAGCGCGGCCGGGTCCTGGATCGTGCCCTGGATCGCGCCGAGGCTGCCGGGCTTGGCGCCCATGACCGGCGCGATCTCCTCGGCCGTGGCCGGGCGGAACACCCCGAAGCCGAGCGCGCCCAGCTTCGCCTCCTCCAGCTCGTCGCAGCCGCGCAGCACCACCAGGAACAGCTTGCCGTCGCCCACGTAGACGAGGGTCTTGAACTGCTGGTCGGCCGCGACGCCGTACGGCGCCGCCTCGAGCGCGGCGATCGTCACCGCGCCCGGCGTGGCAAACTCCTCCCGCGCGCCCACCGGCGCCGCGTCCGGCAGGTCGGCCGGGACGAGGGCGCTGGTCGCCTTCTCGCGGTTGGCCGCGTAGCCGCTGGCCTCGTTGTAGATCACGTCGTCGTCCCCGATCTCCGCCGGGATCATGAACTCGTGCGAGAAGCTCCCGCCCATCACGCCGGTGTCGGCCTCGACCGCGATCGCGCGCACCCCGATGCGCCGGAAAAACGCCTCGTACGCCGCCTTCATCGCGTGGTAGCTCCGGATCGCCCCCTCGTCCGTCGGGTCGAAGGAGTAGGCGTCCATCATCACGAACTCCCGGGCCCGCATCAGGCCGAAGCGCGGGCGGATCTCGTTGCGGAACTTGGTCGCGATCTGGAAGAAGTTCTTGGGCAGGTCGCGGTAGCTGGTGATCTCCGCCTTCACCAGCGGCGTGATGACCTCCTCGTGCGTCGGCCCGAGGACCAACTCCGGCTCCCGCGGCCCGCGCTTGCCGTCCCCGGCGCTGTCCGCCCGGAACATGATCTCGCGCGCGGCGGCCCAGCGCGGCCCCTGCTGCCAGTTCTCCGCCGGGTGCAGGTGCGGCATCTGCAGCTCGATCCCGCCCGCGCGCTCCATCTCCTCGCGGCAGATCTGGGTCAGCTTCTGCATCACGCGCAGCCCGAGGGGCAGGTAGGTGTAGAGTCCGCCGCCCAGCTTGCGCACCAGGCCCGCGCGGATGAGCAGCTTGTGCGAGGCGATTTCGGCGTCCGCCGGGCTCTCCTTGAGCGTGGGGATGAAGTACTGCGACCAGAGTTTCATGAAGTTGGGCAAGAAATCAGCCCGCGCGCGCCGGCGCAAATTTATTTGCGACCGCCGCCCGGGCCGGGGTTAATCCCGGCCATCCCATGCCCGCCGCCTCCCGCCCCCCCTGGCCGATGAAGTGGATCCTCCTCGTGATCCTCCTCGGCATCGGCGCGTACACCTACCTGACGCTGCACTACCGCAAGCCGGGCCCCGCCTTCCAGCCGTACTCCGACCTCAAGGACCGCGCCAACACCAAGCGGCTCCTCTCCGCCGGGTACCAGCGCGTCAGCCTCCTGGCCGAGCTGCCGGTGGACCCGGGCGCCCCGGGCGCCGGCGCCGCGACCGCCGCGGCCCCCGCCGGCCTGCCCCCCGCCCTGCGCGCGACCCTCGTCGACCAGCCCCAACTGCCCGCCGAGATCGTGAGCGTCGCCGCCGCGCCCGCCGTCAGCTCCCTCTTCGCCTACCCCATCGGGTTCCGCTGCACCCTCCCCGACCACAAGCAGCAGCTCGCCGGCGCCGACCTGTATGTGCGCGGGGAGGAGATCATCGTGGCGCCGGACTTCGACCGGCTCGCCGGCGCCCTGCTGGCGCGGAACCGCGAGAGCCTCATCCGGCTCACCGTCCCCGCCGGCGCCCTCAAGCCCGGCCGCTACCGGGTGACCCTGGTCGGGGCCCAGTCCTCGCGGGCCTGGGCGCTGCAAGTGCATTGACGCGCCGCGCCGCATCGTCGAGAACTGCGCTTCCTCCCCCCACCCTGATGAGCACCGGCCCTGGCCCCACCCCCCCGCCTCCCGCGTCCAGCGCCATCGCCACGACGATCAAGCCCACGGACCTCCGCGGCATCCTGAAGTACGTCCCGCGCTTCCAGGGCCAGATTTTCATCATCGCCATCGACGGCGCGATCGTCGCCGACGAGAACCTCGGCAACCTGCTGGTCGACATCGCCGTCCTCCGCAGCCTCGCGATCAAGGTCGTCCTCGTGCACGGCATCGGCCAGCAGCTCATTGAGCTCGCCGCCCTGCGCAACGTGCCGATCAGCGACGCCTACGGCACGGGCCTGACCGACGCCGCCACCCTCGACCTCGCCATCCGGGCCTCCTCGCGCGTCTCCCACGTGCTGCTCGAGGGCCTCACCCAGAACAGCCTGAAGTGCGCGATCACCAATTCCATCCGCGCCCTGCCCGTCGGCATCATCAAGGGCGTCGACCAGCAGCTCACCGGCCGGGTGGAGCGGATCGACAAGGACTTCCTCGGCGAGCTGATCAGCCAGCAGGTCGTGCCGATCGTCGCCCCGGTGGCCTTCGGCCCGGACGGCAAGTCCCTCCGCGTCAACTCCGACCTCCTCGCCGCCGAGCTGGCCGAGGCGCTGCACGCCACCAAGATCATCTACCTGACGCCCTCGGGCGGCCTGGAGATCAACGGCGAGGTGCGCCGGGAGATTTCCGTCGACGCCCTGCGGACCATCCTGCGGGACAAGCCCGAGCTGATTGCCGAGCCGGCCCGGAGCAAGGCCGCGCATGCGGTCAAGGCGATCGAGACCGGCACCCCGCGCGTGCACATCGTGGACGGCCGGATCTTCGACGGCCTGATCAACGAGATCTTCTCCAGCGAGGGCGTGGGCTCGCTGGTCTACGGCAACGACTACCAGCAGATCCGCACGGCCAAGCGGAGCGACGTGCGGCTGATCTACAACCTGACGCGCAACGCCGTCCGCCGCGAGGAGCTGCTCCACCGCACCCAGCAGGCGATCGAGAAGAACATCGACCAGTTCTTTGTCTTCGAGGTCGACGAGAACATCATCGCCTGCGTCACGCTCTACTTCTACCCCGACTGCCCCGACCTCGCGGAGGTCGGCTCGCTCTACGTGCTGCCGTTCTACCACAACCGCGGCATCGGCAAGAAGATGGTCGAGTACGCGTGCCTGATGGCCAAGGAGCGCGGCGCCACCCGCGTGATCGCCCTCTCCACCCAGAGTTTCGGCTTCTTCACCAACGTCTGCGGCTTTGCGGAGGCCACCAAGGAGGTGCTGCCCGAGGCCCGGCTGAAGCTGTACGACGACAGCGGCCGCAACGCCAAGATCCTGGTCAAGCAACTCGACTAGCCGGCCGCCGGCCTAGGCGCTGCGGGCCTGCCGCAGCCGGTCGAGGAACACCGCGGCGATGATCACCACGCCGATGATGATCTCCTGGAAATAGGTCGGCCAGCCCATCTGCTGCGAGCCGTTGCGCAGCACCGCCATGATCAGGGCGCCGATCATCGAGCCGAGCACCGTGCCGACCCCGCCGCTCAGGCTGGCGCCGCCGATGATCACCGCCGCGATGATGTCGAGCTCCAGCCCCACCGCCACCGTCGGGTCGCCCTGCCGCAGGCGCGACAGCTGCATCAGGCCCGCCAGCCCGAAGAACGCCCCGGCCGCCGCGTAGATCAGGATCTTCGTCCGCACCGTCGCCACGCCGCACAGCCGCGCCGTCGCCTCGTTCGAGCCGAGCGCAAACACGTGCCGGCCGAACACGGTCTGCCGGAGCAGGACCGCCGTCCCCGCCGCCGCCACCAGCGCGACCCAGGCCCCCGCCGGCAGCGCGCGGCTGAACGGGTCGGGCGTCGTCATCCAGCGGTTGATCACCGAGGTGTCGTAGTTGACGGTTTCATTGGCCGCCAGCCACTTGGCCGCGCCGCGCACCACGCCGAGCATGCCGAGCGTGATGATGAAGGGCATCATCCGCAGGCCGGCGATCGCCACGCCGTTGAGCAGCCCGATGCCCGCGCCCGCGGCGACGACCGCCAGCACCACCGCCGCGGTGGGCCAGCCCAGCTGGATCAGCAGCGCGCCGACCACGCTGGTGAACGCGATGCTGGAGCCCACGCTCAGGTCGATCCCGCCGCTCACGATGATCAGCGTCATGCCGAGCGCGCCGATCGCGACGATCACGGTCTGGGTGAGGATGATCTTGAAGTTCGCGTAGGTCAGAAAGTAGCCGCGCACCTCGGGCGACAGCGAGAACAGCGCGATCACCAGCAGCAGTCCCAGGAACGGCCCCAGCCGGGTGAGGAGGGATTTCAGGTTCATGGCCGGGGATCAGGCGCGGCGCGGCGCGGGCGGCGGGGACGGAAGGCGGCGGGGCATCCCCGGAGAGTTCGTCCCGGGTGGCGGCGGCCTTCAACTGGATTCTTTGGGGCGGGCGGCATGGCGGGGCGGGCGGGGTTCCTTTTACGCGGTCGTCCCCACCGCCGCGGCCAGGAGCGAGGCCTCCGTCCACTCCCCGCGGGCCCGGCAGTCCACCAGCGCGCCGCGCCGCATCACGGCGATGCGGTCGCACAGGCCGAAAAGTTCCGGGAGGTACGAGCTGACCAGCACCACCGCGCGGCCCTCGCGGGCCAGGCCGGCGACCAGCTCGTAGATCTGCGCCTTGCTCCCGACGTCGATCCCGCGGGTGGGTTCGTCGAGGAGGAAAATCCGCGCCGGGTACTCGAGCAGCCGGGCCAGCGCCACCTTCTGCTGGTTGCCGCCGGAGAGTTCGCCCACGCGCTGCGCCGGATCGCGGGCCTTGATCCCCAGCCGGTCCATCCCGGTCTGCGCCGCCGCCGCCAGGCGGCCGCGCTGGATCCAGCCCAGCCGGCCAAAGTGCCCGAGCTTCGGCAGGGCCGTGTTCTCCGCCACCGAGAGCGACAGCATCAGGCCCTCCTCCTTGCGGTTCTCGCTGAGAAATCCCAGCCCGTCCCGCCAGCTCGCCCGCGGCGACTGCCCCGTCACCACCCGCCCGGCCAGCGTCACCACGCCGCCCGCGCACCGCTCAAGGCCGAACAGCGCCCGCACCAGCTCCGTCCGGCCGGCGCCGACCAGCCCCGCCACCCCGACAATCTCCCCCTCCGCCACGGTCAGGTCCGCGCCTGTCAGCCGCGGCCCGGCCTGCAGTCCGGCGGCGGCGAGCACCGGCCGCCCGGGCCGGGGCACCCGGGCCGGGTACAGCTCCGTCACGTCCCGCCCCACCATCAGCCGGACCAGCTGCGGCAGCGAGGTCTCCGCCAGCCGGCCGCTCCCCACGCTCTGGCCGTCCTTGAGCACGGTGTACCGGTCCGCCACGCGCTGCACCTCCTCGAGGAAATGGCTGATGTAGATCACGCTCACCCCGCGGTCCCGCAGCTGGCGGATGACGGCGAACAGGCGCTCCGTGTCGGCCTGCGCCAGGCTGCTGGTCGGCTCGTCCATGATCAGCACGCGGGGCTCGGTGCGCAGCGCCCGGGCGATCTCGATGATCTGCTGCTCCGCCATGGAAAAGCGGCCGGCGGGCCGGGCCAGCTCCAGGTGCCCGTGCCCCAGCCGGTCCAGCGCGGCCCGCGCCCGGGCCTGGGCCTCGCGGCGCCGCAGCCAGCCGCCCCGCTGCGGCTCGGCGCCGAGCATGATGTTCTCCCAGGCGCTGAGGTGCGGCGCCAGGCTCAGCTCCTGGTGGATCATCGCGATCCCGCGACGGCGGGCCTCCAGCGTGTCGCGCGGCGCGTAGGCCGCCCCGTCCAGCGCGATCGCCCCGCCGTCCGGCCGGAGCGCCCCGCTGAGGATGTTCATCAGCGTGCTCTTGCCCGCCCCGTTCTCCCCGACCACGGCGTGCACCTCGCCGGCCGCGATTTCCAGCGAGACGTCCCGCAGCGCCTGGGTGGCCCCGAAGGCGCGGCGGAGGCCGGAGAGGCGAAGGCGCGGGGGGGTCATGCTGCGGTCAAGCCAGGGGCCCGGCGGCGCGGCGCCGCGGGCCGGGTCACTTCAGGTACCGCTCCAGCGGGGGGTGGAGCAGCTCGGCGATTTCCGGCTGGTCCAGGTTCTCGCGCGTCACCAGCCCGCAGCCGGTGTCGATCACCCGGTCCACCTGCGCGCCGCGCAGGCTGGCCACCACGGTCTTGACGCCGAGGTAGCCCATGCGGAACGGGCTCTGGACCACCAGGCCCTGGAGGTCGCCGGACTTCAGCGCGGCCACGGTCTGCGTGCCGCTGTCGAAGCCCACCAGCCGCACCTTGCCGCCGGCCAGCCCCGCATCCTTCAGCGCCAGCAGCATGCCGGTCGCGGAGGACTCGTTGGGGGCGAAGATGCCGGTCACGTCGCGGCCGAACCGGTTGAGCAGGTTCTGCGCGGTCCGGTAGGCGGTGTCGCGGGTGGCGCCGGCATGCTGGTCGCTGGAGAGGATCTGGAGGCCGGGAAACTCCCGCGCCACCGTGTCGAGGAAGCCCGCCTCGCGCTGCTCGGTGCTGGCCGAGCCGGCCAGGACGCGCAGGAGGATGACCTTGCCCCGCCCGCCGAGCAGCGCGCCCAGCCGGCGCGCCCCGAGGACGCCGCCCCGGTAGTTGTCCGTCGAGACGGTGCTGACCGGGGCCGCGGAGTTGAGCGCCGAGTCGATGATCACGACCGGGATGCCCGCCCGCACCGCCGCCTCGGTCGGGGCGACCAGCGCGCGGGCGTCGAGCGGCGCCAGCACGATGCCGCTGACGCGCCGCCCAGTGAAATTCTCCACCACCTGCACCTGCTGCTCGCGGTCGTCCTCGCGCAGCGGCCCCTTCCAGATCACGTGCACCGTCACCCCCTCGGCCTGGAGCTCGGCGGCGGCGGCGCAGGCGCCGGCGTGGATCGATTTCCAGAACTCATGCGTCGTCCCCTTGGGAATGACGGCGATCTCGTAGGTCTGCGCGGCGGCGGTCGCGGTGAGCAGCAGCGCGGCGAGGAGGGCGGCAAGCGGTTTCATGCGGGTCGGGGTGGGGTTAAGCGGGGCACCCGGGAAGCGGATTAATCCGGGAGCCCGGGGTCAGGCGGAAGGCAAAAATATCGGGCCCCAGTGTGCGGCGGATGGCGCGGCCGCCAACTGGATTTTTCGCCGCGCGGCGGGGCCGCCCACCCTAGTGCTTCAGCTCGACCACCACCTGGATCTCGGTGGTGGAGCCCTTCGGCAGGCCGTTCACCGCCACGGCGGCGCGGGCATGCTTGCCGGCCTCGCCGAACACCTTCACGAACAGGTCGCTGGCGCCGTTGATCACCGCCGGGCTGTCGGCGAAGCCGTCGATCGCGTTCACGAAGCCGCTGACGAACACGATCCGCGCCACCTGGTCGAGCGAGCCGACCGCCGCCTTGATGTTGGCGAGCGTGTTGAGGGCGCAGACCTGGGCCGCCTGGCTGCCCGTCTGCACCGTCTGCTCCTTGCCCACCTGCCCGAGGTGCGTCATCTGCCCCCCGACCAGGCAGATCGTGCCGGCGCAGTAGAGCAGGTTCCCCGTGCGCACGGTGGGCACATAGCTGCCGGCGGCGGCGGGCGGGGGCGGGAGGGTCAGGCCGAGGGCGGCCAGTTGGGCTTCAGGATTCATGGGGAAACGCTGGGGGAAAACCGCGCCGGTGACAAAGGTTATCAGCGCAGCGCGTCCGGCAGGAACGCCCGGGTCGCCACCGCCGCCGCGCTGACGGGCTGCTCGACGATCTTGAACTCGGTCAGGGCGTCGATCTGCCGCTGGATCCGCTCGAGCGAAAGCTGGCCGATCGCCTCGCCGCGGGACGCCTCGCCGGTCACCAGCGCGTTCGCGATCAGCTCCCCGCGGGAAAACCGGAGCTGCTCGAGCGACATCTGGCGGTTGCGCTGCCGGATCAGGGCGAAGGCCGGCGCGGGGTCGCCCTCCAGGTAGTCGCGCCAGCCCCGGAGCGAGGCGGCCACAAACGCCCGCACCGCCGCGGGGCTGGTCCGCGCCAGCTCCCGCCGGCACATCAGCACGTGGTAGGGATCGTAGCCGGAGTCCGCCAGGCGCACGACCCGGACGCGGGCCCCGTGCTGCCGCGCGAAGAACGGCTCGCTCGTCAGCATGCACTGCTGGATCGTGGTCGGGTCCCCGAGGAAGACCGCCAGCCCGTAGTTCAGCGGCCGCAGGTCGAACTTGATCCCGTATTTCTGCTGCACGTAGGGAATCCAGGTCATGCTCGGCGGCGCGATCACGCTGCGGCCGTCCAGGTCGCGGAGCGTCCGCACCGGGCTCGCGTCGTGCACCAGCAGGCCCTCCGGATCGTGCTGCAGGACGGCCGCCACGATCAGCAGCGGCAGGCCGCGGCTCGCCGCCACGATCGCGTCGTCGCTCCGGTACAGGCCGAAGTCCGCGACCCCCTTGGCCACGCTCAGCTTGATCGTCGCGCCCGGCCCGCCCGGCAGGATCTCCACGTCGAGGCCCGCCTCGCGGTAATATCCCTTGGCCAGCGCCTGATAAAAGCCGCCGTGCTCCGCCTGCGGGAACCAGTCGGACTGCAGCACAATCCGGCGCAGCCCCCCGGCGGCGGGCGCGGCCGACGGGGTCGGGCGGGCGCAACCGCCCAGCGCGAGGGCCAGGGCCAGACAGCAGAGAGCAGGTCGGACAAACCTCATGCGGGCATTGGAAAGCGACCGCCGGCCAGCGCGAGCCCCAAGTGCAACGAGGCCGGGCGGGCGCGGCGCCAACCGGGACGCCCGCGCCCGCCGGGGATTGCGTCCGGCGGCGGATTCGCGGAGGCTCGCCCCATGACGTTTCGCGACTGGCAGCAACTCTCCCCGGCGGCCGCCGCCCGCGAGGTGCACCACCGCGTCCGGACCCGGCTGGCGCCCGGCCAGCAGCGGGCCGTCGTCGCCGACCTGCCGGACGAGGCCGCGCTCGCGGACACGTTTGCCCAGTCGGACCGGGGCGCCCCGCTCGGCGGCGTGCCCTACTTTCTGAAGGATCTCTTCGCGGTCGCGGGGCGGCCCATGTTCGCCGGTTCGACTTTTCTGCCGGAGGTGCGGCCCGCCCCCCCGGCCGATGGCGCCCTGGTGCGCCGGCTGCGCGGGACCGGGGCCGTGCTCGCCGGCCGGACCCACCTCCATGAGTTCGCCTACGGCATCACGGGGGAAAACCCGCACTACGGCGACTGCGAGCATCCGCGGTTTCCCGGCCGGACCACCGGCGGTTCCAGCAGCGGCTCCGCCGCCGTGGTGGCGGCGGGCATCGCGCCGCTCGCGCTCGGCAGCGACACCGGCGGCTCGGTGCGGCTGCCCGCGGCCTTCTGCGGGCTCTTCGGCTTTCGCGGCGCGCCCCGGGAACCCCTGATCGCCGACGCGTTTCCGCTGGCCCCGAGCTACGACACCGCCGGCTGGTTCACGGCCACGGCGGCCGACCTGGCGACCGCCACCGCCGCCCTGCTCGGCGGGACCGCGGCCGGGCGCCCCCCGGTCGGATGCTTCCTCGCCCTCCCCGGCCTCGACCCCGAGGTCGCCGCGGCCTGCGCCGCCGCCGCCGCGCGCCTCGCCCCGCCCGCCGATGCCCTGACACGCTCCGCGCTGCTGGCGGCGTTTGCCCCGGCGGTGGACACCTACAACACCGTGGTCGCGGACGAGGCCTGGGCGGTGCACCGCGGCTGGGCCGACCGCTTTCAGGCGCGCTACGACCCGGGCGTCTGGCAGCGCCTCCAGCGCCGGCAGGCCCTGACCGCCGCCCAGCGCGAGGCCGCGCAGCGCGCCACCGCCGCGCTCCGGACCGCCGGGCGGGATTTTTTCCGCACCTACGATTTTCTGGTCCTGCCCGCCTCCCCCTGTGCGGCGCTGGCCAAGGCGGACTGCACGGCCGCCAACCGCGGCCGGATCTTGGCGCTGACCGCCCCGGCGAGCATTGGCGGGTGGCCGGTGCTCACGGTCCCCGTGCCCCTGGCCTCCGGCCTGAGCACCGGCCTGCAGATCGTGCTGCCCGCCGCCCCGAGCGCGGTCGTGCCGTGGGCGCTGCAGCACTTCGCCGCCTGAACCGCCGGGCCCGCAACCGGACTCAGGCCGGCGCGGCCGGACCGCTGCCGGCGCGCACCACGAGGAGGGGAATCATCGTGTTGTGCCGCACCTGCTCGATCGTGCTGCCGTGCAGGAAATCGCCGATGAGCTTGTGGCCGTGGGAAGTCATCGCGATCAGGTCGCAGCCCCGGGCCGCCGCCGTCCGGAGGATCTCCGTCGGCGGGTTGCCGAGCGCGAGCTCCGCCGTGACCGTCAGGCCGGCGCCCCGCAGCCGCTCCGCCACGCCGGTCAGGTAGGCGCGGTCCGCCTTCATCTCGTCCGACTCGGCCAGCTTGAGCTGGTCGAAATTGCGGGCCGCCCACCCGTCGGCGACATGGACCAGCAGGAGCTCGGAGCCCAGGCGGTGCGCCAGGGCCGCGATGTGCGGCACGAGGGTGTCATCGGCGCGTCCATTCTCCAGGGCGACTAGGATTCGGCGGTACATGCTCAGGGGCCCGCGCCTCCGGTCAGGCCGGAGCAGTCGAGCAGGAGTTTGAGGTTGAGGCCGACGATGACGGCGGCGGTGGTCCAGGCGAGCAGTTTCACCCACGGCGGGTTGGCGAACTCGCCCATCTTGGCCTTCTCGCTGGTGAACTTCACCAGCGGGATGACGGCAAACGGCAGCTGCAGGCTGAGCACCACCTGGCTGAGCACCAGCAGCTTGGCCGCCCCGCTCACGCCGTAGAGGCCGGAGACGAGCGCGGCCGGGATGATGGCGAGCCCCCGGGTGATCAGCCGGCGCAGCCAGGGGCGCAGTCGGACGTTGAGGAAGCCCTCCATCACGATCTGCCCGGCGAGCGTGCCGGTCAGGGTGGAGTTCTGGCCCGAGGCCAGCAGCGCCACGGCAAACAGCGTGCCCGCCAGGCCCACCCCCAGCATGGGGGAAAGCAGCTGGTAGGCCTCCTGGATCTCCGCCACGTCCCGCCGCCCCTGCTGGTGGAAGGTCGCCGCCGCGACGATCAGGATCGCGGCGTTGATGAAGAGCGCGAACATCAGCGCCACCGTCGAGTCGATCGTGGCAAACTTGATCGCCTCCCGCTTGCCGCGGGCGTCCGGCTCGTACTTCCGCGTCTGCACGATCGACGAGTGCAGGTAGAGGTTGTGCGGCATGACCGTGGCCCCGAGAATGCCGATCGCGATGTAGAGCATCGCGGGGTCCCGCAGGATCTGCGCCGTCGGCAGAAATCCGCCGAGCACGTCCCGCAGCGCCGGGCGGGCGAACAGGATCTCCAGCCCGAAGCAGAGGCCGATGATCAGGATGAGGGACACGACCAGGGCCTCCAGCCAGCGGAAGCCGTGCTGGGTGAGCCAGAGCACGACGAGCACGTCCAGGGCGGTGAGGCACACGCCCCAGACGAGCGGCAGGCCGAACAGGAGGTTGAGCGCGATGGCGGTGCCGATCACCTCGGCGAGGTCGCAGGCGCAGATCGCGGCCTCGCACAGCAGCCAGAGCCCCAGGGCCACGGGCCGTGAGTAGTGGTCGCGGCAGGCCTGGGCCAGGTCCCGGCCGGTCACGATGCCGAGCTTCAGGCAGAGCGACTGGAGCAGGATCGCCATCAGGTTGGAGAGCAGAATGACGCTCAGCAGCGTGTAGCCGAAGCGCGAGCCGCCCGCGAGGTCGGTCGCCCAGTTGCCCGGGTCCATGTAGCCGACCGCCACGAGGTAGCCCGGGCCCGAGAAGGCGAGCAGCTTCCGCCAGAACCCGGCGCCGGCCGGCACCGCCAGGGTGCCGTGCGATTCGGGCAGGCTCCGGCCCGCCGGCGTCTGGCGCCAGCCGCCCGTGGGCTCAGGGGGGGTGGACGGGGTGTCGCTCATGGGCTCACCGTGCCGTGGTATCCGGCCTCCGCGGACTGCAGCAGCATGGGCATGTTGTAGCCCCAGCTACAGGTCGCCGACTCGGCCTGTCAACTGCCCCCTTGCGGCACGCGCCCCGCCGCCCGGGCGTCCGCCGAACCCGCTGGCCGCGGGGCCCGGCGCGACTTCCGCCTTGCCCGGCGCAACCGGCCGGCGCCACACTGCGCCCGATGTCAAAAACGTTGGCGCGCATCGTCTTCGCCTTCACCGCGGCCTTCTTCGCGGTGTTTTTCCTCTGGCCCATCACCCAGATCCTCAAGGGCGGCTTCGTGAACGCGGACGGCCACCTGACGCTGGCCTACGTCACCGCGCTGCTCGCCGACCCGACCTACCGCGCCGGGCTGGTCAACTCGTTCCTGCTCGCCTGCGCGACGACAAGCCTGGCGCTCCTGCTCGCGCTCCCGCTGGCCTTCCTCAGCGACCGCTTCCGGTTTCCCGGGAAAAACCTGCTCAGCTCGCTGGTGCTCATCCCCATGATCCTGCCGCCGTTCGTCGGGGCAATCGGGATCCGGCAGATCTTCGGGCAGTACGGCGCGCTCAACGCCCTGATCATCCAGCTGGGGCTGCGCCCGGCCGGATGGACCTTCGACTGGTTTGCCGCCAACCAGTTCTGGGGCATCGCCCTCGTCGAGGGGCTGTCCCTCTACCCCATCATCTACCTCAACGCCGTCGCCGCGCTGGCCAACATCGATCCCGCGATGGAGGAGGCCGCCGAGAACCTCGGCTGCACCGGCTGGCGCCGCTTCTGGAAAATCACCGTGCCCCTGATCAAGCCGGGCCTGTTCGCCGGCGGCACCATCGTCTTCATCTGGTCGTTCACCGAGCTCGGCACGCCCCTGGTCTTTGACTATGCCCGCGTGACCAGCGTCCAGATCTACTACGGCCTGCGGGACATCGGCGGCAACCCGTTCCCCTACGCGCTGGTCGCCCTGATGCTCGCCAGCTCCCTCTCGATCTACGCCGTGGGCAAGGGCCTGTTCGGCCACGACGGCCATGCGATGATGGCCAAGGCCACCAGCGCCGGCGGGCCGCGCGCCCTGCCCCGCGGTCCGGCGCTGCTCTGCACCGCCCTCTTCGCCGCGGTCATCGGCTGCGCCGTGCTGCCCCACCTCGGCGTCATCCTCGTCGCCTTCTCCCGCGAATGGTACGCCACCGTCCTGCCGCGCGCCGGCACCCTCGACAACTTCCGCCTCGCCCTCGGGCACGACCTCACCGTCCCCGCCATCGCCAACAGCCTCAAGTTCGCCAGCCTCTCCACCGCCATCGACCTGGTCCTCGGCGTCGCCATCGCCTACGTCGTGGTCCGCTCCAAGCTCGCCGGCCGCCAGCTGCTCGACTTCCTCGCCATGCTGCCCCTCGCGGTGCCGGGCCTGGTGCTCGCCTTCGGCTACCTCGCCATGGCGCAGGAGGGGCGCTTCTTCGCCTTCCTCAACCCGGTGCGCGACCCGACGATCCTGCTGGTCATCGCCTACTCGGTGCGCCGGCTGCCCTACGTGGTCCGCGCCGCCGCCGCCGGCTTCCAGCAGACCAGCGAGACCCTCGAGGAGGCCGCCCAGAACCTCGGCTGCCCGCCGCTGCGGGCGACGCTCCGGATCACCCTGCCGCTCATCACCGCCAACCTCATCGCCGGCGGCCTGCTGGCCTTCGCCTTCGCCATGCTCGAGGTGAGCGACTCGCTCATCCTCGCCCAGAAGCAGCATTTCTACCCGATCACCAAGGCCATCATGGAGCTCTTCCAGCTGCTCGGCGACGGCAAGTTCATCGCCAGCGCGCTCGGCGTCTGGGCGATGGTGTTCCTCGGCATCACCATCGCCGGGCTGAGCGTCCTGCTGGGCAAGAAGCTCGGCGCCCTCTTCCGCGTCTGACCCGACCCGGGCGCGGCGGGCCCGACCCTCCGGCCTTGCCTCGCCGGGTCCTCCTGTAACAAGAAAGCGCATGCCGCTGCTGCTTCTGGTCTCCCTCGTCTGGGCCTTTTCCTTCGGGCTCATCAAGGGGCAGCTCGCCGGGCTCGACAGCACCGCCGTCGCCACGCTGCGGCTGGCGCTGGCCGGGCTGGTGTTCCTGCCGTTGTTCCGGCCGGCGCGCGTCGCGTGGCGCACGGGACTGCGGCTCGCGCTGGTCGGGGCGGTGCAGTTCGGGCTGATGTACCTGCTCTACCAGCGCGCCTACGTTTACCTGCCGGCCTATGCGGTCGTGCTGTTCACGCTCACCACCCCGCTGTATCTGGCGCTGCTCGACGCGCTGGCCGAGCGCCGCCTCCGCCCGCGCTACCTGCTCGCCGCCGCCCTCGCCCTGCTCGGATCGGCGGCGGTCTGGTTCCAGGACACGCCGCGGGGCGACCTGCTCCAGGGCTGCCTGCTGATCCAGGCCTCCAACCTGTGCTTCGCCGCGGGCCAGCTCGCATGGCGGCGGGAGCGCGCCCGGCTGGCCGCGGCGGTCAGCGACGCCGCGGTGTTCGCCCTCCCCCTGGCCGGCGCGGTGGCGACCGCCGCGCTGGGCTCGTGCGTTTTCACCGACTGGACGGCGGTCCACCCCACGCTCGCGCAATGGGCGGTGCTGGCCGGCCTCGGCATGATTTCCTCCGGCGCCTGCTTCTTCTGGTGGAACCTGGGCGCGAGCCGCGTCAACGCCGGCACGCTCGCCGTGTTCAACAACGCCAAGGTGCCCCTCGGCGTCGCCTGCTCCCTGCTCTTCTTCGGCGAGCACGCCGACCTGCCCCGCCTGCTCGTCGGCGGCGCCCTGATGGCCGCCGCCCTCTGGGTCGCGGAGCGGCCGCCCGCCCGGCCCGCGGCCTGAGTCGCCGCCGCCGCACGCTCAACTCCTGAGCTTGTCGCGGAACGTCCCGGCGGACTCCCAGTTCCCCTGCGCCACGGTCTGCGCCAGCGAGGCGTGCCGCAGCAGGGCCAGCGCGGAACCGTCCGCCGGCCGCAGCCGGAGCAGTGCCTCCGCCACCGCCAGCGCCGCCCCCGGCTGGCCCGCGGCCAGCCAGGCCTCGCCGAGCGCGAGCAGGTTGGCCGCGTCCCCCGGCC